>NZ_VICD02000190.1 GCF_006546735.2 Marilutibacter maris | reverse complement strand
GGAATGCCGGCGGCGCGCACGGCGCGGACCAAGCGGTAGCCGGGGTCGCTGACCAGCGGCGTGCCCGCATCGGACACCAGCGCCAGCGACTGTCCCGCCCGCAACCGCTCGACCAGTTGCGCGACCTGGGCCTCCTCGTTGTGCTGGTGAAGCGCCACCAGCGGCCGCTCGACGCCGAAGTGGGCGAGCAGCTGACGGGTATGGCGGGTGTCCTCGGCGCAGATCGCATCGACGCCGCGCAGGGTCTCGAGCGCGCGCGGGCTGAGGTCGCCGAGGTGGCCGATCGGGGTAGCGACGACGTGCAGCGTTGCGGGCATTGCGGGTCCGACAGGTGGATTCAGGTGGTGCGCGGTTAGAATCGTACCCGTTCCCGGGCCCAGGCCCGACCTTTCCGTTCGACACCGCGCCCACGCAGCGCCGCGCAGGATGCCCGCCGATGAGTCCAAAGTTCTCCGTTTCCGCCGCCCACCGCTTCCCGACCCGCTCCGCCAGCCGGCTGCTCGCGCCCGCCCTGGCGATCCTGCTGCTGGGCGGCTGCGGCGGGTTCGGGGTCCGGCCGACGGCCGAAACCGCCGTGGTCCGCAATCCGGTCGTGGCCGAAGCCGATGCGCTCGCCCGCGGTGGCACCGTGCTGACCGGCCAGGCCCGACTCGACAATGAACGCCGGATCCACCAGTTGCTGTCCCAGCTCGACAACGACAGCCTCGCCCGCGAGGCCGCCGCGCTGCCGCCCGGCGATGCGCTCTACAACTACATGGGCCAGGCCCTGCTCGATCGAGGTCTTGCGCTGCCGCGTCCGTTCGACCACAGCGCCTGGACCTTCGACGCCAACAACCGGCCGCCGGCCGAGTCCGACGGTTACCGGCCTCCGGTCAAGCTGGCGATCCTGCTGCCGCTGACGGGCGATCTCGCGGTCGCGTCCTCGCCGGTGCGCGACGGCTTCATGGCCGGCTACTACGGCGAGCGCCGCCGCCGACCCGAGATCACCTTCTACGACACCACCGGCAGCACCGCCGGCACCCTGTCGGCCTACGACCGCGCGGTCACCGAGGGCAACGACTTCGTGGTCGGCCCGCTCGACCGCACCGCCGTCGACGCGCTGTTCGCGCGCGGTTCGATGCCGGTGTCGCTGCTCGCGCTCAACAGCGGCAGCGAATCGCCGCCGCCGGGCAATGCCAGCTTCGCGCTGTCGCCTGAAGACGAGGGCATCGCCGCCGCGGAATACCTGCTGTCGCGCAACGCCGGGCGCGTGCTGGTCGTCAGCGGCGGCGAGGACAGCCAGCGGCGCATGGTCGACGCGTTGCGCGAGCGCCTCGTCGAGCGTGGCGGCGCCGTCACCGACGTGGTCGGCGAGGGCATCGCCGATCTGAGCCCGTTCGCCTCGCGCGAGGGCGGCGTCGACGCTGTGTTCCTGGCCATGCGCGGCGGCGCCGCACGCGGGCTGGCGCCGAAGCTGGCCCTGGCCGGCCTCGGCGGCGTGCCGCGGGTCGGCACCTCGCAACTGCTGTCGGGCATCGGCAGCTCGGAAGAAGACCGCGCATTGGACGGCATCGCGTTCCCGACCGAGACCTGGACCGCTCGCGGCATCACCGGCCTGCCCTCGCCCGGGTTCGCGGCGACCATGCTGCCGACCGCCAGGGGCCCGGCGGCGCGGCTGTTCGCGTTCGGCTACGACGCCTGGCTGCTCTCGGCCTATATGGAGAAGCTGGTGAAGAGCTCCGACGGATCGATCCAGGGCGCGACCGGCACCCTCCAGGTCGACGGTTTCGGCAACGTCAAGCGGACCCCGACCTGGGCGACCTTCGTCAGCGGCGTGGTGATGCCGCTGCCCGGCGGTGGCGACCGACGCTGACCGTGGCGCCGACCGTCGTGCCCTCGGGGCGGCGGTCGAAGCGGCCGCGCGCCGCCACCTGCTGGCGGCCGGACTTCGTGCCGTTGCCGCCAACGCGCACAGCCGCGGCGGCGAGATCGACCTGGTCATGCGCGATGGCGACAGCCTGGTATTCGTCGAGGTCCGCTACCGTCACGGCGCCGGCTTCGGCGGCGGCGCGGCCTCGGTCGACGTGCACAAGCGGCGTCGCCTGATCCGCGCCGCGCACGTATTCCTGGCCCGCCATCCGCGGTACGCCGACCTGCCCTGCCGCTTCGACGTGATCGAGGCCGACGGCGACCCGGCCGCACCGAGACTGAACTGGCTGCGCGATGCGTTCCGCGCGGACGACTGCTGAGCCCCTGAAGGACCCCGACATGCCGACCATCATCACCCACGCCGTGGTGCCCCTGGCCGCCGGCATCGCCCTGGGCTCGCGGAGGATCGACCGCAGACTGATGCTTGCCGGGATGGCCGCGGCGATACTGCCGGATGCCGACGTGGTCGCGTTCGCGCTCGACATCCCCTACGCCGATGCGTTCGGGCACCGCGGCGCCAGCCACTCGCTGCTGTTCGCCACGGTCCTGGGCGCGCTCGCCGCATCGTTCCACCGCAGCCTGCGCGCGGAACCGGCGCTGGCCGCGACCTGGATATTCGCCTGCACCCTTTCCCACCCGCTGCTCGACGCCTTCACCGACGGTGGCCTCGGCGTGGCGCTGTGGTGGCCGTGGTCGCAGGCACGCGAATTCGCGCCCTGGCGTCCGATCGAGGTGTCGCCGATCGGCGCCGGCTTCTTCAGCAAGCGCGGCCTGGCGCACCGACCCCGCCGAGCGGCTGACCTACGCCTACGACAATTCCCGACGCGAGGCCCTGCCCGACGCGGTCGCGCTGCCGACCGATGCCGCGCAGGTGCTCGCGCTGGTCCGCGCGTGTCGCCGCCATCGGGTGCCGGTGGTCGCACGTGGCCGCGGCACCAACACCACCGGGGCGGCGGTACCGGTGGCCGGCGGCGTCGCGGTGTCGTTCGAACGCATGAACCGGATCCTGCAGATCCGCCCTGGCGACCGTTGCGCGGTGGTCGAGCCGGGCGTGCTCAACGGCGATCTGCAGGCCGCGCTGCGGGCGCACGGCCTGTTCTGGCCGCCCGACCCGACCAGCGCCAGCTACTGCACCATCGGCGGCAACCTCGCCTGCAACGCCGGCGGGCCGCGCGCGGTCAAGTACGGCGCCAGCCGCGACAACGTGCTGGCGCTGACCGCGGTCAGCGGCGGCGGCGAGCTGATCCGCTGCGGCAGCGCGACCACCAAGGGCTCGACCGGCTACGACCTGCAGCGATTGCTGGTCGGCAGCGAGGGGACCCTGGCGTTGATCGTCGAAGCGACCCTGCGACTGGTGCCGCTGCCGCCGGAGCGTCGCGCGGTCCGTGCGATCTATCGCGACGTCGCCAGCGCCGCGCAGGCGGTCGCGCGACTGATGGCGCAGCCGGTGACGCCGTCTATGCTGGAGTTCATGGACCATCATGCGGTGCGCCTGGCGCGCGACGTCGGCGGCGCCCGGCTGCCGGCCGATGCCGGGGCGCTGCTGATGATCGAGGCCGACGGCGACGCCGACACCCTGCCCGCCGCGCTTGCCGCGCTGATCCGCGCCGCCGGGGGCGATGGCCTGGTCTCGCTCGACGCCGCCGAGGACGAGACCGCGCGCGCGGCGCTCTGGGCCGCGCGCAAGGCGCTTTCGCCGGCGCTGCGCACGCTCGCACCGGGCAAGATCAACGAGGATGTGGTGGTGCCGGTCTCGCGCATCCCCGACCTGGTCGAGGGCGTGCAGCGGCTCGCCGACGAATTCGCATTGCCGATCGTATGCTTCGGTCATGCCGGCAACGGCAATCTGCACGTGAACCTGATGTACGACCCGGCCGATGACGACCAGCGCGCCCGCGCGCAGGCGGCGATGGCACGCGTGTTCGCGCTGGCGGTCGCGCTGGGCGGCACCCTGTCGGGCGAGCATGGCATCGGTCTGGCCAAACGCGAGTTCATGCCGCAGGCGATCGACGCGCCGACGCTGGCGCTGATGCGCGCGATCAAGGCCCAGTTCGATCCCGACGGCATCCTCAACCCGGGTAAGCTGCTGCCACCATGACCTCCCGACTGGACCGGCTGCTTGGCGACATCCGCGCGTGCACGCTGTGCGCGGCCGAACTGCCGCTGGGTCCGCGCCCGGTACTGCGGGCCAGTCGCAGCGCGCGCCTGCTGGTGGTCGGCCAGGCGCCCGGCACCCGCGTCCACGCCAGCGGCATTCCGTGGGACGACGCCAGCGGCCGGCGCCTGCGCGACTGGCTGCAGGTCGACGCCGCCACCTTCTACGACGAGACGCGGATCGCGATCGTGCCGATGGGCTTCTGCTATCCCGGCAAGAAGGGCGGCGGCGACGCACCGCCGCGCCCGGAATGCCGCGCGACCTGGCATCCGCGACTGCTGCCATTGCTGCCGAACATCGGGCTGACCCTGCTGATCGGCCAGTACGCGCAGGCCTATTTCCTCGGCGCGCAACGCAAGTCCAGCCTGACCGAAACCGTCGCCGCCTGGCACGAGTACATCGACGACGGCCTGTTGCCGCTGCCGCATCCCAGCCCGCGCAACGTCGGCTGGTTCAAGGCCAATCCATGGTTCGACGATGCGGTGGTGCCGGCCTTGCGCGAGCGGGTCCGGAAGCTGCTCGCGCAGGCTCCCCGCAAGCATCCGTAGCCGCCGCGCAGGCGGCGATGAGACCTTCCCATGAAGGCCTCATCGCGGCTTACGCCGCTCCTACGAAGATCGTTTGCCTGTCTGTCCCATGCCTTCAGCCCCCTGAGTCAGGGGGCGATTCGCATCGCAGATGCGAATGGGGGTATGGAAGCGCAACGGCGGGGCCCGAGGTTTGCGAAGCAAATCTTGGGAGATATCCGGGCTTGGCCGGATATCGTTCCCCCCTGACTCAGGGGGCTGGGCCATACGTGCCATACCGTAGGAGCGGCGTAAGCCGCGATGGGCCTTCCGATGAACCTACCACCGTGCAGCGCACCGCTCCCGACGCGCGCCGCGCGATCAATCGTTGGCGGCGAAATGCGCGTAGCCGCGCGCGGTCGGCATCCATTCGCGACCGCTGTCGTCGAACAAGCGCACCCGTTCGCCGGTGACCACCTCGCCGATCCGGGTCACGGCGACGCCGGCACCGAGCGCCGCGGCGCGCACCGCCGCGTCCGCGTCGGGCGGCGTGGTGAAGGCCAGTTCGTAATCGTCGCCACCGCCGGTCTGGAAACCGGTCCGCGCGGCCGCGTCGCAGGCCGCGAGCAGCGCATCGGAGGCCGGCAGCGCATCCAGCGCGATCCGCATGCCGACCCCACTGGCCGCGCAGACATGGTCGAGGTCGGCGAGCAGGCCGTCGGAAACGTCGATCGCGGCCGCGGCCACCCCGCCCAGCGCCCGCCCCAGGGCGA
>NZ_VICD02000017.1 GCF_006546735.2 Marilutibacter maris | reverse complement strand
CAACCGTGGTGGGCATTGTTGATCGCGCTGGTGTGGCTGGCCGAACGCTGGCTGGCGACCTCGCGCCGACGCGGAGCCCGGACGTGAGCGGCGCCGGCGGCGAACGGGATCCGTTGCGGCAGCGTTGGCGCGAGGCGCGTCTGCGGGTGGGCCTCGACACGCTGTGGATCGGGTTGCCGCCGGCGTTCGCGATCGCCGCGCTGGGTTGGCGCTGGGGCGATGTTCCCGCCGCGCGGGTAGCCGTCCTGGCGGCGGTGGCGGTGCTCGCCGCGATCGCGATCTGGCGCATGCGTCGTATCGACGGGCGCTGGCTGCAGCTCCGTCTGGACACGCTGGCTCCGGGCATGGAGGACAGCGCCGCCCTGCTGTTTGCAGAACCGGCCGGGTTGTCGCCGTTGCAGCGCCTGCAGCGCGCCCGGCTGTGGCAGCGCGTCGCCGCCGCCCCGGACCTGCGGCCAGCATGGTCGCGGCGGGCGATCGCTACCGCGTGTGCGCTC
The DNA here is from genome assembly GCF_006546735.2 of Marilutibacter maris. Taxonomy (GTDB): domain Bacteria; phylum Pseudomonadota; class Gammaproteobacteria; order Xanthomonadales; family Xanthomonadaceae; genus Marilutibacter; species Marilutibacter maris. The sequence goes on along the minus strand of NZ_VICD02000017.1, from coordinate 13,032 downwards.
GCGGCACTGTGCGCGGCCACCGCCCTGCTGTGGCCGGTCGGTGGACAGGCGCCGACGAGCACGCGCGACGCCGGTCGGGAAGCACCGTCGGCGCAGCTCCCGCAATTGGTCGCGCAACGCCTGCATGTCGCGCCGCCGGGCTACACCGGTCTGCCGGAACGGGAGGTCGACACACTCGATGCCAAGGCGCCGCAGGGCTCGCGTCTGCGCTGGCGGCTGCGTTTCGAGCCGCAGCCCGCGGCGGCGGCGCTGGTCTTCCATGACGGCGACAGGATCGAACTGCGGCGCGAGGACGAAGACTGGGTCGGCGGACATCTCCTGGAACGTTCGACCCTGTACCGGGTCGTCGCCACCGGCACGCAGGCGCGGGATCGATCGCGGCCGCAAGCGCCGCTGCACAGGCTCGATGCGATTCCCGACCGGCCTCCGCAGGTGCGTGCGCTGGCGCCGGAAACCGGCCTCACCATGATGACGCCGGGCCAGCGCACCTGGCAGGTCGCGTTCGAGGCCAGCGATGACCACGGCGTCGATGCCGAAGCCCGCCTGCATGTCACCGTCGCCCGCGGCAGCGGCGAGCAGATCCGCTTCGAGGAAAGCGTGCGCATCCTGCGCGGCAGCGGCGAGCGCGCCCGCCGACGCTTCCAGGCCGGCATCGATGTCGCCGCGCTGGCGCTGGATTGGGGCGAGGACCTGGTGGTGCAGTTGGAAGTGCGCGACAACCGCCAACCGCGACCGCAGTCGGTGCGCAGCGGCAGCCTGATCCTGCGCCGGCCGCCGCAGCCGGTGCCGGACGTGAGAGGATTGGAGGGGCTGGCCCGGCAGGTGCTGCCGGCGTACTTCCGCAGCCAGCGGCAGATCATCATCGATGCCGAGGCGCTGCTGAAGCGGAAGCCGGCCATGACGCCCGAGCGCTTCCTCGACCGCTCCGACGCGCTCGGCGTCGACCAGCGCCTGCTGCGGTTGCGCTACGGGCAGTTCCTCGGCGAGGAGAGCGAAGGCGGTGCGCCGCCACCGCCGACCCACGACGCCGCGCAGTCCCCGGCGGCGCTGTTGCCGATCGACGACTACGGGCAACAGGCGCCGCCAACCGCGGACGGCGGTGCTGGCGACGACCACGATGACCCGCACGACGGCGACCACGACGGCGATCACGACGCCCCGGCGGGCGCCGGTCACGCTGGCCACGATCATGCGGACCCGGCGCCGGACGATGGCGTGTTCGGTCGCGACGCCGATGTGCTGGCCGAGTTCGGCCATACCCACGACCTGCCGGAAGCGGCGACCCTGCTCGACCCGAAGACCCGCGAGATCCTGCGCGGGGCGCTGCGCGAGATGTGGCAGTCCGAGCTGGAGCTGCGCCAGGGACAGCCGCAGCAGGCCCTGCCGTATGCCTACCGGGCGCTGGAGCTGATCAAGCAGGTACAGCAGGCCGATCGGATCTATCTCGCCAAGCTGGGGTCGCAGTTGCCGCCGATCGACGAGAGCCGTCGGCTCGGCGGCGACCGCGATGGCATCGCCCGGCGTGCATTGCCGGCGGCACCGGGGCGATCGGAAGACGAAGTGCCGGCCCGGGTCTGGCGCCAACTGGGCGATCCGTCGCGGGCCACGCCCGATGACGAGGCGCTGGAGGCGCTGGATGCCTGGGTGCGCGCGAACGGCGAGCGCCAGCGCGATCCGCTGGCCCTGGTCGCGGCCATCGACGCGCTGCGCAACGACCCGCTGTGCGGGACATGCCGCGAAGCGCTTGCCGGCGAGTTGTGGCGCGCGATGGCGCGTCCGCCGGCGACCGTGCCGCGGCGCGATGCCGCCGACGACGGCGGCGGACGCTATCTGGATGCGTTGGGAGCGCCGTCACCATGAACGCGAATCCTTCCGGCGACTGGCTTGTCGCACTGCTGAGCCTGGCGGTGGCCGTCGCCGTGCTGCGCTTGCTCTGGCGCCAGTGGCGCGGTCCGCAGCGTGCGCGCGGGTGGTGGCTGGCGCTGTTGTTGATCCTGCAACCGTTGTCGGCGTGGCTGCTGTACCGCAGCCTGGTGCCGCCGCCGCTGGCGGTCCGCAGCGGGACCCTGACCGTGCTCACCGCCGGCGCCACCCGCGCGCAACTGGCGGCGACCACGCGCGGCGAAGCGCTGGTGGCGTTGCCGGAGGCGCCCGAGCCGGGCGATGCCGAAGCGGTGCCGGACCTGGCGACCGCGCTGCGCCGCCACCCGGGCACGGCGCGGATCCAGGTGATCGGCGACGGACTGGAGGCGCGCGATCGCGACGCGGTCGGCGGCATCGCGTTGGCCTTCGAACCGGCCACGCTGCCCACCGGTGTGACCGGGCTATGGACGCCGTCGCGGATCGCCGCCGGTGATGGTTTCGGCATCGGCGGGCGCGTGAGCGGCGTCGACGGCGGCAGCATCGAGCTGATCGACCCGTCCGGACAGCGCGTCGCTGCGGCCAGGCTGTCGGACGCCGGCGTGTTCGAACTCGACGGCACCGCGCGCGCGGCGGGCCTGGCGACGTTCAACCTGCAAGTGTTCGACGCGGAGCACGAACCGGTCGAGCGTCTGGCGGTGCCGCTGCAGGTGACCGATCCGCCCGCGCCGCGGGTGTTGCTGCTGGGTGGGGCGCCGAATCCGGAGCTGCGCGCGCTGCGCCGCTGGATCGGCGATGCCGGCATGCCGCTGCATGCGCAGATCGCGGTCGGAGCGGGGGTGCAACTGGGCGATCGGCCGCTGCCGATGACCGTCGACGGGCTCGCGGAATTCGACCTGGTGGTGCTCGACGAGCGTGTCTGGACAGGGCTGGGCGATACCCGCCGGCAGGCCCTGCTGGCGGCGGTTCGGCAAGGGCTGGGGTTGCTGCTGCGGGTCACCGGCCCGTTGCCGGCCCGGACCCGCGCCCAGTTGGACGCGCTGGGCCTGGCGGCGGACGCCGGCACCGCCACCACCGCCTTGACCCTGCCGCAGCCGGAGGGGCTGGACGAGGCCGGCCTGCGTGCCCGTCTGGGCGGCGGTAGCGAGGACGCACCGCTGGATCTGGAACTGGTCGCCGCGCCGCCGCCGCGGCTGCTGCGGCGTGATCTTCGCTTCGAGGGCGCCGCCGCGGTCCCGTTGCGTGGACCCGCCGGCAGCGACTGGATGTACTGGAAGGCGCATGGCCGTGGCCGTATCGGCGTTTCCACGCTGGTCGACAGCTACCGCCTGCCGCTGTCCGGGCGCGGCGACCTGCACGCGGAATTGTGGAGCGCGGCGTTCGCGGCGCTCGCGCGCGGGACCGCGCAACCGCCGCGCGTCGACCCCGGCGCGCGCGAAGGGCATCGTGTCCGCATCTGCGGGGTCGGCGAGGCGGCATCGGTGACGGCTCCGGACGGTTCGACGTCGACCTTGTTGCCCGATCCGGCGGCGGGCCCGGAGCGCTGCGCCGGCTACTGGCCGCGCGTTCCCGGCTGGCATCGGCTGCTGCAGGACGGGGAAGCCTGGCCGTTCCATGTCCGCCCCAGCGGCGAAGCGCCGGGCCTGCGCGCCGCCGCGTTGCGCGAGGGCACGCTCGCGCTGGCCGGTGGCGACGCCTCCCCGAACGCGGCAGACGGGATCGTGCTGGTGCAGCGGCGCGGCGCGTCCTGGCCGTGGTGGCTGGCGTGGCTGGGCTCGGTCGCCCTGCTATGGGGTCTGGAGCGTTGGCGTCGCGGTCTCGTGGTGGCAGGATGACGGCGTGCGGTCGGCAGACCCGGACCGCCAATCTTTGAATCAGCCGCCCGCGGCTCCCAGCACAAGGAAGTAAACCGGATGCCGGTACCGGCGAATCGCAATCGACCTCATTGCAGTCAAGCTCGTCGCAGCCGAGCCTGGGCGCCGTCGCGCGCGCTTGCCGGTCGCCTGGCCGCGGGACTGCTGGCGCTGTCGCTGCTGGCGGCATGCTCGCAGCAGTACCCGCATTCCGCCAGCGGCGGGTCTTCCGCGAGCGAGGCGGTGGACGCCGACGGCGCGATGCTGGCCTACGAGCATCATGTCGCGATCCAACTGCCGGCGGCGGACATCGTGCCGCGCCAGCGCGCGGCACAGGCGGCGTGCACGGAAGGCCGCTTCGGCAAGTGCGTGGTGCTCAGTGTCAACCAGCAGGGCGGCGACTACCCGTCCGCCGGCCTCACCGTGCGGATCGTACCGGCCGGGGTCGAGCCGATGATCGCGCTGGCCGGCGACGGCGCCGAGATCGGCAGCCGCAGTACCCGCGCCGAGGACCTGGCGGTGGTGGTACGCGACAACGCGCTCGAACAGGACCGCCTGAGCCGCGAGATGCAGCGTCTGCAGGAGTTCCAGCAACGTCGCGACCTGGCCGTCGCCGACATGATCGCGTTGTCCGAGCGTCTGGCCGCGACCGAGGCGCAACTGGCCGCGGCCGAGCGCGACGGTGCCCAGCATCGCCGTCGCATCGATACCCAGCTGCTGACCCTGTCGTTCGCGCCCACCGATGGCCAGGTCGGGCGCTCGGAGATCATGCAGGCGGTCGACGATTTCGGCAGCACCCTGTCGACGGGAACGGCGTGGACGATCCGTGCGCTGGCGTTCCTGATTCCGGCCGCGCTGCTGCTGGCGATCGTGGTGGCGGTGATCAGGCGCCTGCGCAGGGCGCTGCGGCGTCGCCGCGGCGCCTGAGCGGCGCGACCGCGTTCAGCGTTCCTCCTCGACCTCGAATTCGACCATCACGTCAAGGTCGAAGGCCAGCGTCTCGACCGCGCGACGGACACGGTTGGCCGAATAGGCGTTCGACACCTCGATCTCCAGTTCGTGCACGCCCGGGCCGCGGTCGTCCGGCAGTCCGGCCGAGCTGGAGTCGGGGTCGTCCATGTGCGGCATGAGGTCGGCGACCTCCTCGATGTGGTCCACGCCCTCCAGGCTGGACAGCAGGTTGGCGATCGCGCGCGCGCTGTCCTCGTTGCCGTTCACCCGCAGCCGCAGCAGGGGCATGTCCGGTTCTCCCGATGGCCTGCGCTCAGGCTAGGCGGACGCCGGCTAAGGGCGCGTGATGGCGCGGGCGGGCGGGACCGGGGCTGTCACGCCACGCTCAAGGCGGGCGGGTTAGCGTGTGCGCATGAACGCCACCTCCGACACGTCGTCTCCCGCATCGGTCACCCTGCGTCCGCTGGAGCGCGACGACCTGCACTTCGTCCACGGCTTGAACAACAATCGCAGCGTGATGGCCTACTGGTTCGAGGAGCCTTACGAGTCCTTCGTCGAGCTGGAGGAGCTGTACCGCAAGCACATCCACGACCAGTCCGAACGCCGCTTCATCATCGAGAACGACCAGCGCCAGCGGGTCGGCCTGGTCGAGCTGGTCGAGATCGACCACCTGCATCGCCGCGCCGAGTTCCTGATCATGGTCTCGCCGGAGGCGCAGGGGCGCGGCTACGCGCGCGCGGCCACGCAACGCGCGATCAACTACGCGTTCCGGGTGCTGAACCTGTACAAGCTGTACCTGCTGGTGGACGTCGACAACGCCCGCGCGATCCGCATCTACGAGGGCGTGGGCTTCATCCGCGAGGGCGTGCTGATCGACGAGTATTTCAGCGACGGCCGCTACCACAGCGCGATCCGGATGGCGCTGTTCCAGCATCAGGCGCTGGCGCCCGACGACGCTCCCGGGCGCGCGGGCGGCTGACTCACTGCGCCGGTTCGGGCTCCCGGGTCGGAATCGGCACGTTGCACAGGTCGATGTGCCCGGCCGGGCGCTTGTAGAAGTCGTCGCGGCGGTTGCGGCGCGCCTCGACCAGTTCGTCGAACAGCGGGGTGTCGGTGCGCAGCACCTGCAGCGGCGAGCGTTCGGCCTCGGGCAGTTCGGACGCCAGCTTGATCGAACGGATCGGCACGTACTGCGTCGGGTGCTCGTAGAAGCCGAGCGGACCGGTGCCGCGCGGCAGCACCGACAGCCGCTCCATGCCGTCGATCACCCGTCCGACCACGGTGATGTTGCGGTCGAGCTGGCGCGGCGACTGGCCGATCACCACGTACAGCTCGCTGCCGTCGCTGGAGTCCGGCTCCAGGTTGCGTCCGGCGCCGACCGCGCCGTAGCAGTGCGTCATCCAGGCACGCCCCTGGGCGGGATCGCGCCCGGCCGGGAAACCGTCGGCGAAGCCGACCTGGGCGGCCCAGCCGTCGGGATCGGGCAGCCGGTGGAAGGCCAGGCCGTCACTGGCGCGGCTGAACTCGGCCGGCAACCTGGCCTTGGCCGAGCCCAGCGGCTTGCCGGCCTCGTCCTCGCCGCGCGGGTCGCCCCACTGGACGACGAAGTTGTCCTGCGAGCGCTTGATCGCCATGCCGTCCCAGTAGCCTTCGCGGGCGAAGGTGCGGATGTTGCCGACGTGCTCGGGGGCGAACGCCGGCGCCAGCTCGATGATCACCCGGCCGCTGTCCAGCTCCATGTACAGGGTGCTGGCGGGGTCGGGGGTGCGCCAGTCCGAGGGCTGCGCGGCATCGATGATTTCCTGCATCGTGCGCGGCCTGTCCGCCTCCGTTTCGGCGGCCGGGGCCGGGGCGGCGGCGACAAGCAGCGCGGCGGCAAGGGGCAGGGCGAGCGCGGCACGGATCGGATCAGGCACGGGTGACTCCCTTCTGTGGCGATGGACGGTGGCGGTTGGGCCGTCCCGATTCTGCCCTATCCGCGTCGGTCTCATCCGCTCCGGCGCGCGGCCGGGGGAGGGGGCATGACTACAAGCACATTCACTATAGAGAACTAAGCACTAGTATCGAGTTCAAGCTAGCAAGCCAGCGCTGGCGCCCACGTCAGGCCATGGAGCCCGCCGCCGATGACCGATCTCGAACTCCAGTTGCGCAAGTTCCACAAGGAGCTCAGTGCCGGCACGGTCTCGCTGACCCTGCTGGCGGTGCTGGCCCGTGCCGAGGAGCCGATGTACGGCTACCAGATCGCCAAGCGCCTGGAGCGCGAGGGCGACGGCGTGCTCAGCGGCAAACAGAGCGCGCTGTACCCGGTGTTGCGCAATCTCGGCGCGGCCGGCCTGCTCGACAGCTTCGTGGAGCCTTCGATGTCCGGGCCGCCGCGGCGCTACTACCGCATCACCGACGTCGGGCGCGACGCCCTGCGTGACTGGGTCGCCGCCTGGCGCGCGACCCGAGATTCCGTCGATTCCGTCCTGGGGGGACTTCCCGAATGAATGCCACCGTGCTGCCGACCACCATTCCCGAATACCTCGACCAGTTGCGCCGGGCGCTGGCAGGCGCCGATCCGGCGCTGATCCAGGATGCGCTGTACGACGCCGAGGAATACCTGCGCTCGGAGATGGCCGAGCAGCCGGGCAAGTCGGAGGCCGAGGTGATCTCCTCGGTCGCCGGCAGCTATGGCGCGCCGGAGGAGGTCGCCGACATCTACCGCGACACCGAGGTCAAGGTGCAGACCGCTCTGCGGCCGCCGGCACCGCCGCCGAGGCGTTCGTGGCTGGGCCGCTTCTTCGGCGTGGTCGCCGAGCCGCGCGCGTACGCGGCGCTGTTCTACATGGTGCTGGCGCTGGCGACCGGCATCTTCTACTTCACCTGGGTGGTGACCGGCCTGTCGGTGTCGGCGGGCATGCTGGTGCTGATCATCGGCATTCCGCTGCTGATCCTGTTCGTCGGCAGCGTGCGGCTGTTGTCGCTGGTCGAGGGGCGCATCGTCGAGGTGATGCTCGGCGAACGGATGCCGCGGCGACCGCTGTACAGCCCGCGCGGCATGCCCTGGATGGAGCGCATCAAGCAGATGTTCACCGACCCGCGCACCTGGGGCACCTTCGTGTACATGCTGCTGATGCTGCCGTTGGGCATCGTCTACTTCACCACCGCGCTGACCCTGGTCTCGACCGCATTGACCCTGATCGTGGCGCCGGTGGCGGTGTGGACCGGCTGGGCCGAGGTGAGCCTGGCGACCGACGTCGAGGGCGTGCTGTTCGTCAGCGATGGCGTGCTCAGCACCTCGCTGGATCCGTGGGCGTTGCCGCTGATGCTGGTCGTCGGTGTGCTGCTGCTGTTCCTGACCCTGCACGTGGCGCGCGGCATCGGCTACCTGCACGGACAGTTGGCCAAGCACCTGCTGGTCAAGGGCGCGCAGCAGGCATGAGCGCCGGGCCACGCGGGCCGCGAACGGAGTGTGCGCAATGTGGCCGGGTTAACAGAAGCGATCCCGGTTCCCCTCTAGGGTGACGCGGCGGACACCGGTCCGCGTTTCCAGAACATCCAAGGAGAACAGAACATGCGTCGCATCAGGATTGTTGCCGTGGCATTGGCTGTGGGATTGCTGGCCGCCTACTCGTTCAGCGCCACCGCCAGCTGGCAGGGCACCTGGAACTACTACAACGAGGAAGGCGCGCTGGTCGGGCAATGGACCGCCGGTTGCGGCGAGCAGGACGGCAGCTGGGGCGTGAAGACCAGCAACCGCAGCTTCACCCAGGGTTGCGCCGTCGATATGTAACGACGCGCCGGCAACGCGTCGGAAGGCCCCGCCGATGCGGGGCTTTTCTTTGCCCCGCGCATCGCCACCCGGGTGTATCGAAACGGTGGCGGACGCATGAGGACAGCGCCACAAGAGCGGAACGCCCCGTGCGGGGCGTTCCGCGTCGTTGCCGGCCGGCCTGGAATCAGTTGCCGGTCACCAGGGTCAGGTCGAGACTCTGCAGCAGCGGATTGAGCGGCTGGAACAGGCTGTAGCCATTCGGATCCGGGCAGCTCGTCACCGCCGTCGGACCGCCGGACAGGACGCCCTGGCCCTGGCCGGCGGCGGTGATGAACGAACCGCCGGAATCGCCTCCCAGCGAACATGTGGAGGCCCTGGACAGGCCGGAGATGCTGCCGCCGCCCTTGACGTACCTGACCGAGGTGTTCTTCTCGGTGATGGTGCCGCAGTGCCAGCCGGAGGTGCGGCCGGAGCGACAGACCGCGGCGCCGATCGGCGCTTCGATGCTGCCTCTGACGGTCACGTCGCCGTTGCCGTAGCCGTAGACGATCGGCAGCAGGTTCTGCGTGGAGTTCAGGCTGACCCAGGCGCGGTCGCCGTCGTACTTCTTGCCTTTCACGTCGTAGGAGGAGGCCGCGAACGTACCGACGTTCAGGCCATCGATGGTGACGCTGTCGCCGGCGTTGCCGCAGTGGCCGGCGGTGGCGAAGCCCTTGCCGGTACCCTGGGTGACCGCGAATCCGACCGAGCACAGGAAGCGATTGTTGATGGAGTACTCGATGCCGCCGCGGATGTCCGCCTGCAGCTGCGGCGCGTCGATGCGTTCGAAGCGCACCAGCCCGGCGTCGATACCGCTGAGGGCGACGAAGTCGATGCCGTCGCGCATGGCGCCAGCGGCCTTGTCCACGCCCACGACCACGCGATTGCTGCGGGAGTCCACGCCCCAGCTGTGCACGCCCGAGAACGCGCTGTCCGAGTTGGAGTAGCGTTCGTTGGTGGCATCCAGCTGCCGTATCGCGGCATCGAGTTCGCGCATGCTGTATCGGGTATTGCGGATTTCCACACCATCCGGCGCCCTGCCGGCATGGGCGGCGGCGCTGCCCACCACGTACTTGAAGCTGCCGTCGGTGCCGCGCTCGATCCAGTGGCCGGCGTAATCGCGGCCGAGCTGCCGCTGCAAGGCCTTGGCCTGGCGTGCGGCAAGCCGTTCGGTTCGGATGTACTGCGCGACCTCCCGCGCGGACAGGCCGAGGTCGCGCTGCATGGCCCGCTGCAGGGTCGGGTCGATGGGATTGCCGGCCAGGGCCGGGCCGGTGGCCGCAAGCAGGGCGATGGCGAGCGGGGCCGCCACGGTCAGGGATGCTTTCATCTCGGGAGATTCTCCGGAGTCGGGGTTGTGCGGGGGAACCGGAGAGTCAAAAGCAGTACGTGGATGCGGTCGATGAGGAGAGGCTCTCGCCTGTATCGCAGAGTTCTCAGCTCTCTCTCTTTCTTGAATTGAAACGCGACGAAGCCGGCATTTTCTGCCTGGCAGGATGTTCGGACACCGGTCTGCGATCCGATCGCGTCGGGGCGCCGGGCCTGGACAACACCCGTCCGTGGCCGTGAGGACGGGCGACGCGTTACCGCGAACGGCGCAGGCGTGCCCGCAACCCGTCGCGGACAAGCCGCCATGCCTGCTGCAGGCCCGGGCCGGGATCGTCGAGCCGGAACGCGTGCAGGTAGCCGTTGCGCCATTGCCGCAGCGCCTGCCACCAGCCAATGCGCGATTGCGGCGGCGCATGCAGCACCGCCTGGATGTCGCCGGCCAGGCTGATGCAGCCGACCCCGCTGCGGTAGTCGCGGTCCGAGGGTTCCACCGCCAGACCGAGCGCGTCGCGCCAGGCCATCTCGCAGACGTTGACCCCGCAGCGGGCGGCGAACTCGACGTACCACCAGGCGCGGGTGTTGATCTCCAGCAGGCGGAAGCGCCCATCGCGCGGATCGCGCTTGAACTCGGCACTGAAGATGCCGCGGTAGTGGAGGGTGGCGAGCAGGCGGCCGAGCTCCTCGACGGCGCTGCCCATCGTCGCCAGCGGCGTGGTCTCGCAGTACGAGCTGTTGCCGAAATCCGGCGGATGGATCCGGTGCCGGCGGCGCGCCAGCAAGCCGCTCAAGCGGCCGTCGCGGTCGCGGAATCCATCGATGAAGTAGTGCTGGTCGGCGCCGCCGGGAATGTACTCCTGGGCGACCATCTCGAAGCCCTGCGCGTGCAGACGCGTCCACAGGGCCTTGCAGGCATCGCGGTCGCCGGGCCACAGCGCCTTGTGGCCGGTCGCCTTGGAGAACCGTTGCGAGTCGATCGGCTTGAGGAACACGCGGTCCAGTCGCTGGAACGGTATCCGGTCGATGTCGTCGGCGCTGTCGATCGCGAACGTGGCCGGATGCGCGACCCCGTTCTCGTGCAGACATTCGGCCAGGTGGCGCTTGTCCTGCAGCGCCTGCAGGGTCGCCAGCGAACTGGTCGAGGCGGGAAAGCGATGGGCGAGGGCGCTGCCGGCCAGCCCGGCGACCCACATCGCGGCGTCGTCGGCCCCCGGGATCAGCACTGCGCGCGGCAGCGCGACCGCGTCCAGCGCCCGATCCTGGCTGCCGTCGATCTCGCCGTTCCAGCGGGGACCGGGAGGCGGGGCGTACCAGCGCGAGCGGGTGACCAGGTCTCCGTCCGGGCAGGCCGCGTAGGCCTCGATGCCGGCCATCTTCAATGCGCGCAGCGTGCCCAGGCCGGTGAACCCGCGCGCGAGCACGATCGCCGGCGGCATCGGGTCCGCGGTCGCGGTCGGCGACGCCGCCGGAATGGTGTTCCCCTGTGATTCGATGCGCCCCATGACACCGGGAACAACGCAGGGGCTCGGCGGATGCGGTCAGCGCGCCGGTCGTTGACGCGGGTTCGCGCACGCTTGCGAGGCGTGCGCGACGATCCTCAGCCGGCGTACTTGGCGATGAACTCGCGCACTTTCGGATAGACCTGGGTGCGCCAGCGGCGGCCGCTGAAGATGCCGTAGTGGCCGGCGCCCTTCACCTCAAGGTGCTGCTTGTCCTGCTTCGCGATGCCGCTGCACAGCGTGTGCGCGGCGCGGGTCTGGCCTTCGCCGGAGATGTCGTCGAGCTCGCCCTCGATGGTCAGCAACGCGGTGTCGCCGATCGCCGACGGGTCGACGCGCTCGCCGGCCACCTCCCACAGGCCGCGCGGCAGCAGGTGTTCCTGGAACACGATCCGTACGGTGTCGAGGTAGTACTCGGCCGGCATGTCGAGCACGGCGTTGTACTCGTCGTAGAAGCGGCGGTGCGACTCGGCATCGTCGAGGTCGCCCTTGAGCAGGTCCTGGTAGAAGTCCCAGTGCGACTGCGCGTGGCGCTCGGGATTCATCGCCATGAAGCCCATGTGCTGCAGGAAGCCGGGGTAGACGCGGCGACCGTGGCCGGGGTAGTTGGCCGGCACCGGGTGGATCACCGTGCTCTGGAACCACCACAGCGGCTTCTCGGTGGCGAGATTGTTGACCGCGGTCGGACTTTCGCGGGTGTCGATCGGGCCGCCCATCATCACCATCGAGCGCGGGGTCTTCTCGCCGCGCGCGGCCATCAGCGAGATCGCCGCCAGCACCGGCACGGTCGGCTGGCAGACGCTGATCACGTGCAGGTCCTCGGCGCCGATCTGGCGGATGAAGTCCTGGACGTAGCCGACGTAGTCGTCGAGGGTGAACTCGCCCTCGCTGGTCGGCACCATGCGCGCGTCGACCCAGTCGGTGATGTAGACCTTGTGGTCGCGCAGCAGGGTGCGCACGGTGTCGCGCAGCAGGGTGGCGTGATGGCCCGACAGCGGAGCGACCACCAGCACCGGCGGGTCGTCCTTGAGTTCCTTGAGGTTGCCGGCGTCGTCGGTGTAGCGCTTGAAGCGCAGCAGCCGGCAGAACGGCTTGCGCGCCATCTCGCGTTCGATCACCGGGTACAGGCTGCCGTCGATGTCCAGCGAGTGGATGCCGAACTCGGGCTTCTCGTAGTCCTTGCCGATCCGGTACAGCAGTTCGTAGCCGGCGGCCATGCGGGTGGCGCCGGGCAGGCTGGACAACCAGCTGCCGGGAGCGCCGAACATCTTGGCGCTGGCGTCGGCCCAGTAGGTGACCGGGGCCATCCAGGCGCGGCCGAGTTCGTGCATCTGATAAAGCATCATCGGATCGCTGTCTCCAGGAGGCGCGCCACACGGCACGCTACTGCTGCGGTGCAGCATACCGAAACCGGATGTCGGCTGCATTAACGCCGCGGATCGCGGCTATGCTGGTCCGGTGGCCACCGACACCTCCGAGATCGCGCATCTGCTGGAGCTGTTCGAGCTGCCGGTGCCGCTTTCGGCACGGCGCATGTTCGGCGGCTGGGGCGTCTACGCGGGCGGGCTGATGTTCGCGGCGGTGATCGACGGCGAGCTGCTGCTGAAGACCGACGAGCAGACCCGCGAGCGCTTCGGCGCGGCCGGCTGCGGCCCGTTCATGTACCGGATGCGCGGCCGCGAGCAGCCGATGAGCTACTGGTCGGTGCCGGCCGAGGCGCTGGACTCGGCCGAGGCGATGCGGCCGT
>NZ_VICD02000189.1 GCF_006546735.2 Marilutibacter maris | reverse complement strand
CAGTTCGGGACCGACCGAGACCGCCAGCGAGGCCGGCAGCGTCCACGGAGTGGTGGTCCAGATCGGCATCGCGACCTCGACCCCCTCCGGCAGCGCGACGCCGAACGCCCGCGCGATCGCCTGCGGATCGCGCGCCGCATAGGCGACGTCGATCGCCGGCGAGACCTTGTCCTGGTATTCGATCTCGGCCTCGGCCAGCGCCGAGCCGCAGTCGAAGCACCAGTGCACCGGCTTGACGCCGCGGGTCAGGTGGCCGTTGTCGATGATCCGCGCCAGCGCGCGCATCTCGTTGGCCTCGAAATGGAAGTCGAGGGTCAGGTAGGGGTTGTCCCAGTCGCCGATCACGCCCAGACGCTTGAAATCGCGGCGCTGGACGTCGATCTGCGACCGCGCGTACTCGCGGCACTTCTGGCGGAACTCGACCGCGTCGAGCTTGACCCCGACCTTGCCATGCTTCTTCTCGATCGCGATCTCGATCGGCAGGCCGTGGCAGTCCCAGCCCGGCACGTACGGCGCATCGAAGCCGGCCATGCACTTCGACTTGACGATGATGTCCTTGAGGATCTTGTTGACCGCGTGGCCGAGGTGGATCGCGCCGTTGGCGTACGGCGGACCGTCGTGCAGCACGAACCGCGGGCGTCCGGCCGCGTGCTCGCGCAGGCGCGCGTACAGGCCTTCGGATTCCCAGCGCTCCAGGGTCCCGGGCTCGCGCCGGGGCAGGTCGCCGCGCATCGGGAAGTCGGTGGCGGGCAGATTCAGGGTGGCTTTGTAGTCCTGGCTCACGGCGGTCTATTCGAAGGAAGGCTCTGTGTGGGAGGTCCGCTCGGGCACGCGCGGGGGGGCGTTGCGGGGCGAGCGGTCAAGCACCGCGCGCGCCTGTTCGGCGTCGCGGTCCATCTGCGCGACCAGGGCCGGCAGGTCGTCGAACTTTTCCTCGTCGCGCAGCTTGGCGACGAACTCGACCTCGATCCGGCGCCCGTACAGGTCGCCCTCGAAATCGAACAGATGGGCTTCCAGCAGCGGCTCCACGCCGTCGACGGTCGGGCGGGTGCCGAGACTGGAAACCGAGGGCATCGGCGCATCGCCGACGCCGTGCACCCAGGTCGCGTGGATGCCCGACAGCGCCGGGGTCCGGCCGCCGAAGCGGATGTTGGCGGTCGGATAGCCGAGCGTGCGGCCCAGCTGCCGTCCGCGCACCACCCGCCCGCCGATCGCGTACGGGCGACCGAGCATCCGCGCGGCGGCGTCGAACGCACCGTCCTGCAGGGCGGCGCGGATGCGGGTGCTGGAGACCCGTTCGCCGTCCAGCATCACCGGCTCGATCTCGCCGGCGACGAAGCCGTGGCGGCGGCCCAGTCGGTGCAGCAGGTCGATGTCTCCGGCACGGGCTTTGCCGAAACGGAAGCCGGGGCCGACCCAGACCTCGCATGCGCGCAGGTGCTCGACCAGCACGCGTTCGACGAAGCTTTCCGCATCCAGGCCGCTCAGGCGCGCGTTGAAACGCAGCAGGCCGACCTGGTCGGCGCCCAGCCCGAGCAGGCCCTCGACCTTGGCCCGCGGCGACAGCAGCCGTGGCGGCGGCGCCTGCGGCGCAAAGAACTCGCGGGGCAGCGGCTCGAAGCTCAACGCCACCGCCTGCAACCCGACGGTGGTGCCGACGCCGGCAATCGCCCGCGAACGCGCGACAGCGTGGCGCACCAGAGCCCGATGGCCCAGGTGAAGGCCATCGAAGGCGCCGATGCAGACCACACTGCCGTGCGGACACCGGGGCCCGCCATCGACGTCACGGAACAGCCTGCTCATAGAACCGGGCAGTATATAGGTCGCCCGGAAAAACTGCCTTCCTGGACATCCCGGCACCGGCGGCTGCGCCCCGCGTCCGGACTGGCCTACCCGCGTCAGGCGCCTGCGGGCCCGACCGGGACTCCGCCGGCCCGCGCCGGACCGCCCGCCCGCGCCCGACGCTCAGTGGCGCAGATGGCGCGGCCGCAGCCCGAGCAGCAACAGTGTCGCCCCATAGGCGCCGCCGCCGGCGGCCACCGTCGCCAGCAGCCACAACCATCGCGACCCCATCGGCAACGCGCCCCAGGCGCCGACGTGCTCGCGGATCGCCACCACCACGACCGTCATCGCCAGCAGCGCCGCCGCGATCCGCCCCAGCCAGCGGCCCCAGCCCGGCTCGGGCGTGTACAGGCCCTGCCGGCGCAGGTAACGCCACAGCAGGGCCGCGTTCAGGATTCCGGCCAGCGCGGTCGCCGCGGCAATGCCGACATGGGCCTCGGCCACGCCCAGCATCCACAACGGGGTCACCAGCAGCACCGTCAGCAGGACGTTCGCCACCACCGTGATCAGCGCCGCGCGCATCGGCGTGCGGGTGTCCTGGCGGGCATAGAAGGCCGGCAGCAGCACCTTGCTGAGCATGAAGGTCGGGATGCCCACGCTCATCGCGGTCAGGGCGATGCCGACCATCCGCGAATCTTCGGCGGTGAACGCACGGCGCTGGAACAACGAGGCGGTCAGCGGTTCGGCCAGCAGGGCCAGCCCCAGCGCCGCCGGGATGCCGATCAGCAGCACGATGCGCAGCCCCCAGTCCAGCGACTTCGAATAGCCGGCCTCGTCCTTGGCGGCGTGGTGGCGCGACAGCTGCGGCAGGATCACGGTGCCGATCGCCACCCCGAACAGCCCCAGCGGCAGCTCGGTCAGGCGGTCGGAGTAGTACAGCCAGGACTGCGCGGCAGGCACCAGCAGCGCCGCGAACATCGTGCCGACCAGCACGTTGATCTGGGCGACCGAGGAGGAGAACACCGTCGGCAGCATCAGCCGGCCGACCCGGCGCACGCCCTCGTGGCGGAAGTCGAAACGCAGCCGCGGGCGCAGCCCCAGCCGCCCCATCGCCGGCCACAGCACCAGCACCTGCAGGATGCCGGCGGCCAGCACACCCCAGGCCATCGACGCTTCCGGCACCTCCAGGCGTCCGGCCAGCAGCAGCATGGCCGCGATCATCGCCAGGTTGTGCAGGACCGGAGTCAGCGCCGGCAGGCCGAAGTGGCGGAAGCTGTTCAGCACCCCACCGGCCAGCGCGGTCATCGAGATGAACACCAGGTACGGGAAGGTGATCCGCAGCATCTGCGCGGCCAGCGGCACGGTCTCGGTGCCCGGCGGCGCCAGCGCCAGGAACAGCTGCGCCACCCACGGCGCCGCCAGCATGCCCAGACCGCTGACCACCACCACCGCCGCGAACAGCGCGCCGGCGACGTGATCGAGCACCTCCTGCAGCGCCTTCTGGTCGCCCTTTTCCTTCAGCTCCGACAACACCGGGACGAAGGCGGAGGAGAACGAGCCCTCGGCAAAGATACGCCGCAGGTAGTTCGGGATCCGGTAGGCGACGACGAAGGCGCTCATTCCCGGCCCGGCGCCGAACAGGCTCGCGGTCACCGCGTCGCGCACGTAGCCGGCGATACGGGAGACGAAGGTCATCAGGCTGAATACGGCGGTCGAGCGCAGCAT
>NZ_VICD02000188.1 GCF_006546735.2 Marilutibacter maris | reverse complement strand
GGCCCCTGCCGCGGCGGCCGCTGCGCGACAGCGACGTGCCGGCCGCGGCGATCGTCGGCGATACCGATGCGGTCCGCCGCCTGCTCGACCTGGGCTTCCCGGTCGACGCGACCGACAGCCAGGGATGCACTGCGTTGCTGCGCGCGGCCGGCGGCGGCCACGCTGAGCTGGTCGAACTGCTGCTCGCGCGCGGTGCCGACCCGCAGCGGGCGGCGAACTCGGGAGCGACGCCGTTGTCGGCGGCGGTCAGCATGCGTCATGCCGAGATCGTCGACCGCCTGATCGCGGCGCGCGCGCCGCTGGAGCAACGTCTGCCGGGCGAGCTGACCGCATTGATGGTGGCATGCGCGCTGGGCCTGCCCGACATGGCCGGGCGGCTGCTGGCGGCCGGTGCCGATGCCCATGCGGTGGACGCCCAGGGCCGCACCCCGCTGCACTGCGCGGCTATGTTCGGCTTCACCGCGCGCGACCGCACGCGACTGGTCGCGTTGCTGGATACCCTGCTGCTGGCCGACGGCGATGCCGATGTCAGCGCGGCCGGCGTCACCCCGTTGCTGCTGTTGCTGGGCGCGCGCGCCGAGCCGGGCACCGCCGCCGACGAGGACTGCCTGATCGCCGGCATGGAGCTTCTGATCGACCACGACGCGCATCTGGACGTGGTCGATCCGCGCGGCTTCGGTCCGCTGCACCTGGCCGCGCTGCATGGCCTGGTCGGGGTGGTGCAGTGGCTGCTGCGCGCGGGCGCCGACCCGGATCTGCGCGATTCGCTGAACCGCACGCCGCGCGAGATCGCGGTGATGCGGGGCTTCGTCGATATCGCCGCCGAGTTCGGTACCCCGGCATCGCAGTCGAGCGTGTCGATGGCGCGGTTCCTGCGCGACAAGCCCTGATCCCCGGCAAGGTCTGAACAAATCCGTCCTGGACTTGCTCAGGCGTCGCAAGGTCAAGCCAAGCTCGACCTTGCTCATGCCGTATCAAGCCCTTGTGTGCCTGATCCGCGTGTGCGCCATCCCGGGCGCGCGGAACCTCTGAACCGATCGGAGGCTCCCCAGGAGCGGCGTCAGCCGCGATGGAAGCGCGCGGTGAGTTCCGCTTGCGGCTCGCACGGCTCCCGCAACACATGTCAGGGCAGGAAGCGGCGGCGTATGTCGCCGTTCCAGAGCGGCATGCGCCCCAGGCGCTCTTAGCCGGGCGGCCGCTCCGCCTTGGTGGCGCGTGCCAGCACGCCCTCGCCGGCATCGGCGTCGAGCAGTTCCTCCAGTTCGCGGCGCGCGTCCTGCACGGTCTGCATCAGCGCATCCTCGTCATGGTGGATCGGATGTTGCGCCTGCAGCAGGCGTTCGTCGTGCTCGGCGAAGCGCGTGGCCAGATGGCGTGCGGTGTCGGTCGCCACACCCAGCGCCTGCAGCACCGCCTCGCCGGTGCGCAGGCTGGAGTACAGCAGCTCGCGTACCGGCTCGACCCCCAGGTCCATCAGCTCCCAGGCGATCCGGCGGTCGCGGGCCTGGGCGAACACCCGCGCCCGCGGGTACAGGTGGCGGAACGCCTTGGCGACCCGCAGGCTCTCGGCGGGGTCGTCGATCGCGACCACGAACACGTCGACGTGGGCGGCGCCGGCGGAGCGCAACAGCTCGGGCCGGGCCGGGTCGCCGTAGTAGATCAGGTTGCCGAAGCGGCGCGAGAACTCCAGCTGCTCGACATCGTGCTCGATGACGATGAACGGGGTCCGGTGCATCGCCAACAGGCGCGCGACGATCTGGCCGAAGCGGCCGAAGCCGGCGATCAGCACCTGCGGGCGACCGTCCTCGGGCATCGGGTCGGCCTCGCGCTCGGGCTGGGCTCTGGGCTTGTGCGCCAGGCCCCTGGAGATCGCGATCAGCAGCAGCGGCGTCAACGCCATCGATACGCCGACCGCGGCGACCAGACGGTCGCGCGCGACCATGTCGAGCAGGCCGGCGCGCACGGCCTCGGAGAACACCACGAAGGCGAACTCGCCGCCCAGCGCCAGCACCGCGCCCAGCCGCAGCGCCTCGCCGCGGTCGAGGCCGCCGGGAACGCGGCCGACCATGAAGATCAGCGCGAACTTGACCAGCATCAGCGCGGCGACCAGGCCGGCGATGAACAGCGGTTCGGACATCACCCGGTCCAGGTCGATGCTCATGCCGACCGCCATGAAGAACAGGCCCAGCAGCAGGCCCTTGAACGGGTCGATCTGCGATTCCAGCTCGTGGCGGAATTCCGAGTCGGCCAGCAGCACGCCGGCGATGAACGCGCCCAGTCCCGCCGACAGCCCGGCGACCTGCATCAGCCAGGCCGAGCCGAGCACGGTCAGCAGGGCGGCGCCGGTGAATACCTCCGGCATCTGCGACCGGGCGACGATGCGGAACAACTGGCGCAGCAACAGGCGGCCGCCCAGCACCAGGATCGCGATCGCGACGACCGCCTTGGCCACGCCCTGCCAGCCGGGGCCGGCCTCCTCGCCGCCGGAAGCCAACAGCGGAATCGCCGCCAGCAGCGGGATCGCGGCCAGGTCCTGGAACAGCAGGATCGCGAAGGCCAGCCGTCCGTGCGGCGCGGTCAGCGACTTGCGCTCGGCCAGCAGTTGCAGGCCGACCGCGGTCGAGGACAGCGCCAGACCAAAGCCGACCACCAGCGCCGCCTTCAATCCGAGTCCGCCCAGCGTCGACAGTCCGGCCAGGGCCAGCCCGCACAGCAGCACCTGCAGCCCGCCGACCCCGAACACCGGCCTGCGCATCACCTTCAGCCGCGGCAACGACAGTTCCAGGCCGATCACGAACAGCATCATCACCACGCCGATCTCCGACGCGGTCAGCACCCGCTCGGCATTGGTGATCACCTTCAGCCCGAACGGCCCCAGCACGACGCCGGCGGCCAGATAGCCGAGCACCGCGCCCAGGCCGAAGCGCCGGAACACCGGCACCGCGATCACCGCGGCGAGCAGGAATACGAGTGCGAGTTCCAGGCCTTGTCCGTGCATGGTAGGGGTAGGGTGTGTTCGGTCCGAGACGTTGGGACAGGAAAGGATGCCGCACACCCGGCCGGATGGCCCGTAGTCTGCGGTAGCGGTATTGTGACAGCTGTCGGCCGATGGTGATTGTGAGCCGCGGCGACGGCCTGCATGGAGGAGATGGAATGAGGTACCTGAGCAGGATCGCGATGTTGGCTCTAATGTTTGCGGCCGGTACGGTGCTGGCCGGTACGCCGGACAGCCGCCCGGTGCGCGACCGAATCGAGGCCAGCATGCTGGTCACCGGCATGGTCGACATCGACCCCGATGGCAGCGTTTCGTCGTGGAAGCTCGATCAGTTGGAGAAACTGCCTCCGGCAGTGACCGAGCTGCTCGCCGGGACCATCCCAGGCTGGCGCTTCAAGCCGATCCTGATCGATGGCGAACCCGCCGCGGTGCGTGCGCGTACCAGCATCAGGATACAAGCGCGCAAACTGGACGGAGACAACTTCCTTGTCGAGGTCGCTGGCGCGCACTTTGGCTCGCACAAGGACGCGGACGTGCCAACCTACCGGCGCCTGACTTCGCCCCACTACCCAACGGAACTGGCCAAGGCTGGAGCGGGCGGGACCGTCTACCTGTTGGTCAAGATCGCCCGGGACGGATCGGTCGAGGACGCGATCGCCGAGCAGGTGAACCTGAAGACCATCGCCAGCGATCCTCAGATGAGGCGCATGCGCGGGCGGTTCGAGGCCGCAGCGATCTATGCCGCGCGCAGGTGGACCTTCAATCCGCCGGTGACGCCTGACGATGCGCCGTACTGGCTGGTGCGCGTACCGGTCGACTTCATCGCGCCAGGACTTCGGGAGAGCGGCTATGGCGAGTGGAGCGCCTATATCCCCGGCGAGCGCCGCACCAATCCGTGGGTGCAGGAAGACGACCGCGTCTCGCCCGACATGCTCGCCGCCGGCGGTGTCTATCCGGTCGGGCTGCGCGGTCCGGAATTGCTGACACCGCTGGACGTGCCGCAGGGCTGAAGCCCGGCCCTGCGCAATAAAAACGCCCCGCGATGCGGGGCGTTTTCGTGTGCGTCGGCAGTTGGCCTCAGCGCTTCATCGAGCTGAAGAACTCGTCGTTGGACTTGGTGTTCTTCATCTTGTCGAGCAGGAACTCCATCGCGCCGATCTCGTCCATGCCGTGCAGCAGCTTGCGCAGGATCCAGATCTTCTGCAGCAGTTCCGGTTCGATCAGCAGGTCCTCGCGGCGGGTGCCGGAGCGGTTGATGTTGATCGCCGGGTAGACGCGCTTCTCGGCGATCTGGCGCGACAGGTGCACCTCGGAGTTGCCGGTGCCCTTGAACTCCTCGTAGATCACCTCGTCCATCTTGCTGCCGGTGTCGATCAGCGCGGTGGCGATGATGGTCAGCGAGCCGCCTTCCTCGACGTTGCGGGCGGCGCCGAAGAAGCGCTTCGGACGGTGCAGCGCATTGGCGTCGACGCCTCCGGTCAGGACCTTGCCCGAGGACGGGACGACGTTGTTGTAGGCGCGGGCCAGGCGGGTGATCGAGTCGAGCAGGATCACCACGTCCTTCTTGTGCTCGACCAGGCGCTTGGCACGCTCGATCACCATCTCGGCGACCTGGACGTGGCGCGCGGCCGGCTCGTCGAAGGTCGAACTGACCACCTCGCCGCGCACGGTGCGCTGCATCTCGGTTACTTCCTCCGGACGCTCGTCGACCAGCAGCACGATCAGGTGCACGTCCGGATGGTTGGTGGTGATGGCGGTGGCGACCTGCTGCATCAGCATGGTCTTGCCGGCCTTGGGCGGGCTGACGATCAGCGCGCGCTGGCCCTTGCCCTGCGGCGCCATCAGGTCGAGGATGCGGCCGGTGATGTCCTCGGTGCTGCCGTCGCCGCGCTCCAGGCGGAAGCGGCGGCGCGGGAACAGCGGGGTCAGGTTCTCGAACAGGGTCTTGTTCTTGGACGCTTCCAGCGGCTCGCCGTTGATGGTGTCGACCACCGACAGGGCGAAGTAGCGCTCGCCGTCCTTGGGCCAGCGGATGCGGCCGGACAGGTGGTCGCCGGTGCGCAGGTTGAAGCGGCGGATCTGGCTGGGGCTGATGTAGACATCGTCCGGGCCGGCCAGGTAGCTGGCCTCCAGCGCGCGCAGGAAACCGAAGCCGTCGGGCAGGATTTCCAGCACGCCGTCGGCGGCGACGCCCTCGCCGTGGCGGGTCAGCACCTTGAGCAGGGCGAAGATCACGTCCTGCTTGCGGGCGCGGGCGACGCCCTCCTGGATCTGCAGTTGTTCGGCGATCTCCAGCAGCTTCGGCGCCGGCATCCGCTTCATGTCGCCCAGCGAGTACTGCGGGAAGCCTTCCGGGACCTGCGGGTGCGGGCGCGGGGTGAACTCTTCCGAGCCGCTGTCGTCGGGCATGCCGTCGCGGCTGCGGTTGCGGTTGCGATCGCGGCGGTTGCGGAAGCGCTCGCGGCGGTTGCCGCGGCCGCCGTCCTGGTTCTGACCGGCATCGCGCTGGCCGCCTTCACGCTGGCCGCCCTCGCGCGGTGCATTCTCGCGCTGGCC
>NZ_VICD02000187.1 GCF_006546735.2 Marilutibacter maris | reverse complement strand
CGCTGGAGCGGGGACCTCGGCTGGCAGCGGGTGCAGGCCGCGCCCGGCGCGATCGACCCGCGCCTGGTCCGCGCCCTCGGCCAGGCCCACGCACTGTTCGCGGTGAGCCGTCCGGACGGCGGCCGACTCGCGACCCTGAACACGATCACCGGCGCCTGGACGATGCTGCCGCAGGTACTGGAATCGGACACCCTCGGATGGGCGCCGTGGGCGGATGGCGCGGCCTGGCTCGATCGCGACGGCCTGCACCTGGCCGAACCGGTCGAGCGCCAGCCCTTGCTGAAGTGGCAGGACTGGGTGGTGCTGTCGGTGTACCTGGTGCTGGTGCTCGGGGTCGGGCTGTACTTCTACCTGCGGGAGAAGAGCGCCTCGGCCGCGGACTTCTTCGTCGGCGGCCGTTCGATCCCGTTCTGGGCCGCCGGCATCAGCCTGTACGCCACCAACGTCAGTTCGATCAGCTTCATCGCGATCCCGGCCAAGTCGTTCGAGAGCAACTGGCAGTACCTGACCAACAACCTGATCGGCGTGCTCGGACTGATGTTCGTCGCGGTCTGGGTGGTGCCGCTGTTGCGCCGGCTCGACCTGATGTCGGTGTTCTCCTACCTGGAGACCCGCTTCCATCCGGCGATCCGCATGCTCGCCAGCGCGCTGTGCATCGTCATGCAGGTCGGCAGCCGGATGAGCGTGATCCTGTTCCTGCCGTCGCTGGCGATCGCCACGATCACCGGCATGGATGTGGCCTGGAGCATCCTGATCATGGGGGTGTTCACCATCGTCTACACCGCGCTGGGCGGCATGCGCGCGGTGATCTGGACCGACTTCGTGCAGGTGCTGGTGATGTTCGGCGGCGCGCTGTTCGCGATCGGCTTCATCTTCTGGCACCTCGACGGCGGGGTGTCCGAGTTCGCCCGCATCGCCATGGCCGAGCACAAGACCAGCGTGTTCGATTTCAGCTTCGACCTGACCCGGGCGACGGTCTGGGGCTTCCTGTTCCTGGTGGTGTTCGACGTCGTGCTGACCTTCCCCAAGGACCAGGTGCTGATGCAGCGGGTGCTGTCGACCCCGTCCGCGCGCGCGGCCGGGCGCTCGGTCTGGACCTTCGCCGCGATCACCATTCCCGGCGGCATCCTGTTCTACGGCATCGGCACCGCGCTGTACGTGTACTACCAGGCCCATCCGGAGCGGATGGACCCGTGGCTGCCGATCGACTCCACCTTCCCGCTGTTCATCGCCGCCGAACTGCCGACCGGGGTGACCGGCCTGATCATCGCCGGCATCTTCGCCGCGGCGATGTCGACCCTGTCGTCGATCATCAACTCGGTCTCGACCCTGCTGTCGGTCGACTTCTACCAACGCCTCTCCAGGCACCCCAGCGAACGCGGCAGCGTGCGCCTGGCGGAATGGACCACGGTCCTGGTCGGCGCGGTCGGCATGGGCCTGGCCTGGCTGCTGGCCAGCTACGACGTGCAGTCGCTGTTCGACGTCTCGATCGAACTGGCCGGACTGCTCGGCGGCGGCTTCGCCGGCGCCTATACCCTGGGCATGTTCACCACCCGCGCCAACTGGCAGGGCGTGGCGATCGGCATCGCCTCGGCGCTGGTGGTGACCTTCGGCGCCTGGTCGATGGACCTGGTCCATCCGTATTTCTACCTGGCGATCTCGATCATGACCTGCATCGTGGTCGGCTACCTCGCCAGCCTGCTGTTCCCGCCGCCGGCGCAATCGCTGGCCGGACTGACCATACACACCGGCCGCGGCGACGGCGCGCCCGCGCCACTCGCGCAAGCGGCTCGGGCGAAGTAGCCTGTGCGCTGCAGCGGAGGGCGCAGGTGGATACACAGTTCCTCAGATCCTTCATCGCCATCGCCGACCACGGCTCGATGGCCGCCGCCGCGCGCACGCTGAACCTGACGCCGGCGGCGGTGGCGCAGCAGATCCGTACCCTGGAGCGCGAGTTCGGGGTGTCTTTGATCGCCCGCGCCGGACGCACCGTGGGCCTGACCGAACAGGGCTCGCGGATCCTGGAGCGCGCCCGGGCGATGCTGCGCGACGTCGCCGACATGCGCAGCGTCGCCAACGACAGCGACGCTTCCGGCGACCTGCAACTGGGCGCCTGCCCCACGGTGCTGGTCGGACTGGTGCCGGACGTGCTGGCGCGGATGGTCAGCCGCTTTCCGCAATCGAACGTGTTCATCCGCCCCGGCTACTCCGCCGACCTGTACCGTGCGGTCGAGAGCGGCGAACTGGACGCCGCGCTGGTGCTGGAGGCGCCGTTCCCGCTGCCCAAGACCTGCGGCTGGGAAGTACTCCGCGAGGAGCCGCTGGTGGTGCTCGCGCACGCGTCGCTGGCCGGGCGCGATCCGCACGAGCTGCTCGCCGAGCAACCGCTGATCCGCTACGACCGCAACCAGTGGGGCGGTCGCCAGGCCGACGAGTACCTGCATCGCCACGACATCGTCCCTCGCGAACGGGTCGAGCTCAATGCGCTCAACGCGATCGCGGCGATGGTCGACCGCCGCCTGGGCGTGTCGCTGGTGCCGGACTGGATGCGGCCGTGGCCGGAAGGCCTCGACCTGGTCCGGATCCCGCTGCCGGAGCCGAGCGAGCCGCGCCGGATCGGTCTGATCTGGTCGCGCGCGTCGGTGCGGATGCGACTGGTCGGCGCGCTGCGCGAGGAAGCCCACGAGGTCGCGCGGGCGATCGACTGACACAGCCGACCGATGTCGTCGATGTTGCGTCGCAACAAACAGTTTCGACGCTCTAACCTCAGGAATTCTTTCTTCTGAACATAAGCGGCCGGTGTACTTCCGGCCCTGCCGAGTTCCTACCCTGCCTGAGCGGTGCATGTCCATGCACCAGGTCCGGCGCCACGCGCGCACGTGCACCCATCATCATGCGCATCGAAGGTGCGCCGTACCGGGGAGGAGTTCCATGTTGTCGAAGCCGTTGACCGTCGCCATCGCCAGCGTCCTGCTGGCCACCACCGGCGCCGCACAGGCCCAGCAGGTCGAGCAGGAAAGCGACGAATCGTCCGAACCCGACGCCACCACCCTCGACCAGGTCGTGGTCACCGGCGTGCGCACGCCCAAGGCGATCGACAGGATTCCCGGTGCGATCACCCTGGTTTCGCAGGCCGAGATCCAGAACACCCTGGAGCTGACCGAGGACGCGACCGCGGTGCTGACCCGCACCGTGCCCGGCTATTCGGAATCCTCGCAGGCGATGAGCAATTCCGGCGAAACCCTGCGCGGCCGCGTCGCGCTGCGCCTGTTCGACGGCATCCCGCAGGGCTCGCCGCTGCGCGAGGGCAGCCGCAACGGCACCTTCACCGACATGGGCGTGATCGGCCGGATCGAAGTCATCAACGGCCCGTCCGCCGCCGAAGGCATCGGCGGCGCCGGCGGCGTGATCAACTACCTGTCGAAGGTGCCGACCACTCCGGGCCACGAGACCACCCTGACCACCCGCTACTCGACCCAGTTCGGCGACGACAGCTCGCAGTACAAGGTCGGCCTCAGCCACGCCTACAAGGGCGAGAACGCCGACTTCTTCGGCAGCGCCGCCTATATCGACCGCGGCATCAGCTACGACGGCGACGGTCGCCGCATCGGCATGAACACCAGCGGCTCGCTGGCCGACTCGCGGACCAAGAACCTGTTCCTCAAGGGCGGCTACAACTTCGGCGAATACGGCTACCAGCGCATCCAGGCCAGCTACAGCAACTTCCGCATCCGCGGCAAGGCCAACTACATCCAGGTCGAAGGCTGCCGCTACGACCCGGTCGACTGCCCCAAGCCGACCACCAACACCTCCGAACGCGGCTCGATCGCCGGCTCGCTGGCCGAGTTCAACGACTTCGAGCAGTTCGCCGTCAACTACAGCCACGGCAACTTCTTCGACGGCACCCTCACCGTCGACGCGTACTGGGCCGACCAGGCGATGCGCTACCTGCCCGAGAACGGCGCCGACCGCCAGCTGACCAAGCCGGCTCCGCCGGAGGATCAGCGCATCTACGACCAGTCCGAGATCACCTCGGAGAAGAAGGGCCTGCGCCTGGGCTACACCCGCGGCGACGCCTTCAACGTCGCCGGCCTGGAACTGCGCGTCGGCGTGGACCTGGTCAAGGACACCGCCGCCCAGCGCCTGGCGCTGACCGACCGTATCTGGGTACCGCCGATGGAGTACACCTCGGTCGCGCCCTACCTGCAGGCGAGCTGGGACATCGGCCCGGTCACCCTCAGCGCCGGCGTGCGCCGCGAGGACGACGAGTTGCACGTCGACAGCTACACCACCACCGCCTACCGCGACAGCGTGGCGGTCGACGGCGGCGGCCTGGAGTACACCGAGAACCTGATCAACTTCGGCGGCATCTGGCGGATCACCGACCAGTGGTCGGCGTTCGCTTCGTACTCGGAAGGCTTCGGCCTGGCCAACATCGGCATCCCGCTGCGCAACATCAACGCGTCCAGCAGCTGTCGCGACGTCGACTGCATCGCCGACCTCGACCCGCTGATCACCGAGAACAAGGAGATCGGCGTCAACTGGCGCGGCGAGCGCGCCCAGATCGGCGCCTCGGTCTATCGCTCCACCTCCGAGTTCGGTTCCAGCCTGTCGGTCGATCCGGCCACCGACGACTTCATCCTGACCCGCGCCCCGACCGAGATCGAGGGTTTCGAGTTCAGCAGCGCCTGGACCTTCAGCGAAGCCTGGAAGGGCACCCTGCTCTACTCGCGCATCCGCGGCAAGACCGAGTACTACCCCGGTTCCGGCCTCGAAAAGGAAATGGGCATCCTCGACCTGAGCCCGGACAAGGTCAGCGCTTCGCTGACCTGGACCCCGAACGACCGCTTCAACGCGACCCTGGGCGTGGTCAAGACCTTCGACCGCGACCTGCGCGAAACCCATGTCCGGGCGTCCGACGGCGCGACCTTCAGCAATGACGAGAACACCTATGGCTACGCGTTGTGGGGCCTCAGCGCCAACTACGACATGGGACGCTACGGCGAGATCGCGCTGGGTGTCGAGAACCTGTTCGACAAGCAGTACGTGCTGACCTGGTCGCAGCTGCCGGGCTGGCAGAACTACTGGGCCGGCCGCGGCAGGATGGTCTCGCTGACCCATACGATCAAGTTCTGAGCCGGCAGGCCGGCGGCATCCGCCGGCCCCGCGCAGCGGCCGCCAGGGAAGCGCAGAAGGAAACCATTGTTGAAGACATCGCACCGGCTGTTTTCGTACGCGATCCTGTCGTGCGCTCTGGCCGTCCCGGCGCTCGACACGTCCGCAGTGGCCGGCCCGGCACCCGTCGACGCGACGCATCGATCCGCCGCAACGCCGACGCAGCAGGCGACGGTCTGGTTGCGGGACACGGCGCTTGCCCCCGGCTATCCCGGCGCGCGCCTGCTGATCGCCACGCCCGAGCATGTGCTGGTCGACGTCAGTGCCGGTCACCGCGATCTGGCCCGGCATGAGCCGCTGCCGGCGGATGCGATCTACCGCATCTACTCGATGACCAAGCCGATCGTCTCCGCGGCGGTGCTGCGGCTGCTGGCCGAGGGCCACGGCGACTTCGACGATCCGGTCGGCGAACATCTGCCCGATCTGGCCGGGCTGTACCGGGTCGACGACGACGGCACCCATCGACCGGCGGTGCCGACGATCCGCCAGTTGCTGACCCATACCGCCGGCTTCGCGGTCGAGGGGCCGGCGCTGGCGCGACGCGAGGCCGCCCGGCTGGAGGACAGCGGCGACCTCGCCGACTACGTGCGGCGGCTCGCGGAGATCCCCCTCGACAGCGAACCCGGCACCGCTTTCCGCTACGACAGCGCCGCGCTCGACGTGCTCGGCCGCCTGGTCGAGGTCTGGAGCGGGCAGCCGTTGGAGCGCTATATGCGGGCCGAGTTCTTCGAGCCGCTGGGCATGCACGACACCGGCTTCTCGGTGCCGGTACGGCAACGCGATCGCGTGGTCGAACTGAGTACCACCGGCGATGACGGCCGCCTTGTCATCGCCGACGAGCCGCACGCACGTCATCCGGGCATCCGCCTGCGCCCCTACCCCAGTGCCGCCGGCGGGCTGTATTCGACCGCGGCCGACTACCTCGCCTTCGTGCGCATGCTGATGAATGGCGGCGAACATGCCGGCCATCGCTATCTGCCGCGCAACATGGTCGAGCGGATGTTCAGCGATCAACTTGCCCCGATGGGCCTGGCCGATCCGCATACCGACGCCACCGGCGGGCAGGGCTTCGGACTTGGCCTGGCGGTATTGCAGGACCCGGCCCTGCGCGGCCGTAGCGGCGGCCCCGGCCAGGTCGGCTGGTCGGGCGCGGCCAGCACCTATTTCGTGATCGACCCGCATCGCCGCATCGCCGGTATCCTGCTGTTGCAGCACCTGCCCCGGGACGTTCCCGCAGACCTGCCGCGACTGGCGCTGCCGTTCTACAACTTCGTGCAACAGGTCGCCGCTCCGTGAGTCCCCGCCAACGCATCCTCGTCGCCGGCTCGGCGAATCTCGACTTCGTCGTCCGCGCCGGGACCATTCCCTCCCCCGGCGAAACCGTGCTCGGGCGCGATTTCCAGACCTTTCCGGGCGGCAAGGGCGCCAACCAGGCGGTCGCCAGCGCGCGCGCCGGCGGCGCGGCCACCTCGATGCTGGTCGCGCTGGGCGAGGACGACTACGCCGAGCGCCTGGAAGCCTCGCTGCGCGCGGCCGGAGTCGAACTGACCATCCGCCGCCAGCGCGGGGTCCCGACCGGCAGCGCCTTCATCTGTGTGTCCGACGACGGCGAGAACGCGATCACCGTCGCCCCCGGCGCCAACGCCTGCCTGCTCGGCAGCGACCTGCCCGCGCTGGACGACATCGGCCTCCTGCTGCTGCAACTGGAGACCCCACTGCCGGCGATCGAAGCCTGGGCGCAGCGCGCACGCGCGGCCAGTGTGCGGGTCGCGCTCAATGCGGCCCCCGCGCAGGCACTGCCGCAACGCCTGCTGGCGCTGATCGACCTGCTGGTGGTCAACGAGAGCGAGCTGGCCGCATTGACCGGCATCGGCGACGACATCGGCGCGGCGCTGGCGCGGTTGCCGGTACCGATGGTGGTGGTGACCCTCGGCGCGCTGGGCTGCTGCGCGCGCATCGACGGTGTCCTGCATCCCTGCCCCGGTTTCGCGGTCGAAGCGGTCGACACCACCGCCGCCGGCGACACCTTCTGTGGCGTACTGGTCGCGGCGCTGGCAGGCGGCGCCGACCCGGAACCAGCGCTCGCCCGGGCCTGCGCCGCATCGGCCCTGGCCTGCACCGGCGACGGTGCC
>NZ_VICD02000186.1 GCF_006546735.2 Marilutibacter maris | reverse complement strand
GCCGCGCGGCGATGTCCGGCCACAGGTCGCGTGCGGGCGGCTGGTCGCGGCGCATCGCGCGCAACTGCCAGCGCAGGCTGTCGGGCAGCGGCGCGTGCTTGCCGTCGCCGTGCCGCAGGTCGTCGTTGTCGGACGGGTCGTTCATCGTGAATCTCCCGGCCCGGCGGCAAGCCAGGCCTGTTCGCCCAGGCGCTCGCGCAACAGCATGCGGGCGCGATGCAACTGGGCCTTGGAACTGCCGACCGCCATCCCGAGTTCGGCGGCGATCTCCTCGTGTTTCCAGCCTTCCACGTCGTACAGCACCAGCACCATCCGGGCCCGCGGCGGCAGGCTGGCGACCGCGCGCTCCAGGTCCATCGACAGCGCCGTCGTGTGCCCGGCCGAATCGGCTTGGCCGAGCATGTCGAGCGCGTCGTCGTCGCCCTCGTGCTGCGGCCGGCTGCGCTGGCTGCGCAGGTCCATCAGCGCGGTATTGACCGCCAGCCGGTGCAGCCAGGTCGAGAAGGCGGACTCGAACCGGAACGCCGGCAGCGCCTGCCAGGCCCGCACGAAGGCCTCCTGGGTGAGGTCCTCGGCACGGGTGCCGTGGTGGCCGACCAGGCGGCCGATGACGCCGTGGACCCGGCCGGCATGGCGCTGGTAGAGCCTGCCGAACGCGCCGGTATCGCCACGCGCGGCCGCCTGCACCCAGGCGGCTTCCTGCTCGCCCTCGGCGCCGCGGGGCGCGCCGTCGGGCTCGGCGATGTCGGGTTGTTCGGCCACGGCGTTCAGCATACTCACTCGGATGCCGGCTGCCGGCCGGGGGTTTAAAGCGCCGGCGACGGGGCGCCGGGCCGGCCGTTCAGGCGGCGGAGCCGGGCGCGGAGCGGGCCAGGTGGTCGAGCAGGTCGTCGCCGTAGCGCTCGAGCTTGCGTTCGCCGATCCCGGGGATTCCGGCCAGGTCGCGGGCGTCGCTCGGGTCGGCCTCGGCGATCGCGCGCAGGGTGCTGTCGTGGAAGATCACGTAGGCGGGCACGCTCTGCTCGCGAGCCAGCTCCGAGCGCCATTCCCGCAATGCCCGGAAGCGGGCCAGCGCATCGCTGTCGAGTTCGGCCTCCAGCATCGACGAGCTGCCGCGCCGGCCGCGCCGGGACCGCGGCTCGGGCTCGCGCCGGAACGACAGCGACTGCTCGCCGCGCAGCACCGGCCCGGCCGCCGCGGTCAGCCGCAACGCGTTGTAGCGCTCGGCGTCGGCCTCCAGCAGGCCGGCGGCGAGCAGCTGGCGGAATACCCCGCGCCACTGGCGGGCGTCGAGATCGCTGCCGATCGCCCAGGTACTGAGCCGGTCGTGGCCGTACTGGCTCACCTTGTCGGTGGCCTTGCCGGTGAGGATGTCGATCACGTGGCCGGCGCCGAAGCGCTGACCGCTGCGGTAGACCGCCGACAGCGCCTTGCGCGCGGCGACGGTGCCGTCCCAGGTCTCCGGCGGCTCCAGACAGTTGTCGCAGCCGCCACAGCCGGCCTCGCCGACCTCGTAGTGCTCGCCGAACCAGGCCAGCAGGTTGCGGCGGCGGCACTGGGTGGTCTCGCAATAGCCGAGCAGGGCGTCGAGCTTGCCGCGTTCGAGCTGCTTGCGCTCGTCGCTGGCCTCGCCCTGGTCGATCAAGGCGCGCAGGTTGACCACATCGCCGAGCCCGTAGCTCATCCAGGCCTCGGCGGCGGCGCCGTCGCGGCCGGCGCGACCGGTCTCCTGGTAGTAGCCCTCGATCGACTTGGGCAGGTCGATGTGGGCGACGAAGCGCACGTCGGGCTTGTCGATGCCCATGCCGAAGGCGATCGTCGCCACCATCACCACGCCGTCGGCCTGCAGGAAATGGCGCTGGTTGGCGGCGCGGGTCTCCGCCGGCAGGCCGGCGTGGTAGGGCAGGGCGTGGATGCCGGCCTCGACCAGTTGTTCGGCCACGGTCTCGACGCGGCGGCGCGAGAACGCGTAGACGATGCCGCTCTCGCCGTCGTGGCGGCGCAGGAAGTCCAGCAGCTGGCGGATGCCGCCGCCGTCCTTGTGGACGACGGTGTAGCGGATGTTGGGGCGGTCGAACGAGCTGACGAACTGGCGGGCGTCGTCCAGCGCCAGCCGTTCGACGATCTCGCGCCGGGTCGGTGCGTCGGCGGTCGCGGTCAGCGCGATCCGCGGCACGTCGGGCCAGCGCTCGTGCAGCACGGTCAGCTGGCGGTACTCGGGGCGGAAGTCGTGGCCCCACTGCGATACGCAATGGGCCTCGTCGATCGCGAACAGGGCGACCTGGCCGCGCGCGTGGGCGCGCTCGATCAGCCCCAGCATGCGGCCGCCGAGCAGGCGCTCGGGGGCGACGTAGAGCAGGTCGAGGTCGCCGTCGAGCCATTCGCGCTCGATCTTCGCCGCGGTTTCGGCGTCCAGGGTCGAGTTCAGGCAGGCCGCGCGCACCCCTTGCTGGTGCAGGGCCTCGACCTGGTCCTGCATCAGCGCGATCAGCGGCGAGACCACGATCGCGCAGCCGTCGCGCAGCATCGCCGGCAATTGGTAGCACAGCGACTTTCCGCCACCGGTCGGCATCAGCACCAGCGCATCGCCGCCGTCGGCGACGTGCTCGACGATCTCGGCCTGCTCGCCACGGAAGTCGGCGTGTCCAAAAACGGTGCGAAGCAGGTCGAGCGCGGCATTCTCCATGCGCATAGGTTAACCCCACCGCGGGCAACCGGCCGTTGTATCGTTGCCGCCATCGTGCTTGTAAGGGAGTCGAGCCGTGATTCGCAGAACCTTGATCTGCTGGTTTCTCGTCGCGTTGTCGTTGTCGTGCGCGCTGACCGCCCACGCCCGGCAGACGGAGGTGCCGGCGCCGCTGGAGCCGTGGCGCGAATGGGTGCTGCACGATGCGCCCGGGGTCGACTGTCCGCTGCTGACGGGTGCCGGCAGCGCCGGCGGCCAGCGCATCTGTGTCTGGCCAGGGGTGCTGCGTGTGCAGGCCGACGCCACGGGCGCCACGTTCGCGTTGCGCTACACGGTCCACCAGCGCGGTTGGACGGGGCTTCCGGGGGATGCCCAGCACTGGCCGCAGCAGGTGAGCGCCAACGGCAATGCGGTGCCGGTGGTCAGGCAAGCGGGTCGGCCGGGCGTGTGGTTGGACCCCGGTCGCTACGAGCTGCGCGGGCGCATTCCGTGGTCGCGGCGGCCGCAGGCACTGGCGCTGCCGGCCGCGGTCAGCCTGGTCGAGCTGCAGGTGGATGGGCAGTCGGTCCGGCCCCTGCAACGCGACGGCGACCATCTGGTGCTGGGACGTGGCGAGGCCACCGCGCCGGAAGCCGATGCGCTGGACGTGCGTGTCTACCGCAGGCTCGGCGACGGTCTGCCCGCGGAACTGGAAACGCGGATATTCCTGGCCGGTGCGGGGCAGGCGCGGGAAGAATTGATCGGGCCGGTGCTGCCGGCCGGGTTCGCGCCGCTGACGCTGGACGGCGACTGGCCGGCGCGACTGGAGTCCGATGGCCGTCTGCGCGTGCAGGTGCAGCCCGAACACGCCGAGCTGGTGCTGCGCGCCCGGGCGCTGCAGCCGTTGCAATCGGCGGCGCCAGCCGCGGCCGGAGCGCCATGGCCTAGCCAGGAAGTCTGGAGCTACGAGGCAGCACCGGCGCTGCGCTCGACCAGTGCCAGCGGTCCGGTGCAGGTCGATCCCGACAGCGCCGGCGTCCCGGACGACTGGCGCGCACTGCCGGCGTTCGCGCTGGAGCCGTCGCAGACGCTCACCGTGGAAGAGCGCGCACGCGGCATCGCCGCCAACGAGGGCAACCGTCTGAACCTGCGGCGCGAGGCTTGGCTGGACTTTGCGGGGGGCGGTTGGACCCTGCGCGATCGCATCGAAGGCGAGATGCGCCGCGACTGGCGGCTGGAGGCGGCCGCGCCCTACACCCTGGAGCGCGCGCAGTCGCTGGTCGAGCAGGCGCCGCTGCTGGTGACCCGCCTGGACGAGGCGGGCGCGGGCGGTGTCGAGTGGCGGACGCCGAGGGTGGATCTCGATGCCGGCCTGCGTCTGCAGCCGGGCGGCGGGGAACGGCCGGTCAGCGGTTGGCGACAGAATTTCGATGCGGTCGACAGTACCGTGCATCTGCCCTACGGCTATCGCCTGTTCGCCGCTCCCGGCGCGGACCGTGCCGACGGCAGCTGGATGTCGCGCTGGACCTTGCTGGACGTGTTCGTCGCCGCGGTGATCGCGTTGCTGTCCTGGCGCTCGTTCGGCTGGACCGGCGCGGGGTTGGCGGTGGTCTACCTGCTGCTGGCGTATCACGAGCGCGGCGCGCCGATCCTGAGCCTTGGGCTGGTGCTGGCGCTGGGCCTGGTGGTGCGGGCGCTGCCGGCCGGACGCCTGCACAAGCTCGGGGAATGGACGCGGCGCGCGGCGCTGGTGGTGCTGGTGATGTTTGCGCTGCCGTTCGTGTCGGCGCAACTGCGCATGGCCCTGCACCCGCAGCTGGAAGGCGCGGCGTCGATGTCGGGGCTGGGCGGCGGGTTGGGCAAGACCGTGGCGCTGCAGGCGACCGATGCCGAGGGGTACGCGGAAGCGGCCGATGCCGCGGTACTGGCGGAGGCGCCCGCGCACATGGAGCTTCCGCCACCGCCGGCGGTACCGGCAGTGGTGCTCGACGACCCGTCGCCGGTCGACCTGCAGGCAAGGAGTTCCTCCGTGCAGGGGGCCGGGCTCGACAAGGTCATGGTCACCGGCAGCCGCATCAAGCGTGCCGATGTGCTCGACCGCTACACCCAGGGCACCGTGGTCCAGACCGGCCGCGGCCTGCCCAGTTGGCAGGGGGGCCACAGCTATCAGTTGCACTGGAGCGGTCCGATCACCGAGGACCAGACCGTGCGTCTGTTGATCTCGCCGCCGTGGCTGACCCGCCTGCTGCGCGTGCTGGCGGTTGCGTTGCTGGCCCTGCTGGCCCTGCGCGCGCTCGGCAT
>NZ_VICD02000185.1 GCF_006546735.2 Marilutibacter maris | reverse complement strand
CCCCCTGAGTCAGGGGGCGATTCGCATCGCAGATGCGAATGGGGGTGTGGAAGCGCAACGGCGGGGCCCATGGTTTGCGCAGCAAACTTTGGGAGATATCCGGGCGCAGCCGGATATCGTTCCCCCTGAGTCAGGGGGCGATTCGCGCCGCAGGTGCGGATGGGGGAATGGCAGCGCAACGGCGGGGCCCATGGTTTGCGCAGCAAACTTTGGGGATTCCCGGGCACAGCCCGGGGATCGCGGCTTGCGCCGCTCCTACGGGCTCCTGGATGGCCAAGGTGGCTCCGAGGGGAAGGGTGCCTCATCCCCGGCCCTGCGCGGCACAGCCGCTCCGGGCGCTCGGAAGCCTGCAAGGCAATGCCTTGAGGGGAGGTCTCCTCGTTCCGGCCCTCGGCCACGGGCCTCGGGCGCTCGTCGGCTTACAAGGCAGTGCCTTGTAAGCAAGCCTCCTCGCCCCCAGCTACAATCGCAGTGCCAGAGGGGGCGCGCGGCGCCCTTTTCTATTTTTGGGGGCCTGGCGCACGCGCTGGCCCGTTCCACAGGAGCCCCGACCCGTCGGGATTCCCACACCCACAACCGGTTCTGTCAATGCTCAACAGCCTGCTTACCCGTGTCTTCGGCAGTCGCAACGATCGCCTGCTGCGCCAACTGCAACGCTCCGTCGTCAAGATCAATGCGCTGGAGCCGGAGATGGAGAAGCTCTCGGACGCCGAGCTGCAGGCCAAGACGCCGGAGTTCCAGCAACGCATCCGCGACGGCGAATCGCTCGACAAGATCCTGCCCGAGGCCTTTGCGGTCTGCCGCGAGGCCTCGCGTCGTGTCCTGGGCATGCGCCACTACGATGTGCAGTTGATCGGCGGCATGGTCCTGCACCTGGGCAAGATCGCCGAGATGCGCACCGGCGAGGGCAAGACCCTGGTCGCGACCCTGCCGGTCTACCTCAACGCGCTGGAAGCCAAGGGCGTGCACGTGGTCACCGTCAACGACTACCTGGCCCGGCGCGACTCGGCCTGGATGGGGCGGTTGTACAACTGGCTGGGCCTGAGCGTGGGCGTGGTCTACCCGGGCATGCCGCATGGCGACAAGCACGAGGCTTACGCCGCCGACATCACCTACGGCACCAACAACGAGTTCGGCTTCGACTATCTGCGCGACAACATGGCGCTGTCGAAGGAGGACCGCTTCCAGCGCGAGCTGAACTTCGCGATCGTCGATGAGGTCGACTCGATCCTGATCGACGAGGCGCGCACCCCGCTGATCATTTCCGGCCCCGCCGACGAGTCGCCGGAGCTGTACATCAAGGTCAACCGCATCGTCCCGAACCTGGTCCGCCAGCAGTCCGAGGACGCGATCGGCGACTTCTGGGTCGACGAGAAGAGCAAGCAGGTGTACCTGTCCGAAGCCGGTCAGGAGCACGCCGAGCAGTTGCTGCGCAAGGCCGGCATCCTGCAGGACGAGGACGCCCTGTACGCGGGCCACAACCTGTCCGTCGTCCACCATCTCAACGCCGCGCTGCGCGCGCACGCGATCTACCAGCGCGATGTCGACTACATCGTCCGCGACGGCGAGGTCATCATCGTCGACGAATTCACCGGCCGCACCCTGGCCGGGCGCCGCTGGTCCGACGGCCTGCACCAGGCGGTCGAGGCCAAGGAGGGGGTGCCGGTCCAGCGCGAGAACCAGACGCTGGCGAGCATCACCTTCCAGAACCTGTTCCGCATGTACAACAAGCTGGCCGGCATGACCGGTACCGCGGACACCGAGGCCTACGAGTTCCAGAACATCTACGGACTGGAAGTGGTGGTGATCCCGACCAACAAGCCGATCCAGCGCAAGGATCACCCGGATGCGGTGTTCCTGAACCGCAATGGCAAGTACCGGGCGGTGTTGAACGAGATCAAGGAAGCCAACGCCAATGGTCAGCCGGTGCTGGTCGGCACCACCTCGATCGAGGTGTCCGAGCTGCTCAGCAGCCAGCTGCGCGAGGCCGGGATCCATCACGAGGTGCTCAACGCCAAGCAGCACGAGCGCGAGGCGCACATCGTTGCCCAGGCCGGCCAGCCGGGCGCGATCACCATCGCCACCAACATGGCCGGCCGCGGTACCGATATCGTCCTCGGCGGCTCGCTGGAGGCCGAGATCGAGGCCGCCGAGGCCGAGGCCGGCGCGCCGCTGGACGAGGTGACCCGCGCCCGCATGAAGTCCGAATGGCAGCAGCGCCACGACGCGGTCAAGGCGGCCGGCGGCCTGCACATCATCGGCACCGAGCGCCATGAGAGCCGCCGCATCGACAACCAGCTGCGCGGTCGTGCCGGCCGCCAGGGCGATCCGGGCTCGTCGCGCTTCTACCTGTCGCTGGAAGACAACCTGATGCGCATCTTCGCCGCCGACTGGGTGCAGAAGGTGATGGCGCGGATGGGTCTGAAGGAGGACGACATCATCGAGAGCGCGCTGGTGACCAAGCAGATCGCCAACGCGCAGCGCAAGGTCGAGGCCCACAACTTCGACATCCGCAAGAACCTGCTCGACTTCGACGACGTCAACAACGACCAGCGCAAGGTCATCTACGGGCAGCGCGACGAGCTGCTGGTCGCCGACAGCGTGCAGGAGAACATCGACGGCATCCGCTACGACGTGGTCGCCGACCTGGTCGCGCGCCACGTGCCGGCCGACTCGGTCGACGAACAGTGGGATCTGCCGGGCCTGGAGGCCGCGCTGGAGAGCGAACTGGGCGTGCCGGTCGCGCTGACCGAACTGGTCGCCAACAGCCAGTCGCTGGACGCCGAGGGCATCGAGGAGCACGTACTGAAGGCGGTCGATGCGCACTTCTCCGCGCGCGAGGCGCAGCTCGGCATTGAGACCATGCGCCAGCTGGAGAAGCACATCATGCTCAACGTGCTCGACCAGAACTGGAAGGAGCACCTGGCGCGGATGGATTACCTGCGACAGGGCATCCACCTGCGCGGCTACGCCCAGAAGCAGCCCAAGCAGGAGTACAAGAAGGAAGCCTTCGAGCTGTTCAGCGAGATGCTGGACAAGGTCAAGCGCGAGGTCGTCACCCTGTTGTCGCGGGTGCGTATCCGCACCGAGGAAGAGATCGCGACGATGGAGGCGCAGGAGCGTGCCGCCGCCGAGGCCAAGGCGCGGCAGATGCAGTTCCAGCATGCGGACTCGGGCGGTTACGGCGCCGACGAGGAGGCCGCCGCCACGGCGGCCCCGGGGCAAGGTTTCCAGCAGGCCGCGAGGGCGATGCCCAAGGTCGGTCGCAACGATCCATGTCCCTGCGGCAGCGGCAAGAAATACAAGCACTGCCATGGGCAGCTCGACTGACGTCGCGCCCCCCAGGCCGCCCCGCCTTACCCATGGTGGTGGCGCGGCGGCGAGGGGCGCTGGACGCGTTGCGGGCCGCGGAGGCGTCCCGTCGGACAAGAGGATCCAGGGACGGCCATGAAGGCCTCACGCATCGTGGAAGTGGTCGCGGGGGTGATCCGCGACGCTCGTGGCCGGGTCCTGTTGACCCGCCGGACCGAGGGGCGCGATCTGGCCGGCTCGTGGGAGTTTCCGGGCGGCAAGCGCGAGCCCGGAGAATCCCCTGAGGCGGCGCTGGTCCGTGAGCTCGATGAGGAGCTCGGCATCCGGGTCCGTCCCGGGGCGCCGTTGATCAAGGTTCCGCAGCGCTACCCGCACAAACGCTTGTGCCTGGACGTTCGCCATGTCGACGACTGGGACGGCACGCCGCGCGCGCGCGAGCAGCAGGCCATGGCGTGGGTGCCGATGGACAAGCTGGCCCGCTACACCATGCCCCCGGCGGACCTGCCGGTGGTGGCGGCGTTGCGGCAGCCGGGGCTCTATCTGGTATCGCCGGCGCCCGGAGACGACGACGCGCGATGGCTGGCCGGGCTCGACGCGGCGCTGGCGGGCGGTGTCCGCCGGGTGCAACTGCGCGCGCCGGGCGTCGATGCGGAGCGTTGGCAGCGCCTGGCCGCCGCCGCGATCCGTCGCTGCCGCAAGGCCAAGGCGGAAGTCCTGATCAATGACGATCCCGCGCTGGCCGAGGCGCTGGGCGTCGGAGTGCACCTGAAGGCCGCGACGCTGGGTACGAGCAAGCGCCGCCCGTTGCCGGCAGGGCGGATGGTGGCCGCTTCCTGCCACGGACTCGACGAGCTCAGGCATGCGCAGGCGGTAGGCTGCGATTTCGTGGTCCTGGGATCGATCAGGTCGACGCCGAGCCATCCTGGCGTTGCCGGGATGGGCTGGTCCGGCTTCGCCGCGCTGCGCGAACATGTGTCGATGCCGATATACGCGATTGGCGGCCTCGGCCCCGGGGATCTGGCCGAGGCACGCGAGCACGGCGCCCAGGGCGTGGCGGCGATCCGCGCGCTGTGGCCGGGCGGGTAGGGCGTTCGCAGGCGCGGGGCAAGCCGGGATGGGGCAGCCGCCCTCGCGGCTCACGCGGCTCCTGCGGGACATCGCCTCGATGGGGCACGGGGATCGCAAGGCCAGCCACTCCGACAAGCTAGCCAAGCGCCGAGCACAGCCAGAGGCTCGGTGTGAGCCGCGCCGCGATGGAAAGGCTTCATCGCGGCTTACGCCGCTCCTACGGCTGTGTTTGCGCCTCTATGCGGCGGCCAGGGCGCGGTAACGGCGGTCCAGGGCCGCCACGTGCGCGTCGAGCGCCTCGATCGGGCCATCGTTGACGATCACGTCGTCGGCCAGCGCCAGCCGCTGCCGACGGTCGGCCTGGGCCGCGATCATGCGTTCGGCCAGGTCCGCATCGATCCCGTCGCGTGCCATCAGGCGTCGGCGCTGGGTTTCGATGGAGGTATCGACGACCAGGATCCGGTCCAGCCACGGATAGGCGTTGCGGCCCCCGCCCTCGGCCAGCAGCGGGATTGCGGCGATTGCGTACTCGCCTGTCGCCGCCTGGCATTCGGCCATCAGTTGCCTGCGCACGCGCGGATGGACGATCGCTTCCAGGCGGGAACGGGCGTCGACGTCGGCGAATACCCGGGCGCGCATCGCCGCGCGATCCAGGTGCCCGTCGGCGGTCAGGATCCGACTGCCGAACGCCGCGACGACCTCGGCCAGTCCCTCCGAGCCGGCGGCAACCGCGTCGCGCGCGGCGAGATCGGCGTCCGCGACGACGATGCCCAAGGCCTGGAACCGGGCCGTGACCGCGCTCTTGCCCGAGGCGACGCCGCCGGTGATGCCGATGATGAATTCGCTCATGGCGGCATTATGTCGCAGCCGATGGGGCGAGATGCGCCACATGCCTCAAGGCCCTGGGGGCATGAAACGTAGCCGGGTCGCCCCCGCGGGACGTCAACCCAGTCCGGAGTATTCGAGGTAGGCGGAGATCAGGCGGTCGCCCCAGAAGAACACGATCCAGCCCGCAATCGCGAGGTAGGGGCCGAACGGGATCGGCGTGGCCTTGTCGCGGCCCTTCACGGCAAGCCAGATCGAGCCGATGATCGCGCCGACCAGCGACGACAGCATGATCGTCGGCAGCACGCCCTTCAGGCCGACCCAGGCGCCGATCGCGGCGAGCAGCTTGAAATCGCCGTGTCCCATGCCTTCCTTGCCGGTCAGTTGCTTGAACACCCACCAGACCGACCACAGGCTCAGATAGCCGGCGACGGCGCCGAGCAGGGCCGGTTTGACCGGAAAGTACAGGTTGTCGGCGCTGGCGATCAGTCCCAGCCACATCAGCGGCAGGGTCAGTTGGTCGGGCAGCAACTGG
The DNA here is from genome assembly GCF_006546735.2 of Marilutibacter maris. GTDB lineage: Bacteria > Pseudomonadota > Gammaproteobacteria > Xanthomonadales > Xanthomonadaceae > Marilutibacter > Marilutibacter maris. The sequence goes on along the minus strand of NZ_VICD02000185.1, from coordinate 9,663 downwards.
GTGCGGAAGTCGATGCCCGAGCCGGCGATCAGGAAGCAGGAGAACAACGCCGCGCCGAAGCCCTGCCAGCCGAAGCCGAACTGCCAGACACTGACCAGCACCAGCAGCATGGTCAGCAGCTCCACCAGCGGGTACTGGATCGAGATCGGCGTCTTGCAGTTGCGGCAGCGCCCGCGCAGGGCCAGCCAGCTGAACACCGGGATGTTCTCGTACCAGCTCAGCTGGTGCTTGCAGTGCGGGCAGTGCGAGCGCTCGACCACGATCCCCGGAGGAGGCGGGTCGTAGTTGTCGGTGTCCTCGAGAATCTCATGGGCGTCCCGCCGCCACTCCCACTCCAGCCGCTTGGGCAGGCGCAGGATCACCACGTTCAGGAAGCTGCCGACCAGCAGTCCGAGGCCGGCCACCAGCGGATAGCCGATGGCCGGGTTCTGGTCCAGATACGCCATGTGTCAGATCGTCGCCGCCAGTTTGAAGATCGGCAGGTACATGCCCACGACCATGCTGCCGACGATCACGCCGAGGATGATCATGATCAGCGGTTCGAGCAGACTCGACAGCGCGTCGACCGCGTTGTTGACCTCTTCCTCGTAGAACTCGGCGACCTTGTACAGCATGGTGTCCAGCGCGCCGGCCTCCTCGCCGATCGCCGCCATCTGGATCACCATGTGCGGGAACAGGTTGGTCTGTTTCATCGCCATGTTGACCTGGTAGCCGACCGCGACATCGTCGCGGATGCTGAGCACGGCCTTCTCGTAGACCACGTTGCCGGTCGCGCCGGCAACGGTGTCCAGCGCCTCGACCAGCGGCACGCCGGCCTGGAAGGTCACCGCCAGGGTGCGGGCGAAGCGGGCGATCGCCGAGTTGTGCAGGATCTGGCCGACGATCGGCAGCTTCAGCGACATCCGGTCGAGGAAGTGCGCGAAGGCGGGAATCCGCTTCTTGGCCATCACGAAGGCCACGCCACTGCCGACCACTATCAACAGGACAGCCCACCAGTAGGCGATCATGAAGTCGCTGGCGGCGAGGATCATCAGGGTGAAGGCCGGCAGCTCGGCGCCGAAGCTGGCGAAGGTCTTCTCGAACTGCGGCACCACGAACACCAGCAGGATCGCGCTGACCAGGATCGCCACCGCGATGACCGTGGCCGGGTAATACAGCGCCTTCTTGATCTTGCCCTTCAGGCTTTCGATGTTTTCCTTGTAGCTGGCGATGGTGTCGAGCACCGTCTCCAGCACGCCGGCGGCCTCGCCGGCGCGGACCAGGTTGCGATACAGCTCGTCGAACTGTACCGGGTGCTTGCACAACGCCTCGTACAGCGACAGGCCGCTTTCCAGGTCGGCCCGGATCGTGTTGACCAGGGTCTTCATCTTCGGATTCTTCTGGCCGCCGGCAATGATCTCTAGCGCGGTCACGATCGGCACGCCGGACTTCATCATCGTCGCCAGCTGGCGGCTCATGATGGCGATGTCGCGCGGGGTGATCGGTTTTGAGCCGGCACCGGCGAACAGCGGCTTGCCCCTGGCCTTGACCACCCTCGGGGTGATGCCCTGGCGGCGCAGTTCGGCGCGCAGCATGTTCGCGCTCTTGGCGGGCTGCTCGCCCTTCATGACCTTGCCGCGCTTGTCGGTGCCCTCCCAGACGAACATCTCCATCGGGTTGGCCCGGCGGACGGCGGGTTGCGGCTTGGCTGCGGTACGGGTAGCGGACATGAAGAGCCCCCAGTGAATACATGATTAGCAATGGCGACGCGCCAGAACGGCCGCGTCATCCCCTGGCCTGACCGCGACGCTCCCCCGTCCCGGCGACCGGCCACCCGGACTTCAGGCCCGGATTGCCGTCCTCAAGCATATCCTGACCTTGCGCGTCAGGACAGCGGCTGCGGTCACACCCTAAATCCTCCCTGCGTCGGCCACGGTACCGTCTGGCGTCGGATCCAGCGCGGGAAGCGTGCCGTCGGGATGGGCGAGGCTCCATTTCCGGATGGTACCGCCGACCGGATGTGGTGTGGATGCGCGGGTCAATCCTTGGTAACGCGGTTGATCTCGGCCAGGCTGGTGACCCCGTTCCTGACCTTGAGCAGGGCCGACTGGCGCAGGTCGTTGATGCCGGCCTTCTGCGCCGCCTCGGCGATCTGCAGCGCGTTGCCGCCGGCCAGCACGATCTCCTGGATCTCCTCGCTCATCGGCATCACCTGGTAGATGCCGGTACGGCCCTTGTAGCCCTCGGTGCAGTCGGGGCAGCCGACCGCGTCGTACAGGGTCAGCCCGGCGTCGATCTCCTCCTGGGTGAAGCCCTCGGCCAGCAATGCGTGCTCGGGCAACTCGACCTTACGCTTGCAGTCGTGCAGGCGCCGGGCCAGGCGCTGGGCGATTACCAGGGTCACCGACGAGGTGATGTTGAACGGCGCCACGCCCATGTTCATCAGGCGGGCGATGGTCTGCGGTGCGTCGTTGGTGTGCAGGGTCGACAACACCATGTGACCGGTCTGGGCGGCCTTGATGCCGATCTCGGCGGTCTCCAGGTCGCGGATCTCGCCGACCATGATCACGTCCGGATCCTGGCGCAGGAAGCTGCGCAGCGCGGCGGCGAAGGTCATGCCGCGCTTGATGTTCATCTGCACCTGGTTGATGCCCGGCACGCGGATTTCGACCGGGTCCTCGACGGTGGAGATGTTGCGGGTGTCGTCGTTGAGGATGTTCAGTGCGGTGTACAGGGACACCGTCTTGCCCGAGCCGGTCGGGCCGGTGACCAGGACCATGCCGTACGGTTTCTGGATCGCCTCCAGGTACAGCTGCTTCTGGTCGTCCTCGTAGCCGAGCTTGTCGATGCCCAGCTTGGCCGCGCTGCCGTCGAGGATACGCAGCACGATCTTCTCGCCGAACAGGGTCGGCAGGGTGCTGACGCGGAAGTCGATCTGCCGGCTCTTGGACAGGTTCAGCTTGATGCGGCCGTCCTGCGGCACCCGCTTCTCGGCGATGTCGAGCTGGGACATCACCTTCAGGCGCGCGGCGATGCGGGCCTGAAGCTTGACCGGGACCTTGGCGATCTGCTTGAGCAGGCCGTCGATGCGCAGGCGGACCCGGTACTCGGTCTCGTAGGGCTCGAAGTGGATATCCGAGGCGCCGCGGCGGATCGCGTCGACCAGCACCTTGTTGACGAACTTCACGACCGGGGTGTCGTCGCCCTTGGCGTCGACACCGGAGTCGGTGCCGGCATCGTCCTCGCCGCTGCCGACCTCCAGGTTCTCCAGGCCCTCGTCGTCGCCGCCCTCCATGACGTCGGCGCTGTCCAGCCAGCGATCAAGGTTGCGCTTGATCGACTCCTCGTCGATCAGGATCGCGTCCACCACCAGGTTGCTCTGGAACTTGATCTCGTCCAGCGCATGGATGTTGGTCGGGTCGGCGATGCCGACGAACAGGCGGTTGCCGCGCTTGAACAGCGGCAGCACGTTGTGCTTGCGGATCAGCTCCTCGCTGACCAGCTTGACCGCCGACTGGGCCGGGTCGAGCGCGCCGGGGTCGAACAGCGGCATGCCGAACTCGATCGAATTGGCGGCGGCCAGCGCCGGCTGGGAGACCAGCCGCTTCTCGGCGAGGAAGGCCGCCAGCGGCTTCTTCTCGGCGGTGGCCGATTCCATCGCCTCGCGGGCACTCGCTTCGTCGAGGGCCCCGTCCAGGACCAGGCGGCGGGCGATGCCGGTGATGCCGATGAGATTGGCGGTCGTGACGGTGTTCATGGATCCCCCAAAGCCGTTCCGGATCGACTTTACCGCAAAGCCCGGGCCCGGCGGGAGTCATCGGTCATGATTCGACACAGCGCCTCTTTTTCCGTCGTCGATTCAGGTTAAATTGACGGGTCTGGGGAGGAATCATGCGTATTTCAGTCGTATTGCCGGCCAAGAACGAGTCCGAGGGATTGGTGCGGACATTGCCGGCGTTGAAGCAGGTCTTGCCGGAGGCCGAGATCATCGTGGTCGACGACGGCTCCACCGACGACACCGCCGCGGTCGCCCGGGACGCCGGGGCGCGGGTGTTGTCGTCGCCGTATTCGATGGGGAATGGCGCGGCGATCAAGCGCGGTGCCCGTGCCGCCGGTGGGGAGGTGATCGTGTTCATGGACGCCGACGGTCAGCACGACCCGGCCCATATCCCGCTGTTGCTGGAGCGGATCCGGGCCGGCTACGACATGGCCGTGGGCGCCCGCGACGGCAGCGGCCAGGCCAACCTGCATCGCGGCCTGGCCAACCGCCTGTACAACACCCTGGCCAGCTGGATGACCGGACACCGGATCCTTGACCTGACCTCGGGCTTCCGGGCGGTCCGCGCCGAGCGCTTCCGCGAGTTCCTGCACCTGCTGCCGAACGGCTTCAGCTACCCGACCACCAGCACGATGGCCTTCTTCCGCAGCGCCTATCCGGTCGCCTACGTGCCGATCGACGTTGCCAGGCGGGTCGGTACCAACAGCCATATCCGTCCGCTGCGCGATGGCATCCGATTCTTGTTGATCATCTTCAAGATCGCCACCCTGTATTCGCCATTGAAGCTTTTCGCTCCGACCTCGGCCGGTTTCGCTGCGTTGGGGCTGGGTCACTATGCGTGGACGTTCTGGCACTACGGCCGCTTTACCAACATGAGTGCCCTGTTGTGGAGCGCGGCGGTGATCGTGTTCCTGATCGGGTTGATATCCGAACAGATCACCTCTCTGACCTATGTCCGCGAACGTGACTGAGCGCTCCGATACCATGCACGATCCAGATCGGGAGTTCACCGGAAAATACGAAGAGGCCGGGCGGATCGGTGGCATGCTCCTGGATCGCTTCTATTCGGCGGTGCATCGTCTGTTGGTGCCCCACCTGCGAGAGCGGAGCGCTCTGCTCGAAGTTGGCTGTGGCGCGGGTTATTCCTCGCAGCGGTTGTTGCGATGGTTGCCGGAGTCGGCGTCCTTCCTGGGGTCGGATGTCGGTGAGACCCTGCTGGAAAAGGCCGCGGCGAGAAATCCGGGAGCGAAGTTCGCGCGCCAATCAGTCTACGAGCTGGCGCTTCCGGACAAGAGTGTGGACGTGGTGGTGATGCTCGAGGTGCTTGAGCATCTGGAGTTTCCGGAGAGGGCCCTGGTAGAGCTGCAGCGGGTCAGTCGTGAAGCCGTGATTCTGTCCACCCCCCGCGAGCCGCTTTGGCGATTCCTGAACTTCTGTCGGGGCAAGTACGTTCGCGATCTCGGCAATACGCCGGGCCATATCCAGCACTGGTCCAGCCGGGGCTTGTGCAGACAGGTCCAGGCTCACTTTGAAGTGTGCGACGTGGCGCGGCCGATTCCATGGACCGTTCTGTCACTCAAGCCGCGTCAGTGAGCGAAGCGCGAACCAAGCTGCTGCGCGCGCTCAAGGCGCTCTATGTCATTGCCGTCGTCGTTGCCATGGCATGGGGTCTGGCGCGCATGGATGTGCTGGGTGATGGTCGGCTGCTTGGGATTCTGCTGCGGCCTCAGTCCTTCGGGTTCGTAATCGCCTGGTGCGGCATGGTCATTTTGCTGGGCGCACTGTGGCGCTTGTGGCTAGATTGGCGCTACGCCGTAAGGCTCCCCGCATCTGAATGGATGCCCGCGCAGGTTCTTGCATGGGCTGGTCGTTATCTGCCGGGGAAGTTTGGCCTGCTCCTCGGCAAGCTAGTGATTGCCCGCAGAGAGCACTTGAGCTGGCGAGAAGTGGGGGCGTCCGTTCTTGTCGAACAATTGGCCTATGTCAGCTCCGGCATTGTCGTAGGTATTGCACTGCTGCCCGAGGCAGCAGTGGGCAGCTTGACCTCATTGCCGCCACTGATCGCCTCTCACTGGGACATGCTGCGTATCCTGCTCGTTGCAGTGGTGGCTGCTGCCTTTCCTGTGTCGGTGCGCGTGATCGATCATATGCATCGCCCCGCAGGGAGCAAGGTGAAGCCAGCCGCGGGTCTGATCAGCACGTTGGGGCTGCTTGCTCTTTATGTGTTGCCCCATGCTCTGATTGGATCCGCTTTCTGGCTCATACTCCGCGAAATTTCGGATCTGCCTGTTCCAATAGGGCAGGCTGTGGCCGTCCTGGCGTTGGCTCATGTCGCCGGAATTCTGGCTTTGTTCGCGCCAGCTGGCATTGGCGTGCGTGAAGCCGTGATAGCTGGCGGTCTTGCCGGCTTGATTTCATTTCCTCAGGCGCTGTTGCTAGCGGTAGCGTTGAGGTTGCTGACGCTTCTTGGTGATGGGGGACTGCTATTGCTGGCCCTGGCTTCGCGGGGCAGGCGGAATGAAGCCGGGTAAGGCGGTCGCCGAATGTCGCTAGGACGCGGGTGCTTCTTCTTTTAAGCTTGTCATCTCATCGATCTTCTGCTGTAAACGCAGAATCTCGCGCTGGCCGCCGATTTCGTAACCGCCCACGCGATCGGCGACCTGCGAAAGAACTCTTGAAGCTTTTTCCTTCTTGCCATTGTGTATGTATACCTGGGTAAGCAAAGCTCCGACTGCGGCGTCGGCACCGGGTTGCCACGCGAGTTCTGCCTGAGCCTCGGCGTCACTCCAGCGATTGGCCCGCATGTACTGTTGCGCGGCGGCCGTCCTCATCAGCCACTTGGGCTTCGAGGCGGCGGACTGGGCTTGCGTGTGATCAAGAATCTTCACGATGGTGTCGCCCACTTGTGAAGCGTCGATCGCTTTGTCGCAGCGTCCTTCTGCCACCGCCTTGGCAAGCGGTCCAAATGCCTGGACTTCGGAAAGAGATACCTTGTCGAGCCGCTCCTCCGTCGCAGATTCCAGGTCGTCCGGCGAACCGCCGCGGCCTGACAGACACTCTACGGTGATGCTATGGATATGCCCAAGAAGCCTGTGGCGCGGATTGTCGCTTGATGTCAGGTTTCGCGTGAGAGTCATTGCGGTTGCGTAGTCGCTGTTCTTGATGGCTATGCCAGTGTTCTCAAGTATTGCTCTCAGGGAGGTTGGCCGGTTCTCCAGTGCGTGACGGGCGATGCTTTCCTGACTTCGCCATATCAGAACTTGATCTCTTGTTATCAAACCCAGGCACAGTGTGATCAGAACGGCAACAGATGCTGTCAGGACACGGGCCAAGCGCGCGTCGAGTCGGATCTTGCTGGACGTTGCCAGAGACGCAAGTCCAAGCAGTGCCACGATGAGTCCGAAGCCGGGCAGATAGTTGCGGTGCTCGAAGTACAGCTCAAGTGGCAGGAACGTCGACTCGACTCCGTGACCCACGAGGAACAGGAACCATCCGGCAAAAAGGCTTGGGGCGCGCCGGCGAAGGACCAGGGCAAATATGCTTACGCCGAACAGGCCGAGGATTGCCAGCAGCGTTGAAGGGGGCGAGATCAAGCTCGTTGAGGTGGCGAAGTCGTCCACAAATACCCCCATGGCTCCGCCGCGGGGCCATAGCAGCAGGCCGATGTACTCAAAAAGCGCTCTGGGTTGGCTGAGCAGTCGCTCGGTCAGGGTGAAGTCGCGTGTATCGTAGAGTCCAATCAGGCGCTCAGGGGAGAGGAGCAGGGCTGTGAGCGCCAATACGCAAGGCAGTGCGAGGAACAGGCCGAAGAAGCCTTTCACCTGCTTTGTGTCAAGTGGGTTGCGAAAGTAGGCCAGCTCTATGACCAGGCATAGGGCAGGAGCAACCGCAGCATTCTCTTTGCTGAAAACGCCGAGCAGCAGTAGCGCAGGAAATGCAGCAAACAGGTAAACAGCGGCTTTGCGGTTGTGGCCTTGCTCCAGGTATGTCCGGCCGGAAACGTAGACCCAGAGCGAGACCAGGACGAACAGGGTGCTCAGCTGCGCCATGCGCTGTACGGCGTACAGCACGGTGCTGACATTGATTGGATGCAGCAGCCAGACTATCGAGACGCCTGCGCCGAGCAGTTCGGCATGCGCTGCAAGCCGTGTGTCCCGGGCCAGTATTCGGCGGGCGACCTGCCAGATCAGCAGTCCGCAGACAAGGTGGATAATCAGGTTTCCGAACTTGAACGGGAAAGGGTGCATCCCGCCAGTGGCGACGGTGATCCAGAAGCTTGCCATGGACACCGGGCGGCCCAGGACTCCCGAGCTGTTTCCAAAGATGATCTCGGCGATGCTTGCCCGTCCATCCAGCCAGAGCTGGATGGGGTCAAGGTTGAATGGGTCGTCAAGTATGAAGGGGCCGGACAAGCCAGGCCAATACAGGAATGCAGTGCCAATGAGCGCTACGTAGATCAGTATTCGGGCGTGTTGTTGGGATGTCACGTGGAAGCTCATGGGTGGCGATCAAAACAAACCCCGGCGAACCGGGGTTGGTGAGTGCGGTGTCCGCGAAGCCTAGCTGATTCAACGACAGGCTGATGGAACCTGTGCTGCCGGAACGTTGTTGACTTCGATGCATTGCCAGGAAATGCGACCCGCGTCGTTTGTTGGAATCAGCTGGAACTGGGCCATGGTGTCGGCGCCGGTGTTCTGGGTGGTGGCGGTGATCGTGCCGGTATTGTCGATCGTGATGGTCGCGCAGTAGCTGCTGGAGATGAAACTGTAGCCGATGTCGCTGGCGGTCCAGCCGCTGACTGTGTGCGACACCTCGCCGACGCCGAGCTTGGCGGCGGCGGCGATGTTCAGGCATTCGGTGTTCTTGGTGCGGACCGAGTAGTCCTGGTAGGCGGGTAGGGCGATGGCGATCAGGATGCCCAGGATGGCGATCACGATCATCAACTCGATCAATGTGAACCCCTGTGTGCGGTGTTTCATGACGTCCCCCCTGATGATGGCGCTACGCGGGGCGTGGCGCGCGGATTCCAAGAAAATACGGACGCAATGAACGTGCCAACCTTGAACGATCAATCCATCTATTCTGGGTTGCGTGTCACAAAAAGAAACCCCGGCGCAAGGCCGGGGTCTCCGTGAACAACCGAAGTTGTAATTCGGTTATTAGCGGCACTCGTTCGGGATCTGGGCGGGGTTGTCGCCGCCGGTGTGGGCGCAGTCCCATTCGATGCGGCCGGCCGCGGTGGCGGGGGTCAGCGTGAACGAGGCGACGGTGGTGGCGCCGGTGTTGCTGGTAACTGCGGTGATCGCACCGGCGGCGCCGACGTCGACGCTTGCGCAGTAGCTGCTTGCCTGGAAGCTGTAGCCCGCCGCGGTGTTGTCGGTCGGGAAGGCGCGGTCCGACTGGTAGGTGTCGGCCACGGCCAGCTTGGCGGCGGCGGCGACGTTCAGGCACTCGGTGTTCTTGGTGCGGACCGAGTAGTCCTGGTAGGCCGGCAGAGCGATGGCGATCAGGATGCCGAGGATCGCGATCACGATCATCAGCTCGATCAGGGTAAAGCCTTGCTGCTTCTTCATTGGTGTTTCCCCTAGGAGTTGGTTGAACTTCACGTGCCTGCCGGCCCGGATCCCCGGTCCATCGGCTTGCCGTGCTTGCTGCACGTGCAGGGAGATATACGCACATCCCGTGCCAAGCGGCCAGACTTGCCTGGATGAAGGCTAAATCCCGTCACCATCACCCTGTTTTTGTGATTTGTTTCACTTTTTGAGTGACGTTATTTGTCATGCATTGGAGGAAATGTGACAAATATTGTCAGCTTGAGGTGAGCTGAGGTGACGGAGGACAGCCCCGGTCGCTCTGTCTGCCGACCCGGAACCGGGTTTCCCAACTTCCTCTCTCCTGCTGCGCAG
>NZ_VICD02000184.1 GCF_006546735.2 Marilutibacter maris | reverse complement strand
GTGGCGCTGGAGGCGGGCCTGGCCGCCTGCACCGCGGCCGGGCGCGATCCGGCGACGCTGCCGTCGGTGTTCGTCTCCACCCATGGCGACCTCGCCATCACCGACTACATGTGCAGCACCCTGGCCAGCCAGCCGCGTTCACTGTCGCCGACCCGCTTCCACAACTCGGTCCACAACGCCGCCGCCGGCTACTGGACGATCGGCACCGGCGCGATGCAAGCGGCCACCGCGATCAGCGCGATGGACGCGAGTTTCGCCCAGGGCCTGCTGGAAGCGCTGGTGCTGCTGGCCGGCGGCGAGGAGGCCGTTTTGCTGGTCGCCTACGACGCCGGCGCATCGGGCCCGCTCGGTGAGCAGGCACCCAGCGTCGGCCTGCTCGGCGGCGCGCTGGTGCTGTCCGAGGGCGGACCGGAAACCGGTCCGGTGCTGCAGGCCACCCTGGCCGATGGCGACCCCTCGCCGGCGGACGGGCCACTGGCCCTGCATGCCGCCGGCAATGCGATGGCGCCGATGCTGCCGCTGTTCGATGCGCTGGCCCGCGGCACCACGGCAAGCGGCCAGGCGGCCCCGGTCAGGCTCGACGCTGGTGCCGGACGGGTGTTGTCGATCGCGTTGCTGCCGGGCGCGGCGGCGATGGAGTCGGTGGATGCCTGATCCCAAGCGCATCGCCGTGGTGATCCCGGCGCTCAACGAGGCCCTGCGCATCCGCGACGTGGTCGTGGCGGCGCTGGCCGAGTGCCCCAACGTGATCGTGGTCGACGACGGCTCCGACGACGGCACCGCCGCGTGCATCGCCGATCTGCCGGTCACCCTGCTGCGCCACAGCACCCGCATGGGCAAGGGCGCGAGCCTGCGCGACGGCTTTGCCGAAGCGCTGCGGCGCGGCTTCGAGGGCGTGCTGAGCATGGACGGCGACGGTCAGCATTGTGCGTCCGACATACCGCGGCTGCTCGACGCCGCCCGCCATCATCCCGGCGACATCGTGATCGGCGCGCGCCTGCGCAAGCGCGCACGCCAGCCCGGCTACCGGCGACTGGCCAACGAGTTCGGCGACTGGGGCATCGCCTGGGGCTGCGGCTTCCGCATCGCCGACAGCCAGAGCGGACAACGCTACTACCCGGCGCCGGTATGCGCGTTGGACGACGTGCCCGGCGAGGACTTCGTGTTCGAGGCACAGATCCTGATCTCGGCCGCGCGCCGGCTCGGCGTCGGCGTGGTCTCGGTGCCGGTGGAATCGCGCTACGGGATCGGCGCCGACGACGCCGGCTCCGGCGGACCGGCGTTCCGGCGCAGCCACTTCCGGCCGCTGCACGACCTGTATCGGATCACCTCGCACGTGGTCGCCCAGGTCTGGCGCCACGGCGATGTGGTCGCCGAATACCGCCGTACCCGCGCCCACCCGCCGCGGATCCACGACCCCGACGGCATCGCCGGGGAGATCGCGGCGGCGGCGCGCGGGCTGTCCCGCTGACGCGGTAACCGGTATGCGCTCAGGGCCTTGGTGCCGGTGCCGGGCGGGGCGGCGGCGGATTCGGCACGTGGATCGCGATCCCGGTCGCGTGCTTGGTCCGCGGCGAGATGCTGACCCCGATGCCGCCGCTGCTGTAGGAATGCCCGCCATAACGGCCGACGCCGGTGCCGACACCGACGCTGGTGCCGCCGTAGCCGTCGGCGGTGCCCTGCAGCAGCACGCCGTTGGCGCCGAGCTTGGCGGCCTCCTTGCGCAGGTTGTTGAGCACCGCATTGAGCTTGTTCTGCTCGCCGTAGGTGACCGGCCCGCTGGCGGTCTCGATCACCGCGATCTGCTCGAAGCCGCCCGGCGGCGGCGCATGGTAGACGCGCACCTGGGCAACGTCGATCGGCGGACGCGGCTGGCCGACCAGCATGTGCGAGGTCGCGCATGCGGACAGCAGCACGGTGGTTGCGGCAAGGACGATCGCACGGATCATCGCGGTTCTCCCTGATTGGCCTTCGGCGACAGTATGCGCCCGGCGCGTGGTGTGGCGGGTGAACCGTGCCACACACTGTGGATTGGGTGGGTGCTCGGTCCTTGCGGACACGACCTGCGACGCCACAGCTTGCGATCTGCTCCCAAGCCGGAGGTTTCCGATCGAAAGGTCCAGAGCAAAGGCTTCCGCCTTCGGCGGGTTCCTTTTGTCTTGGCAAAAGGAACCAAAACCGCTCGCTCCTGACGCCCGCCGGGACGGCCGAGCCGCCCCGGTCCCCTGTGCGCCTCGAGGCCGGCGGCACGGCGCCCAAACTCGCTGCGCTCAGACATGGGCGCCTCTACGGCCGCCGCCCCCTGC
>NZ_VICD02000016.1 GCF_006546735.2 Marilutibacter maris | reverse complement strand
CCGCGCCGACCGGTCTCCTCGCCCAGGGCGCGGCGCCCGCGGACCCGGCCGCTCCGGCGCCGGTCGCGGCGCAAACCGGAACCGACGACGCTGCGGCGGCGCCCCGGATCGGCATGGTGACGATGCTGCCGGGCGAGGTGTTCTTCGAGCGCTTCGGCCACAACGCGCTGCTGGTCGACGCGCCCGCGAGCGGACAGGCGATCGCCTACAACTTCGGCTTCTTCGACCCCGGCGAGTCCGACTTCGTCGCCCGCTTCGTCCGCGGCGACATGCGCTACAAGCTCGCGGCGATCCCGTTCAACGACGACCTGCGCTACTACGACCACGTCGGCCGCGGGGTCTCGGTGCAGTGGCTGGACCTGACCCCGGCGCAGGCCAGGCAACTGGCCGACGCGCTGGCGCGCAACGCCCGCCCCGAGAACGCGCGCTACCGCTACGACTACTTCCTCGACAACTGCTCGACCCGGGTCCGCGACGCGCTCGACGGCGCGCTCGACGGCGGTCTCCATCGGCAGTTGCAGGGGCGCTCCCACGGCACCAGCTTCCGCAGCGAGGCGCTGCGCCTGGCGCGTCCAGCGCCGTGGATGTGGCTGGGCTTCGATCTGGGCCTGGGACCGGCCGCGGACGCGCCGCAACCGCTGTGGGGCGAGTCCTTCGTGCCGATGCGTCTGGCCCGCGCGCTGCGCGAGGTGAAGAACCCCGCCACCGGCCGGCCGATCGTCGCCGCCGAGGAACGGCTCCTGCCGCAACGGCTGCCGCCGGAACCGGTCGAACAGTCGATCGCCTGGTGGCCGTGGGCGCTGGCCGGCGTCCTGCTCGCGTTCGCGCTGATCCGGCTGTCGGCCCGCCGCCCGCGCGCGGTCGCCGCATTCGCACTGCCGTTCTGGACCCTGTGCGGCCTGCTCGGCGCGCTGATGCTGTTCATCTGGTTCGGCACCGAGCACCGCTTCGGCTGGGCCAACCGCAACCTGCTGCTGATGAGTCCGTTGTGCTGGTTGTCGCTGCCGGGCGCGTGGCAGGTGCTGCGCGGCCGCCGTCCCGGCGCCTGGCTGCCGCGACTGCTGCTGGTCGTCGCCGCGCTGCCGCTGGCCGCGCTGTTCTTCTACTGGCTCCAGGTCTATCCGCAGCGCAACCTCCACTGGATCGTGCTGCTGGCCCCCGTCCACATCGGCCTGTGGATGGCCTTCCGGCGCATCCGCGGCGACGCCATCGGCGACTGAGGCGGTTGCCCGGCCCCGGAGCAGCGTGCACGATGCGCGCATGCACACCGGCAACCCGCGCTGCGTCGTCAACTGCTCGGCCTACGATCACCGCGGCCAACGTCGCGACATCGTGCTCGACGAGATTGCCGAGGCCATGGCCGACCGCGAGGTCCGCTTCGTCTGGGTCGGCCTGTACCAGCCCGAGGAGGCCCTGCTGGAGCAGCTGCAGGCCACCTTCGACCTGCACGACCTCGCCGTGGAGGACGCCCACAACGCCCACCAGCGCTCCAAGATAGAGGGCTACGGCGGCTCGCTGTTCATCGCCCTGCGCACCGCCCAGCGCGTCGACGACGCAATCGGCTTCGGCGAGACCCAGATCTTCGTCGGCGAGCGTTACTTCATCACCGTCCGCCACGGCGCCTCGATCAGCTACGCGCCGGCCCGCGCACGCATGGAGCGCGAGCCCGAACTGCTGCGCCACGGCCCCGGCGCGGCGCTGTACGCGGTGCTCGACATGATCGTCGACAACTACCAGCCGATCGTCGACGAATTCGACACCGAGCTGAACCTGCTGGAGCGCGACATCCTCGGCGAGACCTTCCATCCGCGCGTGGTCCGGCGGCTGTACACGCTCAAGCGCGAACTGACCCGGCTGCGGATGTCGGTCTCGCCGCTGCAGGACCTGCTGGGCCAGCTCAGCCGCACCCGCCACGCACTGATCGACGACGACATCCAGCCCTACTTCCGCGACGTCCACGACCACGTGCTGCGGATGAACGAGATCACCGACATGCTGCGCGAGATGCTGACCGCGGCGGTCAGCACCAACCTGTCGCTGGTGACGGTGCAGCAGGGCGAGACGGTCAAGCGGCTCGGCGCCTGGGCGGCCCTGCTGGCCGCGCCGACCCTGATCACCAGTTGGTACGGCATGAACTTCGTGCACATGCCCGAGCTCGACGAGCGCTACGCCTATGCGGCGCTGATCGGCGTCGTGTCGCTGACCAGCTATGCCCTGTACCGGCTGTTCCGTCGCGCCGGCTGGCTGTAGGCGTCCGTCCACGACCTCCACGCGGCTCGCGCAGTGTGATGTTAATCACAATTTCCCAGGCTCTCACCATACGGACCAGTCGGGAAACCGTGATAGGCTCGATCGCAGTGGGCCAAGGAGTGGCCTGTGACCCGTTCCGCAGCCGGTCGTGCCGGGCCTGCGGGTCTGCAACGCAGGGAAGAGTGAGCGAGTGTATGCCGATACACGACCGAGCGATGACGCGGCGATGCGGAGCCACAGCCCCGGCCCTCCAGGCCGTCCCCGAGTCGCCGCCATGCGATGTTGCCCGCCCCGACCGCAGACCGCCTGCGGCGCCGCGACGCACGCCGCGCCCGACGGCCATCCCGGGGCGGCACGATCCTACGCCGAACGAAGCACAGACCAAGGCCCCTGTCATCGCGACCCATCTTCGCGACCGGAGCGATCCGAAATGCGTAAAGCAGTCACCCTGTTGGCGGCCTTCGTCGCCTCCATCCTCATGGTTTCATGCACCGCAGGACCCAGCAGTGCCAAGGAGCAAAATCGCATGTCAGCATCCATGAAAGAGACCAGCACCCCGTTCAGCGATCCGTCGATCCAGCCGTTGGCCGATGCCGTGGCCGCCGGCGATCTCGATCGCATCCGCGAGCTGGCGCCCGCCCACGACCTGTCCACGCAGGGCGAGGACGGCGTCACCCTGCTCGAATGGGCGATCTGGAACCAGCAGCCCGCCGCCCTGGCGACCCTGCTGGAGGTCGGCGCCGATCCGGCCCAGCCGGCCACCGACCAGGACACCGTCGCCCACATGGCGGCGATGGTCGAGGACCCGCAGTACCTGAAGGTCCTGATCGACCACGGCGCACCGGTCGACACGGTCAGCCCGCGTGGCGGCTGGACGCCGGTGTTCCGTGCCGTACAGAGCCGCCGCAACGCGCAGATCGACATGCTGATCGGCGCCGGCGCCGACCTGCAGCGAAAGGATTCGATGGGCAATGGCCTGCTGCACGTCGCCGCCAACGTGAACGACGCCGAGGGCGTACTGCGCCTGCTCAACGCGGGCGTCGATCCCGATGCCGCCAACGGCCGCGGAGAGACCTTCCAGCAGGCCCTGTTCGCCGGCTCCGACGCGCGCCTGAACGCGCCGGCCCGCGCCGCACGGCAGGAAGTCCGCGACTGGCTGAAGGCCAAGGGCATCGCCACGCCCTGAGCCCGCCCGAACCGTAACGTCGATTAACCGACAGGCCCGGATGGCCTGTCACCGCAAGGAGCTGCGATGAGAGCCCAGCAGGAAACATTCTCTTCCCAACCCGGTCACGGCGACAGCTTCGCCGACCAGATCGCCGGCCGCCAGCCGCACGAGATCGACCGCCAGTTGTCCGCGATCCTGCAGGACAACTACAACTGGACCGACGAGCGTCGCGGTCGCGACTTCGAAGCCTCCAATCCGCCGGAAGGCTGGTCGCGCATGAGCGACGCGGTGCTGCGCGATGCCGGCATCGACCCGAGCCTGCTGCACGACGGCAAGAGCGGCTTTGGCGCCAACTTCTACATCAACGAGCACGACCACGTGGTGCTGGCCTTCACCGGCACCGACGAAGGCCGCGACTGGAAGCACAACCTGCGCCAGGGCCTGGGCCTGCGCGACGCCCAGTACGACCAGGCGATCGCCCTGGCCGGCCAGGCCGAGCGTGCCTACGGCGACAATCTGGTGATCACCGGCCACTCGCTGGGCGGCGGCCTGGCCGCGGCGGCGAGCATGGTCCACGAAGTGCCCGCGGTCACCTTCAACGCCGCCGGCGTCAACGACCGCACCCTGGAGCGCTATGGCTTCGATGCCGACGTGCTCAAGCAGGAAGCCGAGCAGGGCCTGATCCGCAGCTACGCGGTCAAGAGCGAGATCCTGACCCACCTGCAGGAAGACAGCTTCCCGCTGAAGTACGCGATGCCGGACGCGCCCGGCACCCGGATCGAACTGCCGGACCCCGATCCGCTGTCGTTCTTCCAGCGCATCGTGCCGGGCAAGATGCTGATGCACCGGGTCGACCTGCACTACATCGATTCGGTGATGGAGGCCCAGGACGCCGCCGGGTTGTCGGTGCGCCACTCCGACTTCGGCGCCATGCGCTCGGGACAGGACGCCAACTCGCGCCTGGAACGCTTGCTGGCCGGGCAGATCGACCCGTCCACCCAGCAGGCCTGGGACAACGAACGCGCCGCGAACCGCCCCGCGCTGGAGGCGACCCGCAACCAGGACCAGGCGCAGCAGCAACAGGCTGCCGAGCAGGCCGCGATGGGCCGCTGAGCCCGGCAACGCCGGAAACATGGCCGCCGCTCCCCTTCCGGGGGGGCGGCGGTTTCATTTTGCCGGTCGTGCCGACGCTGGCGATCAGGCCAGGCCCGCGGCGAACGCCTCCAGCGCATCGCGACCGACCGGCTCGCCCGCCAGCAGCGGCAGTTGCAGCAGCGGCAGACCCGGAAGCGCCGCGCGCAACTCGTCGATGTAGGCCTGCTCCAGTCGCGCACGCCCGGCAAGGAAGTCGCCGGCGTCGGTGGGCGAACGCTTGTTCACCACCAGGCCGCCCACCGCCACCTTCGAGCGCCGCAACTGCGCCTCCAGCTCGATCGTCTCCAGCACCGGCAGACGTTCGGCGGTCAGCACGATGACGAAGGCGGTGCGGGCGCGGTCGCCGACCACCTCGCGCAGATGCTCGAAGCGACGGCGGCGGCGGTTGAGCTGGCCGCGGATACGGTCGTCTCGGCTGTCGCCCGCGTCCTCGCCGGTGGAGCCGGACGGATGCTTGCCCAGCACCTGCGCGCCGACCGAGTCGTCGCGTCCCAGCCCGCGCAGCAATTCGCCGAAGTGACGGCTGCGCGCCTGCCGATGCAGCATGCCGTCGACCCAGGCCGACATCATCTCCGGCAGCGCCATCAGCCGCGCGGTGTGCCCCGAGGGCGCGGTGTCGAACACCAGCAGATCGTGGCCGCCCTGCCCTTCGTCGAGCCCGCCGTCGAGCCCGACAACCAGCTCGGCGATGCGCTCCAGCAGGGCCGCCTCGTGCATGCCCGGCGTGTCGCGCGACAGCGCCATGTGCTTGTCGACCTCGCCGGCCAGGTGCTCGGGCATCAGCCGGCGCAGGGCGGCGCCGACCTCGTCCAGGTGCGCGCGCGCGGTCTGCTCCGGATCCAGTTCGAGACCGTCCAGGTTCGGCGCCAGTCGCCGCACCCGCGCACCGACCTCGCAGCCCCACAGGTGGCCGAGGTTGTGCGCCGGGTCGGTCGACACCAGCAGCACGCGCCTGCCCTCGTTGGCCATCGCCAGCGCGGTCGCGGCGGCGACCGTGGTCTTGCCGACGCCGCCCTTGCCGCCGACGAACAGCACCCGCCGCGAACGCGCCAGCTCCAGCAGCATCGCGTCGCCTCAGCAGCAGCCGATGTGGTCGAGCGGCGAGCGCTCCATGCCCATCCGCCGATGCCAGTCGTGGAAGCGCTCGTACATTACCGGCATCAACTCCATCGTGTAGCAGGCGGCGGGATTGGGCACACCGAGCGTCTCGGCGAACACCAGCAGCATGAACAGATCGTCCTCGTCGCGTCGGGCGCGGGCGAAGGTCCGCCGGTACGGCGCGACGTAGAACTCCTGCAGTCCGGCCGCGATCCGCGCCAGCGGGGTGTCCTCGCGCGGGCCCTTGTCCGCCATCAGCGCGGCCCCGCCTCGGTCGCCGGCTGGTCGCCGCCGGCGCCGCGCGCCATCGCCACGATCGCCTCCATCGCCACCCACAGCGCCGCGACCAGGATCACGATGTCCATGCCCAGCAGCAGCCAGTTCTGGTCGGCGTAGAACTTGCCCAGCTGGACCAGCAGCGCCATCACCGACATCACCAGCAGGAACACCAGCGGGATCGCGGTGAACCATACCGGGCGCCGCTGCTTGATCAGGATCACCGACAGGATCGCCAGGGTCAGGCCCGCCAGCAACTGGTTGGTGGTGCCGAACAGCGGCCAGATCACCATCCCGCCGGAACCGTCGCCGCCGGCGCCGAAGGCCAGCGCCAGGCAGGTGCCCAGCGCGACCAGGGTCGCCAGCCAGCCCTTCTGCACCGGCTTGACGCCGACGATCTCGGCCGCCTCCTGGACCACGTAGCGCTGCAGGCGCAGGCCGGTGTCCATCGTCGTCGCCGCGAACAGGATCGCCATCACCGACAGGATCGTGCTGCCCAGGCCCGGGTCCAGGCCCAGGCCGTTGGCGAGGATGTTGCCGCCGCCATTGACGAAGGCGACCACGCCGCCGGAGCCGAACTTGTCGTAGATGCCCTGCCACTCGCCGAGGCTGGCGAAGCCGGCGGTACAGGCGATGATCGCGGCCAGCGCCAGCATGCCCTCGCCGATCGCGCCGAAGTAGCCGACGAAGCGGGCGTCGGTCTCCTTGTCCAGTTGCTTGGAACTGGTGCCGGAGGCGACCAACCCGTGGAAGCCGCTGATCGCGCCGCAGGCGATGGTCACGAACAGCAGCGGCACGATCCCCGGCGTCCCCTCCGGAACGTCGGCATTGACCGCCGGCGCGACGATCTCCGGCGCGAAGAACAGGGTCGCCGCGTACATCAGGCCGAGACCGACGAACAGCTGCAGGCCGTTGATGTAGTCGCGCGGCTGCAGCAACACCCACACCGGCAGCAGCGAGGCGATGCCGGCATAGGCGAACAGCAGGATGATCCACTGCGCCTTCGGTCCGAATCCGAGCACCGACTCGGGCAGGGTGATCGGGAACGACTGGCCGAGGAAGATCAGCGCGTACAGCACCACCACGCCGATGATCGACGGCCACAGCAGCGGCACCTTGAAGCGGTAGATCGCCTGGCCGATGCACAGCGCCACCACGATCGCGCCCCAGGTCGGGATCACCGAGGCGGGGTTGGCGACCAGCAGGTTGGAGATCACCACCGCGAACGCCGCGTTGACCATCAGCAGCAGCAGGAAGATCACCACCAGGAACAGGTTGCGCGCGCGGTTGCCGATCACGGTGCCGGTCAGGGTGCCGATCGACTTGCCCTTGTTGCGCACGCTGGCCCACAACGCGCCGAAGTCGTGCACGCCGGCGAAGAACACCGTGCCCAGCGTGACCCACAGGAAGGCCGGCAGCCAACCCCAGATCACCGCGATCGCCGGACCGACGATCGGCGCCGCGCCGGCCACCGAGGTGAAGTGGTGGCCCCACAGCACGAACTTGTTGGTCGGGACGAAGTCGACGTCGTCGCGCAGCTCGTGCGCGGGGGTGCGGAAGTCCGGATCGAGCCGGTAGATCTTCTCGGCGATGAACTTCGAGTAGAAGAAGAAGCCGATCGCCATGATGGCGAGGCCGACGATCATTAGCGCGATGGAACTCACGGCATGCCCTCCGTCCGCCCCCGGTCGACCCGGGGCGTCTGGCCCGGAGCATGGAACGTCGAAGGGCGGATTGGAAGCCGAAAACGCCGCCAGAGCGGGCTTTGCGACTAAAGTTGCAGCGATCGAGGCGCGTTTTTTGCGCCGCAACACGAGGCGTCCGGACCGGCTCCGGACGCCGCTTCAACCCGCCACGGTCAGCCTGCCACGACCCTCAGCATCTGTCCGGTCAGGTAGGCGCAATAGGTGCCCAGCGCATAGCCCAGCACCGCCAGCAGCACGCCGACCGGCGCCAGCGCCGGATGGAACGCGCTGGCGACCACCGGCGCGGAGGCGGCGCCGCCGACATTGGCCTGCGAGCCGACCGCCATGAAGAACAGCGGCGCCCGGATCAGCTTGGCCATGATCAGCAGCAGGCCGGCGTGCACGCTGATCCAGATCAGGCCCAGCCCAAACAGTCCTGGCTTGTCGAGCAACGCGCCGATGTCCATGTGCATGCCGATCGTCGCCACCAGCACGTACAGCATCGCCGAGCCGACCCTGGAGGCGCCGGCGCCCTCCAGCGAGCGGGCTCGGGTGAAGCTCAGGCCCAGGCCGATCGTGGTCGCGAACACCACCATCCAGAAGAAGCCCGAATCCAGACTGTAGTCTTCCAGATTCCAGTTCTCGGGCAGGCCGCCGATCCAGGCGACCATCGGCTCGGCCAGGAAATGCGACAGACCGGTCGCGCCCAGGCCCACGGCCAGGATCACCATCAGGTCGGTCAGCGAGGGAATCCGCGAGTGCTCGGCCTGGTAGGTTTCGATCCGCCGCTTCATGTCCTCGATCGCCGAGGTGTCGGCACCGGTCCAGCGGTCGAACGCCTCCGAGCGCGCGGCCAGGAACAGCAGCACCGCCATCCACAGGTTGGCGACCAGCACGTCGACCGCGACAAACTGGCCGAACATGTCCGGATCGAATTTATCGACCTCGAACACCTCCTTCATCGCCGCCTGGTTGGCGCCGCCGCCGATCCAGCTGCCGGCGACCGTGGTCATCCCGCGCCAGGTGTCGCCGGCCACCGTCTCCGGATGGATCACGCTCATCGCACCGAACGCGACCAGCGCACCGAGCATCACCCCGACGGTGCCGGTCAGGAACATGATCACCGCCTTCGGCCCCAGGCGCAGGATCGCGCCCAGGTCGATCGCGATGCACAGCAGCACCAGCGCACTGGGCAGCATGTAGTCGCGCGCCATCACGTACAGCGTCTTGTCGTTGCCGTCGATCAGGCCGATGCTGTTGTACACCGCCGGGATCAGATAGCACAGCAGCAGGGCCGGCACGTAGGTGTAGAACTTCTTCCAGAAGCCGTCGGGACGCGACGCGGTCCAGAAGATCGCGCCGAGGGTGACGGCCAGCAGGCCCATCACGACGGCGTCGTTGGTGATCAGCGCGGTGCTGGCGGAAGGATCGGTGGCTGCGGCCATGGGAACTCCGGTACGACGGATGGTGCGTCCCGTCGGGCGACGGGACGGCGCGGGTAACGGCTTACTGGCCGATGTGCTGCTTCAGCCAGCCGTTGACCGTGTCGTGCCATTGCACGCTGTTCTGCGGCTTGAGCACCCAGTGGTTCTCGTCCGGGAAGTACAGGAACTTCGACTCGATGCCCTGGCGCTGCAGCGCGGTGAACGCGGCGATGCCCTGCTCGACCGGGATGCGGTAGTCGAGCTGGCCGTGCACGATCAGCATCGGCACCCGCCAATCCTCGACGTGGTTGACCGGGTTGAACTTCTCGTAGCCGGCGGGATTGGCGTACGGAGTGCCGCCGTTCTCCCACTCGGTGAACCAAAGCTCCTCGGTGGCGTAGCCCATCATCCGCTGGTCGAACACGCCGTCGTGATTGACCAGGCACTTCCAGGGCTGGTTCCAGTTGCCCGCGATCCAGTTGATCATGTAACCGCCGTAGCTGGCGCCCAGCGCGCAGGCGCGGTCGCCGTCGAGGAAGGCGTACTTCTGCTGCGCCGCGGCCCAGCCCTTCTGCAGGTCCTCCAGCGGACGGTCGCCCCAGTGGCCACTGATCGAATCGGTGAACGCCTGGCCATAACCGGTGGAGCCGTGGAAGTCGATCATCACCACCGCGTAGCCCTGGCCGGCATAGGTCTGCGGATTCCAGCGGTAGCTCCAGCCGTTGCCGAAACTGCCCTGCGGACCGCCGTGGATGATGAAGGCGACCGGATAGGTCTGGCCCTCGGCGTAGTTCCACGGCTTGACCACGTAGCCGTACACGGTCTCGTCGTTCCAGCCCTTGAAGCTGAACTGTTCGAAGTCGCCGAATTTCACCTCCGGCAGCATCTCGCCGGCGTCCGGGGTGATCGCACGCAGTGCCGCCGCATCGGTGCCGGTGGTGAGGATCACGTTGCCGCTCTTCAGGCTGGCGCGGGTGAAGGCCAGGGTCGGCCCGGCCAGCTGCACCGACGACACGCTGCCGTCGCCGACCAGCTTGCGCGGTTCGCCGCTGGCGATGTCGACCGCGTACAGCGGATGCTCGCCCAGTTCCTGCACCGCGGTGTAGATCGTCGCGCCGTCCGCCGACAGGGTGATGCCGCCAGCGGAGCGGTCCCAGTCCGGCGCGATCTCGCGGGTGGTGCCGCTGGCCATGTCCATCGCCATCAGGCCGAAGCGGTCGGCTTCGAAGCCCGGGCGCTTCATCGCCTGGTAGTACAGCGTGGCGCCATCGGCGCTGAAAGTCGCGCCGGTGTCCCAGGCCTTGTTGGTCGCGGTCAGGTTCTTCGCCCGGCCGCTGCCGTCGGCGTTGACCTGGTAGAGGTCGAAATTGGTCGACCACGGTTCCTCGCGATCGGCCAGTCGCGCGCTCAGCACCAGCGACTGTCCGTCCGGCGCCCAGGTGTACTCGCTGCTGTCGCCGAACGGCTTCGACGGCACGTCGCCGACCACGTCGGCACCCACCAGGGTCGCGGTCTTCGCCGGCGCATCGCCCAAGCGGGCGACGAACACGCGGTTGAGACGGCCGTCGTTCCAAGTGTCCCAGTGGCGGATGAACATGCGGTCGAACACCACCCCGCTCTGCTTGGACGCGCCGCGCTCGTCCAGGCGCGTCTTGTTGCAGGCCAGGTCGCCGGCACAGTCGGGGAAGGCCTCGGCGTTGAAGGCGACGCGGCCGCCGTCCGGCGAGATCCGGAAGCCGCCGACATCGACCGGGAAGTCGGTCAGCTGGCGCGGCTGGCCGCCGGCCACGTCGATCGCGTACAGCTGCGAGGAGCCGGACTTGCCGCTGAGGAAGTAGACCTTGCGACCGTCCGGCGAGAACGCCGGCGAGTTGACGCTCCAACCCTCCGGGGTCAGCCGTTTCGGCGGCGCCGCGTCGCGCGCGAACAAGTCCTCGATCCACAGGCTGCTGCTGGCCTTGTTCGCCTCCAGATCGGCCTCGCGCTTGGCGAACACGATGTGGCGACCGTTCGGCGACAGGGCCGGCGACGAAAAGCGGTCCATCGATGCCATGTCGCGCACGTCGAAGCCGCGCTCGGCGGCGGACGCGGGAAGGCTGGCGGGCAGCGCGGCCGCGATCAGCAGCGGCAGGACGGCGTGGCGAAGGCTCATGAAAGGCTCCAGCAGGGGGGCGAAACGCTCGATGTTAGGGCGCATGGCCGGCGCGGGCAAAGTCCGCAGGCCATGCCACCGAATGCTGCGGCGCAACAGAAAACGCGCGTCGCCGACGCCGGGACCGCCGGCGCGCCACCGCTATACTCGCCGGATTTCCCGCGCCCCGCGCGCGCAATACGGAGCCTGCCGTGACCGCAAGCGCTGCCACCCGCGTCAACACCGACGACTTCCTCGGCCATCCCAAGGGCCTGTTCGTCTGCTTCTTCACCGAGATGTGGGAGCGCTTCTCCTTCTACGGCATGAAGGCACTGCTGCTGCTGTACATCCTGAAGTACCACCTGTTCGGCGACGACGCCGGCTACGACCTGCTCGGCGCCTACGGCGGCCTGGTCTACGCGGTGCCGGTGATCGGCGGCCTGCTCGCCGACCGCTACCTGGGCATGCGCAAGGCGGTGCTGCTGGGCGGCGTGCTGCTGGTGCTGGGCCACATCGGGATGGCGTTCGAGGGCGAGCAGGCCAGGATGGTCGCCGGCAAGGTCGTCCGCGACGAGGGCGCGCTGCAGGTGTTCTACCTGTCGCTGGCGCTGATCATCATGGGCGTGGGCTTCCTGAAGCCGAACATCTCGACCATCGTCGGCAAACTGTATGCCGAGAACGACCCGCGTCGCGATTCGGGCTTCACCCTGTTCTACGCCGGCATCAACGTCGGTGCGCTGTTCGCCTCGCTGATCTGCGCCTTCCTCGGCGAGACCTACGGCTGGAGCTACGGCTTCGGCGCCGCCGGCATCGGCATGCTGGCAGGCCTGGTGATGTTCGTGTGGGGCCAGAAGTACCTGCACGGCCATGCCGAACCCAACGACCCGGCCAAGCTGGCCCACCGCGTCGGCCCGCTGTCGCGCGAGTGGTGGATCTACCTGGGCAGCCTCGGTGGCGTGGCGGTGGTCTGGCAGCTGATCCAGCGCACCTGGACGGTGCACTCGGCGATGCACGTGATCGCGCTGCTGCTGCTGGTGTGGTTCATCTGGTTCCTGGTCACCCAGTGCAACAAGGTGCAACGCCAACAGATGATCACCCTGGTGCTGCTGATCTTCGGCGTGCTGATCTTCTTCACTCTGTACGAACAAACCTACGGTTCGTGGGTGACCTTCACCGACCGCCTGCTGACCAAGGACATGTTCGGCCTGTCCGACAACGGCTACGTACCGGCGCTGCCGTGGGCGGTGTATTCGCTGGCCGCCAGCCCGCCGCTGATGATCGCCGCGCTGATGGCCAGCGACCGCGGCCGCGGCGATGTCGCCAAGGGCCTGGTGGTGCTGATGGTGATCGGCCTGTTCGTGGCGATCGCCCACGACATCGTGCTGGTCAAGCAGACCGCCGGCTCGCTGACCTTCCTTGGTGCGTTCTTCATCGTGGTGCTGGCGCCGATCTTCTCCTGGCTGTGGCCGTGGCTGGACAAGCGCGGGCTCAACCCGAGCAAGCCGGCCAAGATGGGGATCGGCCTGATCTTCGCCGGCCTGGCCTTCGTGCCGATGCTGATGGCCGCGCAGCACGCCGGCAGCAGCGGCGCGATGGCCAGCGTGTGGTGGCTGGTGCTGGCCTACTTCGTGCTGGAGATCGGCGAGATGTGCCTGTCGCCGATCGGCCTGTCGGCGGTGACCCAGCTCTCGGTCGCTCGCGTGGTCGGGCTGATGATGGGCGCGTTCTGGCTCGCCACCGCCTATTCGGAGGTGCTGGCCGCGCAGTTCGGCAAGCTCGCCTCGCTGGAGATCGCCGAGGGCGCCGCGATCGACATGGCCGAAGCCGCCGGCAAGTACGGCGAACTGTTCTGGCTGATGGTCTGGATCGGCATCGGCTCGGGCATCGTGTTCCTGGTGCTGACCCCATTGGCCCGACGCTGGATGCATGGGGTGAAGTAAACCTCCGCCCGGCACCACATGCGACAACGGCGCCCTTGGGGCGCCGTTGTCGTTTGCATCGCTGCGTCAGCGGACGCTCACTTGCCGGTGTCGGCGGCGCCCCCGGCCGCGGCCGTCGCGACCTCGCCGCCGAGGTGCCGGGCCAGGAATGCCAGCAAGCCTGTGTAGTACTCGCGCTTGTTTTCTTCCTTGTAGAAGCCGTGGCCCTCGCCGCTGAAGTAGCTCGCCTCGACTGCAACCCCCGCCTCCTTGAGCGCCTTTTCCATCAGTTCGGTGTGCTTGGGCGGCGCGACTTCGTCCTCCTTGCCCGCAGCCAGGAACACCGGCACCTTGATCCTCTGCGCGATCCGGTTCGGGGACGCCGCGGCCAGCGCCGCGGTGTCATCGCCCACCCAGTCCCGCGACCAGTTGCCCAGGCGACGGTTGTTGCTCGCATCCTCGCCCTGCATGACCGGCAGATCGTAAACGCCTACATAGCCGGCGGCGCACCGATACAGATCCGGCTCCTTGGCCACGCCCATCAATGACGCATAAGCGCCGTAGCTGGCGCCGTACAGGCAGATCCGCGCGGGATCAGCGTGTCCCTGCTCGATCGCCCAGCGGGTCGCGTCGGTGAGGTCGTCCTGCATCGCCAGTCCCCACTGCCTGACGCCTGCCTGCTCGAACGCCTTGCCGTAGCCCTGGGAACCGCGGAAATTCACCCGCAGAACCGCATAGCCCGCATCGGCAAGCAACTGTACTTCCGGGTCGAAACCCCAAGTGTCGCGCACATAGTAGGGCCCGCCGTGCGGCAATACGATCGTCGGCAGCCCCCGGCCATCGCTGCCCCTGGGCACGGTCAGGTAGCCGTGCAGTTGCAGGCCGTCGCGAGCCGGAATGGTCACCGGCCGAGTGGCCGCCATCGCGGCCGGATCGATCCATTGCGCGCGGCTCAGAACGTGCTCGGCCTTCTTCTCGACGGTGTCGTAGAGGAAGTAGTCGCCCGGCGAGGTATCGCTCCAGACCGCGGCAAGGACATAGCGGTCGTCGTCGCTGCGGGAGGTGATTACCACCGCCTGCCCCTGGAATGCCGCCTCCAGGCTCTTGTACAGGCGGGCCTCAGTGGACTGCGGATCGAAGAACACCGTGCGAGGCCTGCCGTCCATGTACATCACACCGACAGGCTCGTGCGAGTTGTTCCGGTAGATGACCCGGTACGGATCGACCCGGTCATCACGTGCCAGCTCGCGCGCGTCCGTCCAGTTACCGACGTCGTAGGCCACGATCGCGTCGGGTCCGCGGGCGCGCTCGGCCCGGAAATAGGCCAGGCTGTTGTCGCGGGAAAAGCCCAGGGGCGACTCGATCAGACGGGTCACGGCCTCGTCGCGTATCAGCTCCCAGTCGGCGCCTGACGCAGCCCGGTAGTAGAGCTTGCTGACGTTGTCGACGCCGGCACCGAGGGCGAAGCGCACCTCGCCTTCGTTGTCGGTGGTCAAGGTCGCGTTGCGCACCGGCGATGTCGCGATCTTGCTGCGCCTGCCGGTGTTGACGTCCAGGCGGTCGGCGCGCGTGTAGGGGTTCTCGTTGAACGGGGTGGCCGACACCACGACATAGGTATCGTCCTCGGGCAGGTCGTCGACCAGGAATGCCGCGACGCGCTCGACCTTCTTGGGCTGGATGCGGGTTCCCAGCCCGTTGCCGCCGACCGACTGCCCCACCAGGATCTCGGGGTTGCTGCCATCGGCATCGATCGCATACAGGTTCCCGTCCGCAAGCGGCTGCGCCAGCAACCCGAACTTCTGGGCGGTGCTGATCACCACCCGCTCTGGATTCACCCAGTCGAAGTCGATCACGTGTTTGTTCCGCTCCAGGGTGAAACTGCCGGTCACCTCGCCCGTCTCTCGGCTGAGGATCGCCAGCGAAGTCCTGTCCTCCTGCAGCACGGTCGCGGCGTAGTAGTCGCCGTTCGGGGATATCTTGATGTCCGAAAAACTGTCGCGCTTGATGTAGTTGTCGACATCGACGGCCTGGGCATCGGCCATGCCGCACAACGTCGCCGCACCGGCGATCGCGGCAGCAAGAATGAGCTTGTTCATCCGACTCTCCGTTTACGCGGCCGGCACAGTCCCCCTGCTTCAGCCACCCAATTGATCCAGTCTCCTGACCATGATCGTGCCGTCGCGACGGCGAGGGCGCCATCCGCGTGGCCGGCGGTCCTGTCGCCGACCCGGTCGCCACGACCGGTCGGTTCCAGTCTAGCCGCGGCGCCCATGCGACGCACGGCGGGGTCGGGGCGGGTCGATGGCGTCCGCCGGACCCGGGCCGCGTCAGAGCGGATCGTGCGCCGACAGGGTCCGCACCAGGGCGTCTTGCCACCGCGGCAGTTCGATCCCGTAGCGCTCGGTCAGGCGCCGCGTGTCCAGCACCGAATAGGCCGGACGACGGGCTGGGGTCGGGTACTCGGCGGTGCTGATCGGGATGACTTTCGGTGCCTGCCCGATACGCCCGCTGGCGACGCCGAGCCGCATGATCTCGCTGGCGAACTCCTGCCAGTTGCATTCGCCGGTGCAGGTCAGGTGCAACAGCGCCGACGGCCCCACGCCATCGGCGAGGATTCGCGCGCTGACGTCGGCGATCAGCCAGGCCGGGGTCGGGCTGCCGACCTGGTCGGCAACCACGCGCAACTCATCGCGCTCGCCGGCCAGGCGCAGCATCGTGCGCAGGAAGTTGTGCCCATGCAGGGCATGGACCCAGGCGGTTCGCAGGATCAGGTGTCCGGCGCCGCTGGCCTGGACCGCCAGTTCGCCGGCCAGCTTGCTCTCGCCATAGACACCCAGTGGCGCGGTCGGGTCGTCCTCACGGTAGGGCCGCGTGCCCTGCCCGTCGAACACGTAGTCGGTCGAATAATGCAGCAGCGGGATGCCGGCCGTCGCGCAGGCGGCCGCCAGCGCCGCCGGTGCCTCGGCATTGATCCGGAACGCCAGCTCGCGCTCGCTCTCGGCCTTGTCGACCGCGGTGTAGGCGGTCGCATTGACCACGGCGTCGGGCCCGACCCGATCGACGACGGCAGCGATCGCCTCGAGGTCGGACAGATCCAGCGGCAGTGCCGCGCCCGACCCCGCTTCCAGGCGCCCATCGCGGGTGGTGACGATCAGTTCCCCCAGCGGCGCCAGGCTGCGCCGCAGTTCGCGGCCGAGCTGGCCGTTGCCTCCCAGCAGCAGCAGCTTCATGGCACGAACAACGGCAGCCGTTCCTCGGCGACGTCCTTCAGAAACGGCGCGCGTGCGTCCTTCTCCGACAGTTGCGGCGCACCGACCGGCCAGTCGATCGCCAGGTCCGGATCGTCCCAGCGGATGCCGGCATCGGCCTCGCGGTCGTAGGTGGCGGTGCACAGATAGGTGAACACGGCGCGCTCGCTGAGGGTGACGAAGCCGTGGGCGAAGCCCTCGGGAATCCAGAAGTGGCGTTTGTTCTCCGCGCTCAGATGCACCGCGGCCCAACGCCCGAAATGCGGCGAGCCGCGACGGATGTCGACGGCCACGTCCCAGACCTCGCCCTCGATCACCGACACGTACTTGCCCTGCGGCCGTGGCCACTGATAGTGCAGTCCGCGCAGCACGCCCTGACTGGAGGAGGACACGTTGCCCTGCACGAACGCGGGCCTCAGCCCGTGCTCGGCCAGCTTGTCGTGGTTGAACGACTCGAAGAAGAAGCCGCGCGCATCGCCGAACACCTGCGGCTCGATCACCAGGCAGCCGGGCAGACCGGTCTCGATCACCTTCATGGCACGAACCCTCGCTTGGTCAGCCCCAGCAGATATTCGCCGTAGCCGTTCTTGGACAGCGGACGGGCCAGCTCGGCCAGCTTGTCGTCGTCGATCCAGCCGTTGTTCCAGGCGATCTCCTCGGGGCAGCAGACCCGCAGCCCCTGCCTCGCCTCGATCGTCTCGATGTAGTTGCACGCTTCCAGCAGCGATTGGTGGGTGCCGGTGTCGAGCCACGCATAGCCGCGGCCAAGCTGCTCCAGATGCAGCGAGCCCTCGTCGAGATAGCGCTTGTTGAGATCGGTGATCTCCAGCTCGCCGCGCGGCGAGGGCTTGAGGTCGGCAGCGATGTCGCTGGCGCGGCCATCGTAGAAATACAGACCGGTGACCGCGTAGTTGGAGCGCGGCTGGCTCGGCTTCTCCTCCAGGCTGACCACCCGGCCCTGGCCATCGAACTCGGCCACGCCGTAACGCTCCGGATCGCGCACCCAGTAGCCGAACACGGTCGCGCCCTGCTCGCGGGCGTCGGCACGCTTGAGCATCGCAGTCAGTCCGGGGCCATGGAAGATGTTGTCGCCCAGCACCAGGCAGCTGGGCTGACCGGCCAGGAACTCGCGTCCGATCAGGAACGCCTGCGCCAGCCCATCCGGGCTGGGCTGCACCGCGTACTCCAGGTTCATGCCCCACTGCGAGCCGTCGCCGAGCAGACTGCGGAACAACGGCTGCTCGTGCGGGGTGTTGATGATCAGCACATCGCGGATGCCCGCCAGCATCAGCACGCTGAGCGGGTAGTAGATCATCGGCTTGTCGTAGACCGGCAACAGCTGCTTGCTGATGCCCTGGGTGATCGGATACAGACGGGTGCCGGAACCTCCGGCGAGGATGATGCCCTTGCGTGCCATGCGTACTCCCTCAGCCCTGGCCGATGCGTTCGAGACGGTAGCTGCCATCGAGCACGCGTTGCACCCACGGCTGGTTGTCCAGATACCAGTCGACGGTCTCGGCGATACCGCGCTCGAAGGTGTATCGCGGCTCCCAGCCCAGCTCGTTCTTCAGCTTGCTGGCATCGATCGCGTAGCGGCGATCGTGGCCCGGACGATCGGCGACGAAGGCGATCTGGCTCTCGCGCGGCTTGCCATCCTCGCGCGGACGACGTTCGTCGAGCAAACGGCAGATGGTCTTCACCACCTCGATGTTCTGCTTCTCCGAGTTGCCGCCGACGTTATAGGTTTCGCCGATGCGTCCCCGCTCCAGCACGGTACGGATGGCCTCGCAGTGGTCGCGCACGAACAACCAGTCGCGCACCTGTCTGCCGTCGCCGTAGACCGGCAGCGGTTCGCCGGCCAGGGCCCTGGCGATCACCAGCGGGATCAGCTTTTCCGGGAAGTGGTACGGCCCGTAGTTGTTCGAGCAGTTGGTGGTCAGTACCGGCAGACCGTAGGTGTGGTGGAAGGCGCGCACCAGGTGGTCGGATGCGGCCTTCGACGCCGAATACGGCGAGTTGGGCGCGTACGGCGTGGTCTCGCTGAACTTGCCGGTCTCGCCCAGGCTGCCGTAGACCTCGTCGGTGGACACATGCAGGAAACGGAACGCGTCCCGCTCCGCCGGCTCCAACGCCTTCCAGTAATCGCGAGTCTTCTCCAGCAGGCTCAGAGTGCCGACCACGTTGGTCTGCACGAACGCGGCGGGGCCATCGATCGAGCGGTCGACATGGCTCTCGGCGGCGAAATTGATCACCGCATCCGGCCGGTGCTCGGCGAGCAGGCGGGCAACCAGCCCGGCATCGCCGATGTCGCCTTGCACGAACACGTGATTGGGGTCGCCCTCAAGCGAGGACAGCGTGTCCATATTGCCCGCATAGGTCAGCGCATCGAGGTTCACCACCCTGATGCCCTGCGCCACCGCGCCCAATACGAAATTGCCCCCGATGAATCCGGCTCCGCCGGTCACAAGCCAGGTTGGCATCAACTACTCCAATGACTGTCAATTGAAAGGAAATCGGCGCCGATCGCATCCGCCCGTCGTCCGGCGCACAGCACCCGCGGCCGCCCGCCACATTCTGACAGAAACGGAATGCCCTTTATTTTCAACCAGATACAGCCAGTCGCCGGCCATGAAGCCCGACTTTCGTCGGGCATGCGGCCGACCCCAGCCATTGCGTACACACGGTTGCGAAAAGGGCGCTGTCTGCCTGGCCAGGAAGGATAGCCCAAGCTCCGCGGCCGGCGCAGGCAGACGGTCCCAGTCCGTCCACGCGCCCCGCCTCCGCCATGGTGGCGTTCAGATTCGGGCGCGGCGGGCGCGCGAACGAACCCGGCGCCCACCACTGGTATCACCGCCACCCACAAGGCCAGACCCGGGCAACCGTGCCGCAATCGGCCTCTGCTAACCTCCAGCCCCTGCCGGACGCACCATCCCGGACCTTCCACACCACCTGCACAGGGACGTTTCCATGACCATTGGCGAATACACACAGACCTATCGCGGCAAGCCGGTCGTCGATTTCAGGATGGGCGACAAGGCCAGCGATGGCGATGTGGTCTACCGCCTCTACCAGGAGTACGACAGCGAGGAGAGCCAGGACGAGCTGCTTGCCCACCTGTTCTCGCAGGTCGACCCCGGCTCGATCGAAGCGCTGATCATCGGCCCCTGGTCGGAAGCCCACGACGACGGTCCGGAGGGCTATCTCAACGGCCTGATCGCGCGCCGGGACGAGTTGTCCGCGCTGCGCGCCCTGTTCGTCGGCGACATGACCTACGAAGACTGCGAGATCTCGTGGATTATTCAGTGCGGCTACAACCCGTTGCTGGAGGCGTTCCCGCTGCTGCAGTCGCTGCGCATCCGCGGCTCGAGCTCGTTGGAGCTGCGGGCCTTCGAGCACGCGCACCTGCAGGAGCTGGCGATCGAGTGCGGCGGTCTGCCCTCGACCCTCGTCGAGGCGATCGCGGGATCGAAGCTGCCGGCCCTGCGCCACCTGGAGCTGTGGCTGGGCGACGAGAACTACGGCTTCGACGGCGAGCTGGCGACCTACCAGCGCCTGCTGCAGGCGATCGGACCCGAGCGCCTGGATTACCTCGGCCTGCGCGACGCCTGCATCAGCGACGCGCTGGCGACCTGGCTGGCGACGCAGCCGTGGCTGGGTTCGCTGAAGGTCCTCGACCTGTCGCTGGGCACGATCGGCGACACCGGTGCACAGGCACTGGTGGAGAGCGCCCACCTGGGCGGCATCGAGCGGATCGACCTGAGCCATCACTACATCTCGGCGGCATGGCAGCAGAAGCTGCAGGCGCTTCCCTGCACGGTCGTGCTCGACGATCCCGAGGAGGAGGACGACGGCGAGCGCTATGTCGCGGTCGCCGAATAGGCCGTGAGCGGCAGCGCCCGCTGGTTGCTGATCGGCCCGCGTTCCAGTCGCAGGATCGCGGGCATGCAGGCGGCGCTGCGCGCACGCGGACTGCCTGCCGCGGTGGTCGTCGACTACGCCGACCTGCTGACCGCTGCCATCCGGCTGGAGACGGTCCTCGCCGGGCATCCCGACGCCCTGGTCAAGCTCGAGTCGCCCGGCGAAGCCCCGGCCCTGCATGACGCGCTGGTGCGGCGCGGCTGGGAGCTGGCCGGCGGACCGGGCGCACCGCCGGCGCCACTGCAACACGGTGAACTCGCCCATCAGCAGTACTGGTCTGCCGGCTTCACCGCCGTGCTGGCGGCGATGCCCGCCGACGCCCGCTACCTCAATTCCCCGGCGGAGCTGTCGCTGATGACCGACAAACTGGCCTGCCAGCAGCGGCTGGCCGACGCGGGCGTCGAGGTGCCGCCATTGTTCGGCGCCATCGCCGGCCATGACCAGCTGCACAGCCGGCTCGACACGCACGCCTGCGACAGCGTCTTCATCAAGGCCCGTTATGGCTCATCGGGGGCCGGCGTGCTGGCCTACCGGCGTAATCGGGCCGGCCGCGAGGTCGCGACCGGCCCGATCGAGCTGGTCGTCGACGGTGGCCGCACGCGGCTGTTCAACTCGTTGCGCCAACGTCGTTACGAGGACCGCGCGCAGATCGCCCGCCTGGTCGATGCGCTCGCGCACCAGGGCGCCTATGTCGAACGCTGGATTCCCAAGCCCACCGTCCCCGACGCGGAGGGCGGCCATTTCGACATCCGCGCGGTCGCGCTCGATGGTCGCCCCCGCCAGCGCATCGCCCGCTGCTCGCGCGGGCCGCTGACCAACCTGCACCTGGGCAACCGGCGCCTGCCCGTTGACGCCTGTCTGGACCCGCGCGGACAGGGCAGCCTCGAGAGCGCCGTGGCCCGCGCCGCCGCCGCATTCCCGTCCAGCCGGATGATCGGCTTCGACCTCATCGTCCGCGGTCCCCGCGCCTGGGTGCTGGAGGCCAACGGTTTCGGCGACCTGCTGCTGGACGTGCGCCACGACGGCCGCAGCGTCTACCAGGACCAGGCCCGTCTCGGCCTGCGCACGGCGCCGCGCTCGCTCGGCGAGCCTGCCCATGTCTGACATCGCCCTGCCCGACATGAATGCCGTGATCGGCAGCCACGACGTCGTGCTGCTGACCCTGGACACCCTGCGCTTCGACGCCGCCCAACGCTGCTTCGAGCGCGGCGAGCTGCCGGTGCTGGCGCCGCACCTGCCGGCGGACGGCTGGGAGCGCCGGCACACGCCAGGCAGCTTCACCTATGCCGCCCACGCGGCGTTCTTCGCCGGGTTCCTGCCGACCCCGGCGCGGCCGGGGCCGCATCCGCGCCTGTTCGCGCTGGAATTCGAAGGCAGCGAGACCACGTCGGCGCACACCCACGTATTCCGCGACTGCGACAACATCGTCGCCGGCTTCCGTCGCGCCGGCTATTGGACGCTGTGCATCGGCGGCGTCGGTTTCTTCAACAAGCGCAATCCGCTGGGCTCGCAGTTGCCGTCGCTGTTCGAGGAAAGCCACTGGCGGCCGGAATTCGGGGTGGTCGCGGCGGATTCGACCGAACGCCAGGTCGAACTGGCCTGCGAACGCCTGGACAGCCCGCAACTGGCCGGCAGGCGCTGCTTTGTCTTCATCAACGTATCCGCGCTGCACCAACCCAACCGGCACTATCTCGACGGTGCCGTCCACGACGATTTCGAAAGCCACTGCGCCGCGCTGCGCCATGTCGACGCGGCGCTGGCGCCGTTGCTGCGGGCGTTGCGGCGGCGCAGCCCGGCCTTCGTGATCGCCTGCTCCGACCACGGCACCGCCTACGGCGAGGACGGCTTCCACGGCCACCGCCTCGCCCACGAGGTGGTGATGACCGTGCCGTACGCGCATTTCTTCCTATCGCCATGACCACGCCACCGCTCGCCGACCTGCTGCGCCTGCCGCCCTACCAGGCCTACTCGTACTCCTATCCGCACAAGACCGCCTACCGCCCGCTCGAACCGGCGCGACCACTGTCGGCGATATGGGCCGGCGAACGCCGCGACGCCCTGTTCCTGTACCTGCACATCCCGTTCTGCTCCTACCGCTGCGGCTTCTGCAACCTGTTCGCCCTGGCCCGCCCCGACGCGGCCCGGGTCGAGGCCTACCTCGACCAGATGGAGCGGCAGCTGGAGGCGACCACGACCGCGCTGGACCAACACCGCTTCGTGCGATTCGCTCTGGGCGGCGGCACCCCGACCTATCTCGATGCGTCGCAGCTGCGGCGCGTCTTCGGCATGGTGCGCACGCACGCCTCAATCGACCTGCACGCGATACCCGCCGGCATCGAGGCCTCGCCGGAGACGATCGACGCGGAGAAGATGCGGGTCTGCCGCGAGGCCGGCGTCGATCGGATCAGCATGGGCGTGCAGAGCTTCAGCGACGTGGAGGTGCGCGCGCTGGTGCGTCCTCAGCAGCGCGACGTGGTCGATCGCGCCATCGCCGCGATCCGCGAGGCCGGGTTCCCGACCCTGAACCTGGATCTGATCTACGGCATCGAAGGACAGAGCGTGGCCAGCTTCCTGACCTCGATCGACACCGCGCTGGCCTACCGTCCGGAGGAGTTGTACCTGTATCCGTTGTACGTGCGCCCGGTGACCGGTCTGGGACGCATCGCCGGCAAGGAAGGCAAGACCGGATTCCGGCTGCAACCGGAGCCGCTGGACGAGCGCCTCGACCTGTACCAAGCCGGCCGCGACCATCTGCTTGCTGCCGGCTATACCCAGGTGTCGATGCGGATGTTCCGTGCGCCGCATGCGGTCGACGCCGACGGTCCGGTCTACTGCTGCCAGAGCGACGGCATGGTCGGGATCGGCTGCGGCGCACGCTCGTATACCACCCACCTGCATTATTCGAGCGAGTACGGGGTCAGCCGGCGCTCGGTGGCCGAGATCCTCGACGACTACCTCGCCCGCGACGGTGCGTCCTTCGCCCGGGCCGACTACGGCATCGCCCTGGACCTGGACGAACGTCGTCGCCGTCACGTGATCCAGTCGCTGCTGATCCAGCCGGGCCTGGACCGCGAGGACTACCGACAGCGCTTCGGCAGCGACTGTCTGGACGACCTGCCGCAGCTGCGCGACCTGCTGGAACTGGGCCTGGCGCGCTTCGACGCCTCGCGGCTGGCGCTCAACGACGCCGGCATGGCCCGCTCCGACACCATCGGGCCGTGGCTGGTGTCCGACCCGGTCGCCACGCTGATGCGCGACTACCGTGTCGGCTGACGCGCCAATCGAGGCGAGCATGCACCTGAGCGTGCTCTATCGCGGGCGCCTGAGCAGTTGCAATTACGACTGCGGCTACTGCCCGTTCGCCAAGACCTACGACGACCGCGAGACCCTGCGCCGGGACGCCGAGGAACTGGCGCGCTTCGTCTCATGGGCGGAGCGGGCGCGGCACCCGCTGTCGGTCCTGTTCACGCCCTGGGGCGAAGGACTGGTCCGGCGCCACTACCGCGACGCCATGGTCAGACTGAGCCGTCTGCCGCACCTGCGCCGGGTCGCGATCCAGACCAACCTCTGCGTCGGCCTGCGCTGGCTGGACGAGGCCGATCTCGACGCGCTGGCGCTGTGGTGCACCTATCACCCGGACCAGGTCGACCGCGACGCCTTCCTCGGCCGCTGCCGCGAGCTGGACCGCCGTGGCGTCCGCTACAGCGTCGGCATGGTCGCGATGCGCGAGCACCTGGACGAGATCGAGGCGATGCGCGCCGGTCTCCCCGCACACGTGCCGCTCTGGCTCAACGCCTACGACGAGCGCCCGCCGGGCTACTACTCGGCGGCGGAGGTCGAACGGCTCGCTCTTATCGACCCGCACTTCCGCTACAACCTCGACCCGGCGCCGAGCCTGGGCGCGCCCTGTTGGACCGGTGAGAACGTGATATCGGTCGACGGCAACGGCGAGGTCAGGCGCTGCCACTTCGTATCAGAACGGCTGGGCAACCTGTACGACGGCTCCTTCGCCGCCGGCCTGCGCGAACGCGCCTGCCCGAACGCCTGCTGCGACTGCTACATCGGCTACGTCCACCGCAAGGACCTGCCGTTCCAGGCCGAGTTCGGCCGCGGGCTGCTGGAACGCATTCCGCTGCGGCAGGCCTGGGCCATGCCCGCGGCGGCGGCGGGGCGCTGAGCGACGCAACTGCCGCCATGGCACGGTCCTTGATAGACCCGATCGGTGGAGGACACGCAACGGCGGCGCCGACGTCTACTCCGGCACGTCGGTGGCCCGGTCTCAGCCACCGGGGAATACAGAAAGGGCCCGCACCTGGCGGGCCCTTCCGGGAGCAACGCTAGCTCAGCCGGTGCCGCGACTCAGAACGGGATGTCGTCGTCGGCGAAATCGTCGGCGAAGTCGTTCGACTTGGCCGGCGGGGCCTCGCGGCGCGGCTGCGCCTCCTGGC
>NZ_VICD02000183.1 GCF_006546735.2 Marilutibacter maris | reverse complement strand
CGTTGACGGCGCCCGCCGCCAGCCTGGCGGGACGGGCCTGCCGGCGTTCGCGTTCGCTGGCGGGCAGGATCGGCGCGCGCTGGTCCGCGCTGCGCCGGCCGATCGGGTTTGCCGCGCGCAATCCCGAGCGCCACCGGGTCCTCGCGTATCCGTCGCCGCCGGCCGACACCTTGTTGGCCGGGGTGCTGGACGGGGCCGGCGTGCACCAGGACTGGTTCGAACTGCGGCTGCCGGCCGGCGCAATGGCGGACGCCGACACGACGCGGATCATGTCGCTGCTGCTGCAGGGCTTCGTCGACAACCAGGCCGCGAGCGTCACCGGGCTGATGGCGTTCCGCAATCTGTTGGTGAAGCCGTTGGGACTGAGGACCTCGCGACTGGGCTGCCCGGTGTCTTCGCTGCTGTCCGGGGCGCCGGAGCAGCGCCGTTTCGACGGTCGATTCCCGGTCCTGGACATGCGTCGCGATGCCGGCGGGCACCGCATCGAAGTGCTGCTGGGGGCCGACGACCGGCACCTGTCGTTCCGCTCCAGCGTCAGCGTCGAGCGGGGCGAGGACACGACGATCCGTTGCCGGCTCGGCACCCGGGTCAGGCCCCGCAACCTGTTCGGCCGTTTCTACATGGCGATGATCGCCTACGTGCATCGGCGCCACGTTTCTCCGACGATGCTGCGCTCGGCGGTCGAGCACGCGCTGCTGGCCGCCGACGCGGGATCGTTGGCGGCCGATCCGGGCGACCGCATCGAGCGCTGCGCGACGGGGTGATCGCGGCCGCGATTTGCCGATACGGCTGCATCGCGGCCGCAGATGTCCCGCTGGCGTCGGATTTGCGGCACAATACGCCGCTGCCTCGTTCCGGATCGTTCCGATGTCCAACCTCGACCCCTGCAGCCAGTGCGGCTGCGAGTACACCTACGAGGATGGCAACCTGGTCGTCTGCCCCGAGTGCGGGCATGAGCGGGTCAAGGGCGAGGCCGCCGAGTCGGCCGAAGCGGAAAGCGCGGTCGTCGATGCGAACGGCAACCCCCTCAGCGACGGCGACGCGGTGATCGTGATCAAGGACCTGAAGGTCAAGGGTTCGTCCTCGGTCGTGAAGGTCGGCACCAAGGTCAGGAACATCCGCCTGGTCGACGGCGACCACAACATCGACTGCAAGATAGACGGGATCGGTGCCATGAAGCTGAAGTCGGAATTCGTCAGGAAAGCCTAGGTCCGCGGGGCCGTTGCCCCGGACACCGCTTTCCTCCGTGCGTTCGAAGCCGGTCGCCGGCTCCGCGAGGCGCCGCGTCCGGCCGTCCCGATCGCGCCGTGCGGCCGTTCCGCTGCGTGCGCCGCATCTCCGCAACCCCGTACACCTCACCGTCGACGGCGGCTGCCGTCCGCTGTATCGCCAACTGAGACGCCGCCGTGCTGCGATGCCGGCAGCGTGTCCGCGTTGTCGATTTCGGCTCACGCCGCCCGTCGTATCGATACGCAGCCACGGCCGCCCCCGCGTGTCCGTCGCTGCCCCGACTACTGGATACAACCCCCATGTCATCAATGAACGATCAAGAGACTCCCGTCGCGCGCTCCGGCGCCGCGGAAGCGAGCCTGCCGGCTCCCGAGGCGTCGCTGTGGAGCGAGCTGCGCGACGCGGTCCGCGGCACCGGCGCGGACTACACCAAGATCCCGCTGCGCCGCGCGGTATTCCTGCTGGCGGTGCCGATGGTGCTGGAGCTGGTGCTGGAATCGACGTTCGCGGTCGCGGACATCTTCTTCGTCGGCAAGCTCGGGCCGTCGGCGGTGGCGACGGTCGGCCTGACCGAGAGCTACCTGTTCCTGCTGTACTCGATCGCGATGGGGCTGTCGATGGCGGTGACCGCGGTGGTCGCCCGGCGCATCGGCGAACACAAGCCCGGAGAAGCGGCGGTGACCGCGGTGCAGGCGATCCTGGTCGCGCTGCTGGCCTCGGTGCCGTTCACGGTCGCGGGCATCGTCTACGCGCGCGAACTGCTGCAACTGATGGGGGCCGACGCATGGACGCTTGAGCACGGCGTCGGCTACATGCAGTGGATGCTCGGCGGCAACGCGGTGATCCTGCTGCTGTTCGTGATCAACGCGATCTTCCGCGGCGCCGGCGACGCGGCGATCGCGATGCGGGTGCTGTGGGTGGCCAATGGACTGAACATCGTCCTCGATCCGGTCCTGATCTTCGGACTCGGCCCGATCCCGGCGATGGGGGTGGAGGGCGCGGCGATCGCCACCAACATCGGACGCGGCGTCGGCGTGGCGATGCAGTTGTGGCTGCTGTTCCGCGGCGGACGCCACATCCGGGTCGCCGCCTCGCAGCTGGTCGTGCGCGGCGCGACCATGCTCAACATCGTGCGCACCTCGCTGGGCGGCATCGGCCAGATGATCGTGGCGACCACGTCGTGGATCTTCATGCTGCGGATCATCGCGACCCTGGGCAGCGAGGCGGTGGCCGGGGCGACGATCACGATCCGGATCATGATGTTCACGCTGATGCCGGCCTGGGGCATGTCCAACGCCGCCGCGACCCTGGTCGGGCAGAACCTCGGCGCCGACGAGCCGGGTCGGGCCGAGGCCGCGGTGTGGCAGATCGGCTGGTACAACATGGCGTTCACGCTGGCGGTGTCGGTGCTGTTCTTCTTCTTCCACGACCCGATCGTCGCCCTGTTCACCGACGACCCGGCGGTGATCGCGATCGGTGCCGAGTGGCTGCGGATCCTGTCGTACTCGTACTTCGTCTACGGCTGGTGGATGGTGGCGGTGCAGGCGTTCAACGGCGCCGGCGACACCGCCACCCCGACCTGGATCAACGTGGTGTTCTTCTGGCTGATCCAGATTCCGCTGTCCTACCTGCTGGCGATCAACCTCGACTGGCAGCATTCGGGCGTGTTCTGGGCGGTGTTCATCTCCGAGACCGCGGTCGGCCTGTTCACCCTGTGGCTGTTCTCGCGCGGGCGCTGGAAAACGGCGAAGGTGTAGACCCGCACCGGCATCGCGCGTGGGGCTGCCGGCGTTGGTCCGCCGGCGGCCCCGGTCCGGCTCAGAAACGGGTGGTGAGGTCGATCAGCCAGACCGGCATCAGGTCGAGCAGGGCGGCTTCGAGCACCTTGTCCAGGCCGGTCAGCACCAGGGCGCCGATCGACAGCAGGCTCCAGCCCATCAGCTTGCGGCCGAGCTGGCCGGCGACCAGCAGGCGTTCGCGGTGACGCTCCAGCAGGCCGCGCGAGAACAGGCCGGCGGCGATCAGCGGCAGCACCGCGGCGACGCTGAACACCGCCATCACCGTGGCCGAATGCGCGGGGCTCTGGCCGCTGGCCGCCAGCGCGATGGCGGTGCCCAGGGTCGGGCCGACGCAGGG
>NZ_VICD02000182.1 GCF_006546735.2 Marilutibacter maris | reverse complement strand
GTCGGCGCGCTGCCCACGGCGGTCAACGGCCAGCCGTTGCCGTCGCTGGCGCCGATGCTGGCCCGGGTCACCCCGGCGGTGGTCAGCGTGCACACCAAGCAGCGGGTGCGGGTCAGCCCGTTCGGCAACGACCCGATGTTCCGGCGGATGTTCCCCGAGCTGACCCAGGAGCGGATCAACGAATCGCTGGGTTCGGGGGTGATCGTCGATGCCGGCAACGGCTACATCCTGACCAATCACCACGTCATCGAGGGCGCCGACGAGGTGTCGGTGACCCTGGCCGACGGCCGCACCCTGTCGGCGAACTTCGTCGGCTCCGATCCGGACACCGACATCGCGGTGATGCAGGTCAAGGCCGACGGCCTCGCCGCGCTGCCGCTGGTCAGCGCCGACACCCTGCGGGTCGGCGACTTCGTGGTCGCGGTCGGCAACCCGTTCGGGATCGGCCAGACGGTGACCTCGGGCATCGTCTCCGCGGTCGGCCGCTCGGGCCTGCGCGGACTGGGCTTCCAGAACTTCATCCAGACCGACGCCTCGATCAACCCGGGCAACTCCGGCGGCGCCCTGGTCAACCTCAACGGCGAACTGGTCGGCATCAATACCGCCAGCTTCAACCCGCGCGGCAGCATGGCCGGCAACATCGGCCTGAGCTTCGCGATCCCGACCGGGCTGGCGCGCAACATCATGGACCAGTTGATCGCCAACGACGGCGTGGTGATCCGCGGCGCGTTCGGGGTCGAGACCCAGCCGGTCACCCGCCAGCTCGCCCAGGGCCTGGGCCTGGACGACGCCCGCGGCGCGCTGGTCAACCGGGTCTACAGCGGTTCGGCCGCGGCCGCCGCCGGGGTCGAGCTGGGCGATGTGATCGTCGCCGCCGACGACCAGCGCATCGACGGCCCGGACGCCTTGCGCAACTTCGAGGGCCTGCAGCGGGTCGGTTCGCGGGTCGCGCTGGACATCCGCCGCGACGGTGAACCGATGACGTTGCAGGTGGAACTGCGCGAGCAACCGCGCACCCTGGCCGGCGTCGATCTGGACGAGCGCCTGGACGGCGCCGTGTTCGCCGAGCTGCCCGAGCGCCTGCGCCAGGCCGGCGCCAACGGCGTGCTGGTCGAGTCGGTCGCCAACGGCAGCCGCGCGGCCGGCAGCGGCCTGCGCGCGGGCGACGTGGTGGTCGCCGCCAACAGCGGCCGCTTCGACGACCTGCCCGGCTTCCGCGCCAGCTTCACGCGCTCTCCGGCACAGTTGGTACTCCGCGTCGTCCGCGGCGGCCGCCCCTACAACGCGCTGATGCGCTGAACGGCGGCGCCCCGCCGGCGACACGCCACTTCCCCACCGAGACCACAAGGAATTGCGATGAGCCCCACCTCGACAGAATCGATGAAGAGCCACCTCGGCGACGCCGGCAGCCACGTCAAGCAGGCCGCGCAGGACACCCGCGAGGCGGTACGCAACGCCGCCGGCGCCGCCGGCGACGAGCTCAAGCTCGGCCGCGCCAACGTCAAGGCCGACCTGGCCGACAGCGCCCTGGCCGGGCTGGCCGCCGCCGAGGAAGCCGGCGGCGCCGCACGCGAGCAGATGGACGCACTGATGGACAAGAGCCGCGACCTGATCGACAGCGCCGCCGAGCTGGTCCGCGAGCGCCCGCTGGCCTCGTTCGGAGTCGCCTTCGCGGCCGGCTTCATCCTCGCCAAGCTCGCCAGCAGCAACAACGGCAACAAGTAAGTCGCGGGTGAGCGAGGAGACCCCAAGGCCGCAGCCCGACGACGGCGACGGCGGCCCGGCCCCCGGGCGCG
>NZ_VICD02000181.1 GCF_006546735.2 Marilutibacter maris | reverse complement strand
GGCTTCGGCTCGGGTGTGGCTTCCGGTTCCGGTGTTGCTTGCGGCGGTGCCGCGGTGGGCGCCGTCGCCTGCTCGGGCGGCGTCGATGGTGTCGGCGCTGCTGCCTCGTCGCTTTCGGGCGCCGGGCCGCCGTCATCGTCCATCAACGCATTGCAGCGCGGGCAATGCTGTGAGGTGCCGGCCCGCTTGGCGGCGAGCGCGACCAGGAATCCGCAGTTGGGGCAGGGCACGAACATGGCGGCCAGTGTACGGACAAGCGCGCGTCCAGCGGAACCGTCGCGGTGGCAATCCGTGCGCTGCGGCGGCTCGCCGTGCCGGCGTCGCCGCGCATGCCGCCGGGATCAGCCGCGGCGGATCCCGGTGACCCGCATCCAGTCGTCCAGGCGCTCGGCGTGGAGGGCGTCGAAGCGGTCGGCGTAGGCGGCGATCACCTCGTCCTCCTGGCCGGCGAGAATGCCCGACAGCGCGAGCCGTCCGCCCGGCGTGACCCGGTTGCCGATCACCTCGGCCAGCTCGATCAGCGCCGAGGCCAGGATGTTGGCGACCACCACCGGGTAGCTGGCCCGCGGCGCGTCGTCGGGCAGGTGGACCCGCATCCGCGACTCGACCCCGTTGCGCTGGGCGTTGTCGAGGGTGGCGGCGACCGCCTGCGGATCGTTGTCGACGCCGACCGCGCGCGCCGCGCCGAGCTTGAGCGCGGCCAGCGCGAGGATGCCCGAGCCGCAGCCGAAGTCGAGCACCTCGCGGTCGGCGATCAGGCCTTCGCCGGCCAGCGCGTCCAGCCATTGCAGGCACAGCGCGGTGGTCGGATGGGTGCCGGAGCCGAACGCCAGTCCGGGGTCGAGCCGCACCACCGCCGCGTCGGCGGCGTCGGCGCCCTCGGGCAGTTCGTGGTTCCACGGCACGATCCAGGTGCGGGCGCCGAACTTCAGCGGCTCGTACTGGTCCATCCAGGCGCGTTCCCAGTCCTGGTCCTCGATCTCGCGGAATTGCGCCCGCGACCAGTCCAGGCCCTCGTCGTGCGCGGCCAGCGCGTGCAGCAGCAGCTCCGACGGCGTGTCCGCGGGAAACAGCGCGGTCAGCGTCATCTCGCCCCACAACGGGGTCTGGCCGACGCCGGGTTCGAAGATCGCCTGCTCGTCCGGGGCATCGGCATGCGCGTCGGCGAGGGTGACCGCGAGCGCGCCGACGTCCTCCAGCGCGCGCTCGTAGCGCGGCTGCTGGACCTCGGTGCAGGGCAGGGTGAGTTCTAGGAAGGGCATGCTCAGGTGTCCGTTTGGGACTGGGGTGCAGGTTCCCCAGCCGCGACTTGCTCGGCGATGGGCTTGAGTCTGACCGAGTGAAGTCCGTCGATGTGTTCGAAGAGGTCTTTGGAGATGGACTTGCCCATCGGATTCAGGATGAAGTCGATGCCTTCGCGGCGTGCCAGTTTGGCGGCCGGGACAAAATCGGCGTCGCCTGCAATCAGGACGATCTGATCGACAAGTCTCTTGTAGGCCAGGGACGCAATGTCCAGCCCCACTTTCATGTCCACGGCCTTCTGTTTGATGTTGAGCTGGAAGTTCGCGTCCTCAAGAGCTTCCCATCGCAGTTCGCCGCGGCGCAGCAGGCTCAGTGCATCGGGCTTGAGCTCCCAGTCCACATGGTCCGACAACTGGCCCAGGCGCAGGGCGAGCTTGCGCTGCTGGCGCAACTCCTGATGAAGGCGGAGCCGGAAGCGGGCCTCCGGCGACTTGGCGAAGTCGACCGATCGTCGGCTCACCGGCAGGTGCATCTTCTTCTCGATGGGCGGACAGTCGTAGAAGAAGATGCGATAGAGCGCATCCTTGGAGCGCTTCGCCCTGCGGAGGTGTTCCAACGCGACCGAGAGCGCGGTCCTGGCCACGATGGCGGCGTCCTGATGATCGCGGTCAGGGAACGCATGGCGGAAGCACTTCAGGAAAAATGCTCCGTCTATCAGGACGGCGGTCTTCATCATCGTTCCCTGATCCGTAAGGCACGATCCGGAAAAACTTCGCCCCCGGGCTCGGCTTCCGATGGATGTCCGCAAAGCGGATCGAAAGCGTACTGCCGGGGGCGGGATGGCCGGGATATTGTAGCAGCGGTTGGGGATAGTCAAATCACCCCGAGATCGGTATTCACACGATCGACAGCGCCTTTTCCTTCTGCTCCTTCAGCCGCTTCTCCAGGTAGTGGATGTTCTGCCCACCCTGCTGGAAGCCGATGTCGGAGAGGATGCGTTGCTGCAGCGGAATATTGGTCTTGATGCCGTCGACGACCATCTCGCTCAGCGCCACCCGCATGCGCGCGATCGCGGTCTCGCGGTCGGGGCCGTGCACGATCAGCTTGCCGATCATGGAGTCGTAGTTCGGCGGCACCCGGTAGCCTTCGTAGATGTGGCTGTCGACGCGCACGCCGGGACCGCCCGGGGCGTGGAAGTGCTGGATCAGGCCCGGGCTGGGCATGAAGGTCTCCGGGTCCTCGGCGTTGATCCGGCACTCGATCGCGTGGCCTTCCAGCACGATGTCGTCCTGGGTCAGGCTGAGCTTGTTGCCGGCGGCGACGTTGAGCTGCTCGCGGATCAGGTCGATGCCGGTGACCATCTCGGTGACCGGATGCTCGACCTGGATGCGGGTGTTCATCTCGATGAAGTAGAAACGGCCGTTCTCGTAGAGGAACTCGAAGGTGCCGGCGCCGCGGTAGCCGATGCGGATGCAGGCCTCGACGCAGACCCGGCCGATCTCGGCGCGCTGCTCGGGGGTGATGCCCGGCGCCGGCGCTTCCTCGACCACCTTCTGGTGGCGGCGCTGCATCGAGCAGTCGCGCTCGCCCAGGTGGATCGCGCTGCCCTGACCGTCGGCGAGCACCTGGATCTCCACGTGGCGCGGGTTCTCCAGGAACTTCTCCATGTAGACCATGTCGTTGCCGAACGCGGCCTTGGCCTCGGTCTTGGTGGTGGTGACCGCGTTGTGCAGCGCCGCCTCGGTGTGGACCACGCGCATGCCGCGGCCGCCGCCGCCGCCGGCCGCCTTGACGATGACCGGGTAGCCGATCTCGCGGGCGATCCTGGCGTTGACGTCGGCGTCGTCGCCGAGC
Organism: Marilutibacter maris; assembly: GCF_006546735.2. GTDB lineage: Bacteria > Pseudomonadota > Gammaproteobacteria > Xanthomonadales > Xanthomonadaceae > Marilutibacter > Marilutibacter maris. The sequence goes on along the minus strand of NZ_VICD02000181.1, from coordinate 4,559 downwards.
GGGCCGCCGCTGCCGGGCACGCAGGGCACGCCGGCCTCCTTCATCGCGCGGATCGCCTCGACCTTGTCGCCCATCAGGCGGATGGTCTCGGCCTTGGGGCCGATGAAGACGAAGCCCGATTCCTCGACCCGCTCGGCGAAGTCGGCGTTCTCCGACAGGAAGCCGTAGCCGGGGTGGATGGCCTGGGCGTCGGTGACCTCGGCGGCGGCGATGATCTGCGCCATGTTGAGGTAGCTGTCGGTCGACGGCGCCGGACCGATGCAGACCGACTCGTCGGCCATCGCGACGTGCTTGAGGTTGCGGTCGACGGTGGAATGCACGGCGACGGTGCGGATGCCCAGGGCGTGACAGGCGCGCAGGATGCGCAGCGCGATCTCGCCCCGGTTGGCGATTACGACTTTATCGAGCATGGGCCCGGCCCTCAGGCAATGACGAACAGCGGCTGGTCGAACTCGATCGGCTGGCCGTTCTCGACCAGGATCTTGACCACGGTGCCGGAGACGTCGGCCTCGATCGGGTTGAACATCTTCATCGCCTCGATGATGCCCAGCGTCTCGCCGGCCTTGATCGTCTGGCCGGCGCTGACGAAGGCCGGCTTGTCCGGGGCCGGCGAGGCGTAGAAGGTGCCGACCATCGGCGCGCGCACGACGTGGCCGTCGGGCAGGTCGTCGCCGCCCGCCGCCTCGGCCGGCTTGCCGCCGGTGGCGGCATCGACAGGCGACTGCATCGGCATCGTCGCCGGCACGTGCACGGTGTGCTGCACCGGCGCGCCGACCGGAATGCCGCCGCGCGGCGTGCGGGCGAGGCGGACGGATTCCTCGCCCTCCTTGATTTCGATCTCGGCGAGGTTGGATTCCTCGAGCAGGTCGATGAGTTTCTTGATCTTGCGCAGGTCCATGGATGGGCCTCTTGGTCGTGTGCCCCGGCAGGGGCGGGTCGGTCCGGGTGGAATCGATCCGGGCGGGTCGATCCGGGTAGGGGTGGAGCGGGTCAGCCGGCGGGTTCGATGCGCCGGTCGAGTTGTCGGGTCCGGGTGCGGGTGTGTTCGATCAGGCATTCCAGCAGGGCCTGATTGCGGCCGCTGCCGTCGGCGGCGTGCGCGTAGACGGCGTCGCAGTCGCGGTCGCGGAAGGCGATCCAGTGGCGCTGCGCCTCCACCAGCATCCGGCTCATGCCGGAGCAGGCGAGGCATTCGACCTCGTCCTCGAAGCGCTGCAATTGCGCGCGCAGGCGCGTGTAGCGGTCGTTGAGTTCGGCGTCGGCGCGTTCGTACTCGCGCGACATGCAGATGTCGATCTCCATCGTCGCGCTGGCCCGGTCGCAGTCGATGTCGTCGGCCCGGGCGGACGTGCCGGCGGCCGCCAGGGCCAGTCCGGCGAGCAGGGCGGCGCGCGCGATCACCCGGCCGCTCCCAGCCGCTGCAGGGCGGCGTCCAGCGCGTAGCGGTAGCTGTCGGCGCCGAAGCCGCAGACCACGCCGACCGCGAGGTCGGAAAAATAGCTGGTGTGGCGGAACGGCTCGCGCGCGTGCGGGTTGGACAGGTGGATCTCGATGAAGGGGATCGCGACCGCGGCCAGCGCGTCGCGCAGGGCGACCGAGGTGTGGGTGAACGCGGCCGGGTTGATCAGGATGAAGTCGGTCCCGTCGCGGGCGGCCTGGACCCGCTCGACCAGGGCGTGCTCGGCGTTGGACTGGAAGCTCTCCAGCCGGTGGCCGGCCGCCTCGGCGCGCGCGACCAGGTCGGCCTCGATCTCGGCGAGGGTGGTCGCGCCGTAGATGCCGGGCTCGCGGGTGCCGAGCAGGTTGAGGTTGGGGCCATGCAGGGCCAGCAGCTTCGCCATCGCCTGGGAATCGTCCGGGTCATCGCCCTCGAAGGCCGGCAGTGTGCGTGATGGTAGCGGCGCTGTCCAGAAGTTAACCGCCAAATCGGCGAAGTTGTCGCGATTTAAGCGTTTGTTTGAGTTGTCGCTCTAAATCGTCGGGCCGGCCGGCGTCAAGTCCCGATCGCCGCGGCGGCGGTCTCCGCCTGCGCCAGCAGGATAGGGTTACTCGCCGGTCTCCGACCAGCTGTCGATTTCGCCATGCTGGAACGGGCCGATCTTCTGCTTCAGCAGGCGTCCGTCGGCGGAGATCAGCACCGAGTACGGCAGCACCCCGCGTGGATTGCCGAACTGCACGCTGCTGTCGCGCGGCCCGGCCTGGTCGATCAGGATCGGGTAGTCGACCGGGATCCGGGTCAGGAACTCGCGCACCGCGTCGGCGTCGTCGAGGGCGATGCCGATCACCCGCGCGCCATCGGCGTCGTGGCTGCCGGCATAGCGGTTCAACTCGGGCATCTCCTCGATGCAGGGGCCGCACCAGCTGGCCCAGAAATTCACCAGCAGCGGGCGTCCGGCATAGGCGGCGGGCACGTCGACCGGAGCGCCGTCCAGGTCGGGCAGCCGTACCGGCGGCACCGCCTCGCCGCGGCGGGCGATCGCCAGGTCCTGCGGCGGTGCCGGGGCGGTCGCGGACAGCGCATCGTGCAGCGCGCGCTGGCCCAGCTCGCTCTGCAGCAGCGGACCGGAACCGCCGCGCCACAGGCCGACGGCGGCGCCGAGCACGGCGCCGATAATGGCGATCAGGAGAATGCGGCCGGTGGTGAGTTTCATGCGGGCGACTTCATCGGATCGGCCGGGCGCGCTCGGTCGCCGGGCCGTAGGCGGCTGGGAGGCGGAGGTTCAGGGCGCGTGGCCTGCGGCGTCGAGCAGGGCCTCGCGGACGATCCCCGGGGTGACCAGGATCGGCAGCACCCGGCCCTCGCCGCCGTCGGCCGGATAGACCACGTACAGCGGCACGCCGACCGCCTCGTGACGCTGCAGGAAGGCGGTCAGGGTCGGATCGACGTCGGTCCAGTCGCCGACCATGTAGACGGTTCCGGTCGCCGCCAGGGTCTGGCGGAACTCGTCGCGCGAGAACACCGCGCTCTCGTTGGCCTTGCACGACACGCACCAGTCGGCGGTGACGTTGACGAACACCGGGCGGCCGCTGGCGCGCAGGTCGGCCAGGCGCTGCTCGGAGAACGGCACCGGGCTCAGCGCATCCTGGCTGACGGCGGCCGCCGCGGCCTGCGGGCGTTCCAGCTGATGGATGCGCAGCAGCGGCCAGGCGGTCGCCAGCAGGGCCAGGACGGCGATCACCGCGGCCCAGCGACGGCCGTCGCGGCGGGCGCGGGTCCAGGCCCAGGCGGCGAACGCCAGCGCGGTGGCGGCGACCAGGAACCAGCCGATCGCGTCGGCGCCGCGCTGGCGGGTCAGCACCCAGGCCAGCCACACCGCGGTCAGGTACAGCGGGAAGGCCAGCAACTGCTTGAAGGTCTCCATCCAGGCGCCCGGCTTCGGCAGCCGGTGCGCCAGCGCCGGGATGAAGCCGATCAGCAGGAACGGCAACGCCAAGCCCAGGCCGAGGGTGAGGAATACCGCGATCGCGGTGACGGTGTTGGCGGTGAACGCCCAGGCCAGCGCCGCGCCCATGAACGGTGCGGTGCAGGGCGTGGCCACGACCACCGCCAGCACGCCGGTGAAGAAGTCGCCCGCGGGGCCGGACTTCATCGTCAGCTCGTGGCCGACGCCGGTCCAGCGGCCGCCGATGTGCCAGACCCCGGACAGGCTGAGTCCGAGCGCGAACATCAGCAGGGCCAGCATCGCGACCACCAGCGGCTGCTGCAGCTGGAAGCCCCAGCCCAGCGCCAGACCGGCCTCGCGCAGCGCCAGCGCCAGTCCGCCGAGGGCGGCGAAGCTCAGCAGCACGCCGGCGGTGTACCACAGCGCATGCCGGCGCGCGCGCCGCGGGCTTTCGCCGTTGCCGGCCAGCGACAGCGCCTTCAGCGACAGCACCGGCAGCACGCACGGCATCAGGTTCAGGATCAGGCCGCCGCCGAGTGCGAGCAGCAGGGCGCTGAACAGGTTGAGCGGGCGGCGTTGGCCGCCGCTGGCGGCACCGTCGCCGGTTGCCATGGCTTCGTTGGCGCCGTCGCCCGCGGCGGTCGCGCTGGCGGCGTCGTCGGTTGCCGCCGCCGCTGCAGCCGCTTCGGCCTGGGCCCTGGCTTCGGCCGGTTTGGCGGCGGTGTCTTCGGCGGTCGGGTCGTCCGCGATGGTGCCTGCAACGGCGTCGTCGCCGCCGGCCGCCGGCGTGGCCGGGGCGGGAGCGGAGGCGGTCGCCGCGGCGTCGGTGCCGGCGGGTTCGACGCTACCGGCGGGCAGCGACACCGCCAGGGTGCGGGTCATCGGCGGGTAGCAGATGCCGTCGGTCTGGCAGCCCTGCAGCTCGACGGTCAGGCGCGCGTCGGTGGCGTCGGCGGTGCGGCGCAATACCGGCAGGGTGACCTCGACCGGCTCGAAATACACGGTGGTCTCGCCGAAATACTCGTCGCTGTGGCGCTGGCCGGGCGGCCAGTCGGGGCGGCCGTTGGCGAGGGACGGCGTGCCGTCGACCGCTTGCAGCCGGAATGCGGTCTTGTCGCGGTAGAGGTAGTAGCCGGGGGCGACGTCGAAGCGCACCCGCACGCGGTTGCCGTTGTC
>NZ_VICD02000180.1 GCF_006546735.2 Marilutibacter maris | reverse complement strand
GTTCGTCGGCGGCGGCGACCGCACTCTCGGCGCGGCGCAGCTGCATGCGGTTGTCGAGTCCGGCGGCGACGCGCTGTTCGCCCAGTTCGAGCAGGCGCTCGGCGCGTTCGCGCTCGGCCTCGGCGACATCGAGGGCATCGAAGGCCTGGGCCAGCCCGACATAGGTGCGGGCGACGTTGGCCGACAACATCAATCGCGCCGCCTGCAGGTCGGCCTCGGCGGCGCGGACCTGGCCGATCGCGGCCTGCCACTGGGCGCGCTTGCCGCCCCAGAAGTCGAAGCTGTGGTTGAAGCTCAGATCGATCAGCTCGACCCCGCTGTACTCGCCGCCGAGCGGCTCGGGGGCGACGGTGGAAGGGATCCTCAGCCCGGAATACTGCGCGCCGGCGCCGACGGTGGGCCTGCGCTGGGCATCGGCCAGGCCGGCGCGGGCGCCGGCCTGGCGCAGCCGCGCATTGGCGGTGTCCAGGCCCGGGTTGCCGGCCAGGGCCTCGTCGATCAGCGCATCCAGCTGCGGATCGCCGAACGCGCTCCACCAGTGCAGCTCGGGAAATCCGGCGGCGGAGCCGGCGAATGCCTCGAACGTGCGGCCGCTGGCCAGCGCATCGGCTTCCAGCGCGGTGCCGGCCGGGGTCAGCCCGCCGGTACTTGCGCAGCCGGCGGCGACCAGCAGGGCGCCGAGCAGGGCGGCGGCGGACAGGGACTTGAGCGGGGGCGTCCGCAGCGGACGCCGGGGGGCGGGGGAGGGAGCCATCGATCAGTTGCCGGGAAAGGAAAGGTTGTCGCGGACCCGCGCCAGCAGCGACAGCAGCTGGTCGCGCTCGTCGTCGCTCATGCCGTCGAGCGCGCGTTCGCGCACCCGCCGGCCGCACTCGTTGATGTCCAGCCACATGCGCTGGCCGAGCCCGGTCAGTTGCACGGTCAGGGCGCGGCGGTCGTCGGGGTCGGTGACCCGTTCGACGAAGCCACGCGCCTGCAGCTTGTCGACCAGGCGGGTCATCGCGCCGGGGTTGAGCTCGGCGGCGCGGGCCAGCTCGGTCGCCCCCCGGGGCCCCTCGGAAAGCTTCTTGAGGGTGATGTACTGGCTGAAGGTCAGGTCGTGGCCGGCCTGGGCCAGTTCGTCGGCCATGCGGGCCCACATCGCATCGCGGACCTGGCGGAACAGCAGGCCGAGACTGGACCCGGTGCAAGCGAGCGAAGGCGGTTGTGCGTTCATGGGGCGCATAGTGATAGCCCGTGCAATATTTGTCAATGCAAATATTGCACAGGAAACAGAGCCCGTTCAGCCGGTTGCCGGCCGAAGGACACGATCGGGGAAGCGCGCGGTCGGAGGGGAGCGGGTCGCGGCGCGGCGTCGGCCGCGCTCAGGCGGCCCGGTTCAGGACCAGTTCCAGCACCGCTTTGCTGCCGAAGAAGGCCAGCACCAGCAGGGCCATCGCCACCAGGGTCCAGTGCACCGCCTTGGCGCCGCGCCAGCCGCGGCGCCAGCGCCCGACCAGCAGGCCGCCGAACACCAGCCAGGACAGCACGCTGAGCACGGTCTTGTGGACCAGGTGCTGGGCCAGCAGGTTCTCGACGAACAGCATCCCGGTCAGCAGGGTCGCGCTGAGCAGGACGAAGCCGACGGTGATGCTGCGGAACAACAGGGTCTCCAGTTCGACCAGCGGCGGCAGGGCGCGTAACCAGCCGTGGATGCGGTGACGGCGCAGCGCCCGCTCCTGCAGCCACAGCATCACCGCGAGCAGGGCCGCGATCGCCAGCGTGGCGTAGGCGAGCAGGGCCAGCCAGGCGTGCAGCTGCAGGCGCCAGTCCAGCGCCTCCGGCGTCCGCGGCGTGTGCAGGGCGAACGCCAGCAGGGTCGCGGCGGCGATCGGGAACACGACCACGCCCAGTGCCGCCATCCGGCCGCGTGCGCCGAACAGCGTGGTCAGCGCGGCCATTCCCAGTCCGACCAGGGACAGCGCGGCGAACAGGTGCAGGTCGGCGGCGCCGCTGTGCTGCCAGGCGATCAGGTGGCGTCCACCGTGCAGCAGGAACCCGCCCAACGCCAGCCACCACCATGGACGCAGGCCGGGCGCGCGGTCGCGGCCGAGGTCGGCCGCCAGCCAGATGGCAGCGGCGAGGTAGGCGGCGACGGCGATGAGAACGATTGTCATCGACGCAGTGTCGCACACGCGTGCGGCGTCAGTAAGCGTCCCGGGGTCGCATTCCCGGGCGCCGTTGCCGGCATGCGGGCGGTGGCCGCGTGGGCCGGCGTCGGCGGGAGGCTATAATCCGCGCCCATCTTCCGATTTGGCTGTTCCGCGATGTTCGAATCCCTGACCCAGCGCCTGTCCGGCACCATCGAGCGCCTGCGCGGCCGTGGCCGCCTGACCGAGGAGAACATCCGCGAGTCGTTGCGCGAGGTGCGCATCGCCCTGCTGGAGGCCGACGTCGCCCTGCCGGTGGTGCAGGCGCTGATCGAGCGCATCAAGGTGCGCGCGGTCGGTCAGGAGGTGCTCAAGTCGCTGACCCCGGGCCAGGCTCTGATCAAGGTCGTGCGCGACGAGATGACCACGGTGATGGGCTCGGCCGCGGCCGACCTGGACCTCAACACCTCGCCGCCGGCGGTGATCCTGATGGCCGGCCTGCAGGGCGCCGGCAAGACCACCACCGTCGGCAAGCTCGCCAAGCACCTGAAGGAGCGCCGCAAGAAGAAGGTGATGGTGGTGTCGGCCGACGTCTACCGGCCGGCCGCGATCGAGCAGCTCAAGACCCTGGCCGAACAGGTCGGCGTGCAGTTCTTCCCGTCCAGCGCCGAACAGAAGCCCGAGGCGATCGTGCGCGCGGCGATCGAGGACGCGAAGAAGTCCTACGTCGACGTGCTGCTGGTCGATACCGCCGGCCGCACCAGCATCGACGACGCGATGATGGCCGAGATCAAGGCCCTGCACGCCGCGGTCGATCCGGTCGAGACCCTGTTCGTGGTCGACTCGATGACCGGCCAGGACGCCGCGGTCACCGCCAAGCATTTCAGCGAGGCGCTGCCGCTGACCGGCGTGGTGCTGACCAAGACCGACGGCGACGCCCGCGGCGGCGCCGCGCTGAGCGTGCGCTACATCACCGGGCGGCCGATCAAGTTCATCGGCGTCGGCGAGAAGCCCGACGGCCTGGACGTGTTCCATCCCGACCGCATCGCCAGCCGCATCCTCGACATGGGCGACGTGCTGTCGCTGGTCGAGCAGGTCGAACAGCAGGTCGACCAGGACAAGGCGCGCAAGCTGGCCGAGAAGGTCGCCAAGGGCAAGCGCTTCGATCTCAACGACATGCGCGAGCAGCTCGAGCAGATGCAGAACATGGGCGGCCTGTCGGGACTGATGGACAAGCTGCCGGGCGTCGGCAAGATTCCCGACCACGTCAAGAACCAGGTCACCGGCAAGGAAGTGCCGCGGCTGATCGCGATCATCAATTCGATGACGCTGAAGGAGCGCCGCAACCCGGCCCTGCTCAACGGCTCGCGCCGCAAGCGCATCGCCGCCGGTGCCGGCGTCACCCCGGCCGAGGTCAACAAGCTGATGAAGCAGTATCAGCAGATGGAAAAGATGATGGGCAAGCTCGGCCGCGGCGGCATGAAGGGCATGATGCGCGGCATGCGCGGAATGATGGGCGGCCGCGGCGGCATGCCGTTCGGTTGAGGCGCTCCCGTTCGAGAGTGAGACGTCACGCTTAGGGATGCATAGGGTCTGCGCGAAAGGCGAAGCGGACCCGCCACGCCCGCGGAGCAGATACACGAAGCGCCAGGGCGGCCGGGCCGCGAGTTAGGGCCAGCGTGGTCTTGACCGGCTGGGCAAGGACGGTACTGCTACGAAAAGTCGAGGCATGCCCCGATCCGGACTCGGCTAGGATCCTGCATCGATTATCAGGGATGCATGCCAATGGAGTGCCGTTTTAACAGTGCGCGCTGCTGGTGGCTGGCAACAGCCTCGGCGGCGGTTGCCTACTCGCTTGCGGTGTGGCCAACCGCCGGAGAAATCGGTGGGCGCCCCTTCGCTTTGATACTGGGACTGCTGCCCGCGTATCTGGTTTTGTCCAACTATGCCGTGCTCCGTCTTGTGTCCTGGATCGACTCGCGGCGATCAAGTTTCGGCAAGCTTGCAGGGCTCATCGCATCGATGGCGCTTTTGCTGGCCGTCTCCTGGGCAGTGTTCGGACGGTATTTCCATCTCTCGACAGTGCAGGGATATATTTCCCAGGGCCATTTGGCGGCAGATTTCTTCATCAGAAGAGCACTGCAGGTCCAACAGTCGATCGTGATCCTGGCGGCCTTGCTGGGGGTCAGGAAGGGAGGGGCGGGGGACCTCGTTGCCGCTCTCCTGGTCGCGGGCGTCCTGGGGATATTCGTGTGGGGCTGATGATGCTGGGCTGGTCGAACTGCGGCGCGGTGTAGCGCCGTAGCCTCATGGCATGTGCCATGGCAGACCGCAGTGCCGGCGACTTAGCGCCGTTTTTCTGTTGATGAAGCGACGCTGGAAGCAGGTTCCATGCTTCGATCACGGCCGCTGGCACGCAGGTGACCTCAGGTAGTTATGTTTCCTTTCGGTAGCTGACCGACCGACGGTTGCCGGTGCTGTCCGGCAGAGGCTACATTCGGCATCGTTGCGCGTGCTTCGGCGCAATGCCCCGCGCCGGCCGGCAGACCGGCGCATGGGCGAACAGACAGGGGAGAAGCGGCAAGTTCGCAGTCCCGCAGGGCGCGCGGAGTTCCGCGCGCGTCCGACCGTCCGTTTGCCACTTGAGGGGATTTCCATGAAGTACTTCGATTCAGGATTCGGGGTCGTGCTCGGCACGGCGCTGGTCGTGGCGGTGTCTGGCGCTTCGGCGCAATCGATGCCGGGAGGCGCCGGAGGCGGGACCCCGCCGGGGCTGGCCGAACAGGAGCAGGGGCCGAAGGAGATCTACATCGTCGGCTATGCCGAGCCGGCCCTGGCGAGTTACCAGGGCGACCGGTCCGGGCTGGCCAAGCCGGCCCGCAAGGGCGGCCGGGTCGATGTCGCCAGCGCCGAGGCGCGTGCCTACGTGGCCGATCTCGGCCGTCGCCAGGTCGCCCACGAGGCGCGCGCGGCGCGCGTGCTGGGGCGCCCGCTCAAGGTCCGCCAGCGCATGCAGCATGCGCTCAATGCGGTGGTCACCGAGCTGAGCGACCGCGAGGCCGCGGCGCTGGCCAACATGAGCGATGTCGCCTTCGTCGAGCCCTACCGCGAGTACGAGATCGAGACCGATGCCGGCCCGCAGCGGATCGGCGCCGACACCGTCTGGAACCAGGGCAGCGGCCTGCCGCCGGGTCAGTTGATGGACGGTTCGCCGCTGTCGGCCGGTGCCCGCGGCGAGGGCATCGTGTTCGGCATCATCGATTCGGGCATCAATTTCGGCAGCCCGTCGTTCAGCGCGGTCGCCAGCGACGGCTACCAGCACGTCAATCCGCTGGGCTCGGGCAACTACCTGGGCACCTGCGCGCCGGGCGGTGTCGACGAGGGACGTTGCAATGACAAGCTGATCGGCGGCTACGACTTCGTCTGCGAGGCGCCGGGCAATCGCTGCGGCGTGGCCGGCATCCGCGAGGAGCCCGGTTTCGGCGACACCAGCGGCCATGGCTCGCACACCGCCTCGACCGCCGCCGGCAACCCGCGCACGGTCGAGTTCCGCGGCGCCCAGGTCCATATCTCCGGTGTCGCCCCGCGCGGCAACATCATTGCCTACGACGTCTGTTACACCAATATCAGCGACGGTCGCGGACTGTGTCCGAACGTGTCTTCGGCCGCGGCCGTCGACCAGGCGGTCGCCGACGGTGTCGACGTCATCAACTTCTCGATCGGCGGCGGCAGCAGCCCGTGGAGCGAGGCGGTGTCGCAGGCCTTCCTCGGCGCCTCCGATGCCGGCGTGTTCGTCTCCGCGTCGGCCGGCAACTCCGGTCCCGGTCCGGCCACCCTCGGCCATCACGAGCCGTGGGTGACCACGGTTGCGGCGGCGACCCACGGCCGCCAGGGCTATGAGTTCCTGCTCAGCATGACCGGTCCCGGCACGCCGCCGGATCCGCTGCAGTCGGTGGTGCTGACCCCGGGCAGCAACGGCGTCGAGCACTCCGCGGCGATCGCCGGCACCACCGCGTTCGTGGTCGCGCCCGACTTCGACAGCGGCAGCGATGGCTGCGCGGCCTATCCGGGCGGCACCTTCCAGGGCGCGATCGCTTTCGTCCGTCGCGGCGGCTGTTCGTTCTCGATCAAGACCAACAATGCGACCGCGGCCGGCGCGATCGCGGTAGTGATCGCCAACAATGCCGCCGGTGGGCTGATCCCGTCGGTGCCCGGGACCACGATCCCGGCATTCGCGATCACCCAGTCCGACGGCGATGCGGTGCGCGATTTCGCCACCGGCGTGTCGGCGACCGCGGCGATCGGCTATCCGGCGGTGCAGGTGGCCAATACCCCCGACGTACTCGGCGACTTCAGTTCGCGCGGGCCGGCCAACTACGAGCTGGTCAAGCCCGACGTCACCGCGCCGGGCGTGGCGGTGCTGGCGGTCGACGCCGGCGACACCATCGAGGGCTTCGAGGAACTGGTGGGTCTGAAGAACGGCACCTCGATGGCGGCGCCGCACGTGGCCGGCGCGGCCGGCCTGCTCAAGCAGTTGCACCCGACCTGGACCCCGGCCCAGGTCAAGTCGGCGCTGATGATGACCGCCGACACCGGCGTATTGATCGAGGATGGCGTGACTCCGGCCGATCCGTTCGCGATGGGCAGCGGCCGCGTCGACGTGCCGGCCGCGGCGCGCGCGGCCCTAGTGATGGACGAAAGCACCGCCAACTACCAGGCCGCCAACCCGGCCGAGGGCGGCGACACCAGCAGCCTGAACCTGGCGAGCATGGCCGAGGGCCGTTGCATCGACACCTGCGTGTTCACCCGCACCCTGCGCAGCGTGCGGCGTCCGAACGTGAAGTGGAACGCGCGACTGGAAGGGCTGCCGGGCGCGGTCTCGCCGGCCAGCTTCAAGGTCAGGGGCGGCGGCGAGGTGACCCTGACGGTGAGCGTCGACGCCGCCAGCCTGCCGGCCGACGGCGGCTGGCGCTTCGGCACGGTGGTGCTGGAACCGAACACGTCCTCGCCGCACGTCGCCCCGCTGCATCTGCCGGTCGCGGTTTCGGTGCCGGCGCCGCAGGCGTCGCTGGATCCGTCCGACGCCATCGAGGTCAGCCTGCCGGCCGGCGGCAGCGGCCAGGCCTCGGTCGACATCGCCAACGTCGGTGGCGGCGTGCTGGACTGGAACTACCAGGCCAGCGGCTCGATCAGCGCGGTGGTGTTCGCGTCCAGCAACGGTTCGATCGGCTCGGGCACCCGCAGCGCCTACTTCACCGATCTGGGCACCGGCACCTACACCGCCGACGACTTCGTGATGAACGAAACCGGCACGATCGACTTCCTGGCCGCGCGCGGCTTCGTGGTCGGCGCCAGCGACGCCGATCCGATGAGCATCGCCAGCAGCGTGACCTGGGCGATCTACGCCGACGACGGCGGCAAGCCGGCCGGCTACCCGAACCTGGCGCCGGATACCGCGCTGTGGAGCTACACGGCGACGCCGGGCACCCCGGGGCTGGGCTTCAGCGACCGCTGGGTGCAGTTCGATCCGACCCTGGCGGGCGAGAACGTGGTGCTGCCGCCGGGCACCTACTGGTTGCACGTGCGCTTCGACATCCCGTTCGCCAATCGCTGGGCGTGGTACCAGTCGGCCCAGGGCGTCGGCAGCCAGGCCCAGGTGGTGATCTCGCCGGAGCTGGGCGGAGTCTGGAGGGCAACTTCGCCGAGCAACCCGGGCATGGCCTTCGAGGTCAACGCCGCCAGCAACTGCGGCGCGGCGTGGATGAGTTCGGCGGCGCCGTCGGCCGGGCAGGTCGATGCCGGTCAGCAGCAGTCGGTCGCGCTCAACCTGAACGCGGCCGGGCTGGCACCGGGGCAGTACGATGCCCGCGCCTGTTTCGCCAGCAACGACCCGGGCATGCCGGTGTCGAGCGTGCCGGTGAGGCTGACGGTCACGCCCTGAGCGTGCGCTCGGCCAGGGGGCCCGCTGCGGCGGGTGCCCGACCGGGCGGCCGGGCCCTGCGAGGGGCCCGGTTCCGGGGCGAGCGGGCAGGGGGGCAGATCGGGGCGGGCCCTGCCCGGACTTCCACCGATGCCGCCAAGCGGCTACAATTGCCGGCTTACCCCGCCATTCCGGCGGCTGGGCAACACAGGAAAGCAAGCAATGGTCAAGATCCGTCTGGCACGTGGTGGCGCCAAGAAGCGTCCCTTCTACCACATCATCGTCACCGACAGCCGCAACGCCCGCGACGGCCGCAACATCGAGCGCGTGGGTTACTACAACCCGGTCGCGACCGGCGGCGAGAAGCGCGTCGAGCTCAACACCGAGCGCGTCAAGCACTGGGTCGACAACGGCGCGCAGCTGACCGACAAGGTCGCCGTGCTGTACAAGGACGCGGTGAAGTCGGCCGACGCGCCGGCAGCGGCTTCGGCCTGATCGTCTGCGGTCGCGTCGACGCGCGGCCAGCGGCCGAAACGCCACAGATGAGCGAGCAAGGGCGCCGCATCCTGTTGGGCAGGGTGCTTGGCGCCTTTGGTCTGCGTGGCGAACTGAAATTCGAATCCTGGACCGAGCCGCGCGCGGCGATCTTCCGCTACCAGCCGTGGATCCTGGTCGATCCCGCCGGCGGCGAGCGCGAGCTGCGCGGGGCGAAGGGACGTGAAAGCGGCAAGTACCTGATCGGTCACCTGCCCGAGGTTACCGACCGCGACGCCGCCGAGGCGCTGCGCGGCACCGAGATCCACGTGCCGCGCGAGGTGCTGCCGCCGCCCGCGCCCGGCGAGTACTACTGGGTCGACCTGGAAGGCCTGCGCGTGGTCACCACCGACGGGGTGGCGCTGGGCACGGTCTCGCACCTGTTCTCGACCGGCGCCAACGACGTGCTGGTCGCCCGCGACGACGAGCGCGAGCGGATGATTCCCTTCGTGCAGCCGCAGTACGTGACCGCCGTCGACTTTGACAATGGCGTGGTCACGGTCGACTGGGACCCGGATTTCTAGTCCGCCGGCCGCGGCCGCCAAGGCCGTATCCTGCCGGTCTCGATCCGGCCCCGCTTCCTGGACCCTCCATGCGCATCGACGTCGTCAGCCTGTTTCCGGAATTCATCGACCAGTGCGCCGCCTTCGGCGTCACCGGCCGGGCCGGCGAGCGTGGGCTGCTGTCGCTGCACGGCTGGAACCCGCGCGACTACGCCGAGGGCAACTACCGGCGGGTCGACGACCGCCCGTTCGGCGGCGGTCCGGGCATGGTGATGCTGATCGACCCGTTGCGGGCGGCGATCCGTGCCGCGCGCGCCGCCGCGCCGACGCCGGCGCGGGTGATCTACATGAGCCCGCAGGGCGCGCCGCTGACCCAGGCGAAGGTCCGCGAGCTGGCGGCGATGGATCGGCTGATCCTGCTGTGCGGCCGCTACGAGGGCGTCGACGAGCGCCTGATCCGGGCCGAGGTCGACGAGGAACTGTCGATCGGCGACTACGTGCTGTCCGGCGGCGAGCTGGCCGCGGCGGTGGTGGTCGACGCGGTCGCGCGGCTGCAGGACGGCGCGCTCAACGATGCCGAATCCGCGGCCCAGGACAGCTTCGAGGCCGACGGCCTGCTGGATTGCCCGCATTACACCCGTCCGGTCGAGCACGAGCTGGGCGGGGTGCCGGAGGTGCTGATGTCCGGCAATCACGCCCATATCGCGCGTTGGCGGCGGATGCAGTCGCTGGGCCGGACCTGGCTGCGACGTCCTGACCTGATCGACGAGGCGGCGCTGTCGCCGGCCGATCGCCGGCTGCTGGATGAATGGCGGGCCAGCGACGAGGGCGCGCAGCCCTTGCCGCCGACGGATCCCGGCAGCGACCGCTAGCATCTGCGGCGGAAAGGCCGCTATAATGCGCGGCTTAGCTCCACCCATGCCATGACGCGGGTCCACGTGCACTCGCGCAACAACGTGCCTTCCGGCCCGACCGGACGGCCTAGAAAAGCGACATCAACCAGGCTACGACCATGACCCTCAATACGCTCCTGCAGGAATTCGAAGCCGAACAGGTCCAGCGCAAGCTGCCCCAGTTCAGCCCCGGCGACACCGTCGTCGTCAACGTCAAGGTGAAGGAAGGCAACCGCGAGCGCGTCCAGGCCTACGAAGGCGTGGTCATCGCGATCAAGAACGCCGGCCTGAACTCCTCGTTCACCGTCCGCAAGATCTCGCACGGTTACGGCGTCGAGCGCGTGTTCCAGAGCCACAGTGCGATCATCGATTCGGTCCAGGTCAAGCGCCGCGGCAAGGTCCGCGCCGGCAAGCTGTACTACCTGCGCGGCCTGGAAGGCAAGAAGGCCCGCATCAAGGAAGATCTGTCGGCCTACGCCAAGTCCGCCGACTGATCCGCCGCATCCTCCGGGATGCTCCGCGACGGCCGCCTCCGGGCGGCCGTTTGCGTTTCCGACGCCCCGCCCGCATGCGCGCCGCGCGCTAGACTGACGCCATGACCCGCAACGCCCGTTCCAATCCGGCCCAGGCCGTCGAGGCCGTTGCCGGCGTGCGCCTGGACCTGTGGTTGTGGGCCGCGCGCTTCTTCAAGACCCGCAGTCTGGCCAAACACGCCATCGAGCACGGTCGGATCGAGGTCGGCGGCCAGCGCGCCAAGGCCTCGCGCACCTTGCGCGAGGGCGACCGGCTGAAGATCGAGCGCGGCGAGGAGGCGTTCGTGGTCGAGGTGCTGGCGCTCAGCGACCAGCGCGGGCCGGCCACGGTCGCACGCACCCTGTATCGGGAGGACGCGGCCTCGCGCGAGGCGCGCGAACGGCAGCGCGCCCTGCGCGCCGCCGCGCGTACCGGTTACCGGCCGCCGTCCAGCAAGCCCGACAAGCGGGCTCGCCGGTTGATCCGCGCCCTGGGCGATATCGACGCGACCTAGGCGCGGCCGCGGCTCAGCGGCCGCCGCCCAGCAGCGAGCCGCCCAGGCGCATCAGGTCGCCCATGTCCAGGTCGCCGTCGCCGTCCTGGTCGAGCACCGCGCCGAGCAGGCCGCCCTGCATGCCGCCGGCCTGGCGCATGTCGCGGCCTTCCTGGCCGAGCACGTCGCCCAGCGACTGCGGGGTCAGCGCACGGGTGCCGGCCGGAGCCGGTTCGGACGAGAACACCCGCCGCGCCAGATAGGCCATCACGATCGGCGCCAGCATCTTCAGCAGGGCGCCGGCGCGGTCGTTGTCCAGCCCGGTCGCCGCGCCCAGGCCGTTGGTGGCGTTGCGTTGCTGGCCGCCAAGCAGGTGGTCGAGGATGCCGCCGCCCTGGCCGCCGCCGCCGAGGACCGCGCCGAGCACGCCGGCCAGGTCGTTGCCGGAATGGTCGCGTTGCAGCGCCCCAAGCAGGGCTTGCGCGCCCTGAGGCTGGCTGGCGTTGCGTCCCATCGCGCCGACCAGCAGGGGCAGGGCGGCGGAAATCGCCGATTCGGTCTGCGCCGCCGGGATGCCCAGCGACTGCGCCATTTCGGCGGCGGGACGGCCCTGCAACTGGGCGAACAGGTCCTGGACGAGAGGTGTGGTCATGACGGGTCCCGCGATCTGTGGAAACGGCCATCCTAGCCGAGAGATGTTTGCAGACGGTGGAGGGGCTCAGCCGGGCGACTGCAGATCGGGCGACTGCAGGTAGACGGGCAATTCGGTGTTGCGGTGGAAGTCGAAGATCAGGTGGGTCTGGATATGCGCGACCTCCTCGCGCTCGGTGAACGCGGTCAGCGCGAACTCGCGCAGGTGCGCGCTGTCGCGCACGCCGACATGGACGAGGAAGTCGTCGGCGCCGGCCAGGTGGTAGAACGCCAGCACTTCGCGCAGCCCCTGCAGGTGGTCCAGGAAGCCGTCGACCATCGGCCGCGAATGGCGCGCCAGCCGCACCGCGACCATCGCCTGCAGACCGATCCCGATCGCCGCCGGGGCGACCTCGGCGTGGTAGCCCTGGATCGTGCGCGACTCGTGCAGGCGACGGATCCGCTCCAGCGCGGTCGAGGGGGCGACCCCGGTCTTTTCGGCCAGGGTCTTGTTCGGCAGCCGCGCATTCTTCCGCAACAGCCGCAGCAGGGCGACGTCGATTCGGTCAAGCATCGGAATTGCGCCTTTATATGAAATATCCTTCGGATCATAAATCAGGGATCGCATGATCTTCTAGCATCGGCGAATATTCCGATCAGGAGCCTGCGGTGACCCGACTCGAAACCCGTCTTGTCCATGCCGGCCGCGATGGCCTGCGCGAGGCCTGTGTGCACGCGCCGCCGATCGATCTGTCGACCACCTATCCGGTCGCCGATCTCGAGGCCGGCACCGCCAGCTTCGATGCCCTGGTCGCCGGCGAGGCCAGTGCGGCCAATCCGATCTATGCGCGCCTGCACAATCCGACCGTGGCGCGGACCGAGAGCGCGCTGGCGCGCCTGGAAGGCAGCGAGGCCTGCGTGGCCTTCGGTTCCGGCATGGCGGCGCTGACCGCGGTGCTGATGGCGCGACGCGCGCATGGCGGCCATGTGCTGGTGGTACGGCCGCTGTACGGGACCTCCGACCACCTGCTGGCCAGCGGCCTGTGCGGGCTGGAGGCCGAGTTCGTCACCGCCGACCGCATCGCCGCCTCGATCCGTCCCGATACCGCCCTGGTCATCGTCGAGACCCCGGCCAACCCGACCGTCGACCTGGTCGACATCCGCGCCGTGGTGGCCGCCGCCGGCAGCGTGCCGGTACTGGTCGATTCGACCTTCGCCACTCCGGTGCTGCAGAACCCGCTGGCGCTGGGCGCACGCTACGTGTTGCACAGCGCGACCAAGTTCCTCGGCGGCCACGGCGACGTGATCGCCGGCGTGGTCTGCTGCGAGGACGCACTGGCGCAACCGCTGCGCACGGTGCGCGCGGCGACCGGCGGGCTGCTGCATCCGCTGGCCGCCTACCTGCTGCACCGTGGCCTGCCGACGTTGTCGCTGCGGGTCGAGCGCGCGCAGGCCAACGCGCAGACGCTCGCCGAGCGGCTGGCCGCGCATCCGCGGGTCGCGCGGGTGTTCCATCCGGGGCTGGGCACGGTCCGCAACGCGCACCTGGTCGGCAGCCAGATGGCCGGGCCGGGATCGCTGATGGCCTTCGAACTGGCCGGCGGCCATGACGCCGCGGCGGCGGTGATGCGCGCGGTGCGGTTGATGACACCGGCGGTCAGCCTGGGCTCGGTCGACACCCTGATCCAGCATCCCTCGGGGCTGACCCACCGCGTCGTCGGTGCGGCCGACAAGGCCGCCAATGGCATCACCGATGGCCTGCTGCGGCTGTCGGTCGGCATCGAACACGTCGACGACCTGTGGAGCGATCTGGCGCAGGCGCTGGACGCCGCGGCGACGGTGCCGGCCGCGCAGGCGGCCTGAACCCCGCCGCCACGAACGAAGAAGCCCGGCTTGCGCCGGGCTTCTTCATTGGGGCCGGGAGCCGTTCGCTCAGGCCAGGTCGAAGCGGTCCAGGTTCATCACCTTGTTCCAGGCGGCGACGAAGTCCTTGACGAACTTGTCCTGACCGTCGGTGCTGGCGTAGACCTCGGCCAGTGCGCGCAGCACCGAGTTGGAGCCGAACACCAGGTCGACCCGGGTGCCGGTCCACTTCGCCTTGCCGCTGTTGCGGTCGCGACCCTCGAAGGTCTCGGCGGCCTTCGAGGTCGGCTTCCACTCGGTGCCCATGTCGAGCAGGTTGCGGAAGAAGTCGTTGCTCAGCACACCCGGACGCTCGGTGAACACGCCGTGGCCGGAACCGCCGTGGTTGCCGCCGAGCACGCGCAGGCCGCCGACCAGGGCGGTCATTTCCGGCGCGGTCAGGGTCAGCAACTGCGCGCGGTCGATCAGCAGATGCTCGGCCGGGATCGAGAACGCACCCTGGCTGTAGTTGCGGAAGCCGTCGGCGACCGGCTCCAGCGGCGCGAACGAGTCGACGTCGGTCTGCTCCTGGGAGGCGTCGGTACGCCCCGGCGAGAACGGCACCTGGATCGACACGCCGGCATCGGCCGCCGCCTTCTCGACCGCGGCGCAGCCGCCGAGCACGATCAGGTCGGCGAGCGAGACCCGCTTGCCGTCGGACTGGGCGCCGTTGAAGTCGGACTGGATGCCCTCCAGCGTCTTGAGCACCTTCGCCAGTTGCGCGGGCTGGTTGGCGTCCCAGTCCTTCTGCGGGGCCAGGCGGATGCGCGCGCCATTGGCGCCGCCGCGCTTGTCGCCGCCGCGGAAGGTCGAGGCCGAGGCCCAGGCGGTGGCCACCAGTTCGGATACCGTCAGCCCGGAGGCCAGGAGCTTCTTCTTCAGCGCGGCGATGTCGCCGGCATCGATCGCCGGGTAGTCGGCGGCCGGCACCGGGTCCTGCCAGATCAGCGCCTCGTCCGGGACTTCCGGACCGAGGTAGCGCGCGCGCGGCCCCATGTCGCGGTGGGTGAGCTTGAACCAGGCGCGGGCGAAGGCGTCGGCGAACTGGTCAGGGTGCTCCAGGAAGCGGCGCGAGATCTTCTCGTAGGCCGGATCGAAGCGCAGCGACAGGTCGGTGGTCAGCATCGTCGGCAGGATCTTCTTCGACGCGTCGAACGCGTGCGGGATCGAGGCTTCCGCGTCCTTGGCGACCCACTGGTGGGCACCGGCCGGGCTCTTGGACAGCTCCCACTCATGGCCGAACAGGATCTCGAAGAAGCTGTTGCCCCATTGGGTCGGGGTCTTCGACCAGGTCACCTCCAGGCCGCTGGTGATCGCGTCGGCGCCCTTGCCGCTGCCGAAGCGGTTGTGCCAGCCCAGGCCCTGTTCCTCCAGGCCCGCGCCCTCGGGCTCGGTGCCGACATTGTCGGCCGGGCCGGCGCCGTGGGTCTTGCCGAAGCTGTGGCCGCCGGCGATCAGGGCCACGGTCTCCTCATCGTCCATCGCCATGCGGCCGAAGGTGTCGCGGATGTCCTTGGCCGCGGCGAGCGGGTCGGGGTTGCCGTTGGGGCCTTCGGGATTGACGTAGATCAGGCCCATCTGCACCGCCGCCAGCGGGTTCTCGAGATCGCGCTTGCCGCTGTAGCGCTCGTCGCCGAGCCAGGTGGTCTCGTTGCCCCAGTAGACGTCCTGGTCGGGCTCCCAGGTGTCCTCGCGGCCGCCGCCGAAGCCGAAGGTCTCAAAGCCCATCGTCTCCAGCGCGACGTTGCCGGCGAGGATCATCAGGTCGGCCCAGGAGATCTTCTGGCCGTACTTCTGCTTGATCGGCCACAGCAGCCGGCGCGCCTTGTCCAGGCTGACGTTGTCGGGCCAGCTGTTGAGCGGGGCGAAGCGCTGCTGGCCGCGGCCGCCGCCGCCACGACCGTCGCCGATGCGGTAGGTGCCGGCGCTGTGCCAGGCCATGCGGATCATCAGGCCACCGTAGTGGCCGAAGTCGGCCGGCCACCAGTCCTGCGAGTCGGTCATCAGGGCGGCCAGGTCCTGCTTCAGCGCCGCATAGTCGAGGCTGTTGAAGGCGCTGGCGTAGTCGAAGTCGCCGTCCAGCGGGTTGGAGCGGGACGAGTGCTGGTTGAGCAGGTCCAGGCGCAGCCGCTTGGGCCACCAGTCCTGGTTCTGGGTGCCGCCGCCGGCGGTGGCGTGGAAGGGGCATTTTGTTTCGTTGCTGGACATCGGCACTCTCCTTGGGCTGCTTGCGCTGGCTGGCTGTGGTGCGGTCCGGACCGGCCGCGGGGGAGCGCGGCGACGCAACGGCGTCGGTGGCGCCGGCACGGACCATTGACGGGGCCGGCCGCGTTCCGCCGTTGCCGATCGCGGGGCCACCGGATCACGGTACGCCCGTGCTATTGATTTCTGAAATCGAATGTTCTGTATGAATCAATAGGTTTTTGCTATTGATTGCAACAGTCGCCCCGACCGTGCGGGACCGGGCCATCGGGCGACCCATCATGCGCCGTGACCGATGACGAAATCGTGGGGGCGGACATCGGGGGCCGGCATCGGGGCGCTGCGGTTACCATTGAGGCTCCGTCCTCACCCGCCTGCCCGTCCATGAGTACGTCCCAAACGCTCGCCGCCGCGCCTTCCGATCTACTCGGCCAGTGCGCCGGGCACTTCCGCGATCGCGGCTTCAGCGTGCTGCGCGGGGTGCTGGCGCCGGCCGAGGCCGAGTTGTGCGCCAACTACGCGGTGATGCAGACCGGCGTGCCCGGCTACTACACCCGCGAGGACAGCCTCGGTTCGCAGGGACGCTACGCCGACACCCTCGGCGAGTGCCTGCTGCTGCGCCTGCTGCCGCTGATGGAGCGGGTCGCCGACGGCCCACTGCATCCGTGCTACTCGTATCTGCGCGTCTACATGCCCGGTGCCGAACTGCCGCGCCATCTCGACCGGCCGTCGTGCGAGATCAGCACCTCGTTGACCCTGGGCTTCGACGCCGCGTGTCCGTGGACGCTGGGGATCCAGTCCGAGGGCGAGGACCTCGAACTGCCGCTGGGGCCGGGCGACATGCTGGCCTATCGCGGCGCCGATCTGCCGCACTGGCGCGGGCGTTTCGACGGCCGCTACTGGGTGCAACTGTTCCTGCACTACGTGCGCGCCGACGGCCAGTTCGCCGAATACCGCTTCGACGGCCGCGAGCGGATCGGGCCGTTCGATCCCAGCCGCCAGACCCGCCGTTTCGACGCCGCCCACGCAACCGGTGCCGGTGCGACGGGCGAGGGCGCCTAGGCGCTGTCGCCGAGCTCGCCGTAGCGGCTGGCCAGCACCACCACGTAGCCGTCGGGATCGCGCAACCAGCACTCGCGGTGGTTCGCGCGCGGGTTCACCTGCGGCGGTTCGATGATCTCGGCCCGCAGCTGCCGCGCCCGGGCCACCGCGGCATCGAAGTCGTCGACCCGGAACCACAGCAGGGTGCCGTAGCCGTGCGCGGCGGCGTCGGGATCGCCGAGGTTGGCGTGGCCGTGTTCGCCCCAGGCGTGCAACTGCATGAAGAACTCGTCCTCGCCGTGGGCGAGCAGCTGTTCGTAGTGGTCGCCGCCGTGGCCGCTGCGGCAGTCCAGCAGGGTGCGGTACCAGGCGCTGCTGGCGGCGACATCGCGCACCGCGATCAGGGTCTGCATCTTCATGGCCGGCGTCCTTTGCTCTGCATCGTGAAGGGGACTACTCGCGCTGCAGCTGCTTGAGCCGGTACAGCGCTTCCAGCGCCTGCTTGGGCGTCAGTTCGTCCGGGTCAAGCCCGGCCAGTGCCTCCATCGCCGCCGACGGCGCCGAGAACAGACTGGCCTGGCGTGGCGCGTCGAGGGTGTCGGGCACCATCGGCGCCGGCGTCGGCGCGTCGTGGCCGCGCTGCTCCAGCTCGGCCAGGCGCGCCTTGGCCTGCTGCACGACCGCTCTCGGCAGTCCGGCCAGCGCCGCGACCTGCAGGCCGAAGCTGCGATTGGCCGGGCCGTCCTTGACCGCGTGCATGAACACCAGGCGGTCGCCATGGACCTTGTCGTGATGCTCGACCGCGTCCAGGTGCACGTTGGCGATGCCGTTGTCCTCGGCCAGCGCGGTCAGCTCGAAGTAGTGGGTCGCGAACAGGGTCCAGGCGCGGTTGTTCGCGGCCAGGTGGCGCGCGCAGGCCTCGGCCAGGGCGAGGCCGTCGTAGGTCGAGGTGCCGCGGCCGATCTCGTCCATCAGCACCAGCGAGCGATCGGTCGCGTGGTGGAGGATGTAGCTGGTCTCGCTCATCTCGACCATGAAGGTCGACTGGCCGCGGGCGAGGTCGTCGCCGGCGCCGATGCGGGTCAGGATGCGGTCGATCGGACCGATCTGCGCGCGCGCCGCCGGCACGAAGCTGCCGATGTGCGCGAGCAGCACGATCAGCGCGTTCTGCCGCATGTAGGTGCTCTTGCCGCCCATGTTGGGACCGGTGATCACCAGCATCCTGCGACCGTTGCCGTCGGCGCTGTCGTCGAGGATCAGGTCGTTGGGCTCGAACGGGTCCTCGCGCACCGCCTCGACCACCGGGTGGCGGCCGCGCTCGATGCACAGCTTCGGCTCGTCGGTCAGTTCCGGGCGCGACCAGTCCAGCGCCTGCGCGCGTTCGGCCAGTCCGGCCAGCACGTCCAGTTCCGACAGCGCGGCGGCGCAGGTCTTCAGCTGCGGCAGGCGCTCGTTGAGCGCGTCCAGCAATTGCTCGTAGAGCAGGCGTTCGCGGGCGAGGGCGCGTTCGCGCGCCGACAGCACCTTGTCCTCGAACGTCTTCAGCTCCTCGGTGATGTAGCGCTCGGCGTTGGTCAGGGTCTGGCGACGGGTGTATTGGGTCGGCGCCTTGCCGGCCTGCGCCTTGCTGATCTCCAGGTAGTAGCCGTGCACGCGGTTGTAGCCGACCTTCAGGGTCGGAATGCCGGTGGCCTCGCGCTCGCGGGTCTCCAGGTCGACCAGGAACTGGTCGGCGTTCTCCGACAGCCGCCGCAGCTCGTCCAGCTCGGCATCGTGGCCCTCGGCGAACACGCCGCCGTCGCGCGCCAGCACCGGCGGCTGCTCGACGATGGCCGAGGCCAGCAGCGCGGCATGGTCGTCGTGCTGGCCGAGCTCGTCGAC
>NZ_VICD02000179.1 GCF_006546735.2 Marilutibacter maris | reverse complement strand
CGCGAGCCAGTGGCTCGCAAGGGAATCCACTCGGCTCCGCCTCGTGGGCCGTTGCGGGCTCGCGCTACGCGCTCACCTCGCAACCCCGGCCCGGCGCAGCGCGCCGGGCGTTCGGCACGGCCGCGAGCCAGTGGCTCGCAAACGGCCGTGCCTCACCCCGAGCGGCGTTTGAAGAGATAGGCGGAGACGCCGGCCATGATCACGATCGGCAGCAGATAGGCGAGGCGGAAGTCGAACTTCAGCACCTTCGCCAGCTGCACGAACTGGGTCTGCAGCAGATAGAAGCCGAGCCCGAACACGATGCCGACGAACAGGCGCTTGCCGGTGCCGCCGCTGCGCAACAGGCCGAATGCGAACGGGATCGCCGCCAGGCATAGCGCGATCACGTTGATCGGATAGAACCAGCGGCCCCAGTAATGCTCCTGGAAATCGCCGGCATCCAGGTCGTTGCGTTTGCGGTACTCGATCGCCTGGCGCAGGTCGCCGGCGCTCAGGTAGCGCGGGCGGTCGGTGCCGGCGGTCAGCGCGGTCGAGTCCAACCGCGACTCCCAGCGTTCCTCCGCCACCCTGGACTCGCTGACCGAGCGTTGATCGAAATAGGTGCGGTTCACGTCGCGCAGCAGCCAGCCGCCGGGGCGGTGCTCGGCGACCTTGGCCCGTGCCATCGATACCAGACGGCCGTCCTCGGCGAACTCGTACAGGCGCACATCGTGCAGCTCGATCCAGCGGTCGTTGCCGTCGTCGCGCTCCTGTCCGCCGGCGGCGTTGAGGATGGTGTCGCCCTCGCGCGCCCACACGCCCGAATACTGGGCGACGATCAGGTTGTCGGACTTGGCCGAGCTCTTCAGGGCGTCGGCGCGGCGTTGGCCGATCGGGCCGGCGGTCTCGCCGCTGATCACCATCAGCGCGGTCAGCACCGCCACCGCGCCCGCGACCGCGAAGCTGATCCGGCGCCGGGACAGGCCGATCGCCCGCAGGGCGGTCAGCTCCGAGGTCGCCGCCAGTTGCCCGAGCGCCATCAGCGAACCGATCACCGCCGCGTACGGGAACAGGTAATTGGCCCGGCGCGGCACGGTCAGGCCGACGTAGGCCAGCGCCTGGACGAAGCCGTAGCGGCCCTTGCCGACGTCGCCAAACTCACTGACCAGGGCCAGCATCACGTCCAGCCCGAGCAGCACCGCCCAGGTCAGGATCACCGCGGCCATCACCGCGCGGGCCACGTACAGGTCGTGCAGCCGGGGCAGGAATCTCATGCTGCCCTCCCGGCGCCGTTGGCGCGACCCTTGGACGGCCGCATCCGGCCGTCTCCCAGGTACAGCCAGACCCCGACCCCGAGCAGCGGCAGCACCAGCCACCACAAGCCGAGCATGCCGGGGATCTTGTCGTCCTCGAGCCAGCCGGTTCCCATCAGCATCAGGTTGACGCCGATCAGATAGCCGAGGAAGCCCATCAGCATCCGTCCGTAGCGGGCCTGCCGCGGCATGCTGCGGGCCAGCGGAATCGCCATCAGCGCGAACGCCAGCGCCAGCAGCGGCGGCGCGATCCGGCGGTGCAGCTGGGCCACCGCCGGCGGCCGCTCGTCGCCGATCAGGGCCGACGTCGGCAACGCCTCGGGATCGTCGAGATCGAACTTCTCCTTGCCGGCCGGCATCCGCACCTCGTTGCTGGCGTAACGCAGCAGCCGATAGTCCTGGCCGCCTTCGCGCGGCCCCTCGACCTCGAAGCCGTTCTCCAGCACCAGGTAGCGCTGGCCGTCCTCTCCGGCCTTGAGCGCGCCCTGGTTGGAGCTGACCACGGTGATCCGGTCATCGCTCTGGCGGTAGACGAACACCCGGTCGAAGCGGGTGCCCTCGCCCGACATCTCGCCGACGAAGGCGACCCCGCCGCCATTGGGCAACTCGGTGAAGCGTCCCGGCTCCAGACCGGCCACGATCATGTTGCGGTTGGCCTCGTTGATCAGTTCGCGCGACAGCCGCTCGGCCCAGGGCCCCAGCCACAGCGAACAGGCCGCGACCACCGCGATCAGCGGCAACACCACCAGCATCAGGGGCTTGAGCAGGCGCCTGGGTCCGACCCCGACCGAGGCGATCACCGGCATCTCGGCATCGCGGTACAGCCGCCCGACCGCCAGCATCAGGCCCAGCAACAGCGCCAGCGGCAGGATCACCGGCAGCCAGTTGAGCAGGACCAGGCCGAGCTGGGCCAGCAGCAGGCCGGCCGGCAGCTGGCCGCGGGCGATGTCGCCCAGCACGTCGGTCAACGCGCCGCCGACACAGACGATCAGCAGCACCGCCAGGGTGGCCATCACCGCCTGGGCGAACTCGCTGATGAGATAGCGGTCGAGCCTGGTCATCGGATCGCGCGCTCAGAGCCCGGCCGCGGCGCGGCGGCCGGTGGCCGTGATCGCGGCGGCGGGCCGGGTTCGGGC
>NZ_VICD02000015.1 GCF_006546735.2 Marilutibacter maris | reverse complement strand
GCCGCGCACTGGCGGCGACCGCCAGCCGGCCGCGCCAGTTGGCCTGGATCGCCGGCCTGGTCGCCGCGCCGATCCTGCTGACCGTCGCGCTGATGCCGCGCATCGACTACCTGCCGCCGGTGCAGCGCGCCGCCGCCGACGCCAATATCGACCTGCCGCCGGGCATGAGCATCCAGCGCGCCGATCGCGAGATCGCGCCGATCCTGCTGGAGCGGATGCGTCCGTACATGGACGGCGACAAGCAGCCGAAGCTGCGCAACTGGTACCTGAACATCTGGGGCTCGGGCTCGGCCGCACTCGGCGCGCGCACCGAGGACCCGGGTCGGACCGACGACTTCCTGCGGATCCTGCGCGAGGAAATCACCGCCGACCTGCCCGACACCATGAGTTCGGTCTACCGCGGGCCCTTGTTCGGTGGCTTCGGCGGATCGGCGCGGGCGATCGCCATCCATCTGCAGCATCCCGATGCGGACGCCCTGATCGAGGCCGCCGAACTGGGCCGGCAACGGCTGACCGAACGCTTTCCCGAGGGCACCGTGCGGACCTGGCCGAACGTCGCCGCGGCGACACCCGAGCTGCGGATCGCGCCGGACGACCGGCGTCTGGCCGAGGTCGGCTGGCGGCGCAGCGACCTGGCCACGGTGGTGCGCACGCTCGGCGACGGCCACTGGCTGGGCGAGCAGTTCGACGGCGACAGCCGCATGCCGATCATCCTGCGCGGTGCCGACGAGCCCAGCCTGACCGGCCTACGGAGCGCGCCACTGGCGACGCCTTACGGCGGCATCACCCAATTGGCCGACCTCGCCCGCATCGACACCGTGCTCGCGCCCAGCCAGCTGCGCCGGCTCGACGGCCGCCGTACCGTCA
Organism: Marilutibacter maris; assembly: GCF_006546735.2. Classification (GTDB taxonomy): domain Bacteria; phylum Pseudomonadota; class Gammaproteobacteria; order Xanthomonadales; family Xanthomonadaceae; genus Marilutibacter; species Marilutibacter maris. The sequence goes on along the minus strand of NZ_VICD02000015.1, from coordinate 21,903 downwards.
GCCTGACCATCGATCCGCCCGCCTCGATGTCGTTGCAGGAGGCATTGGAAGTCGTCGACCGGGAGATCGTGCCGGCCCTGCGCGGCGAGCTTCCGTCCGACGCCGAGGTGCGGGTGTCCGGCAGCGCCGACCGTCTCGACGAGGTGGTCCGCACCATGGGCGGCAACTTCGCGATGGCCCTGCTGGTGCTGTTCATGCTGATGGCGGCGATGTTCCGCTCGCTGCGCGACAGCGCCTACGTGATGGCGACCCTGCCGATGGCGTTGCTGGGCGGCGTGCTCGGACTGCAGGTGCTGAACCTGGTTTCCGGCCAGAGCCTGGACCTGCTGTCGATGATCGGTTTCATCATGCTGCTGGGCATGGTGATCAACAACGCGATCCTGCTGGTCGCGCAGACCCGCGAAGCGCAGGCCGAGGGGCTCGACCTGGACGGCGCCTTGCACGAAGCGCTGAGCCGGCGCCTGCGGCCGATCCTGATCGCCGCGCTGACCGGAGTGATGGGCGCGCTGCCGATGGCGGTCAACCCCGGCCCCGGCGCCGAGATCTATCGCGGCATGGCCGTGGTCACGGTCGGCGGCATCGCGCTCAGCCTGGTGTTCACGGTGCTGCTGATCCCGGCGCTGCTGCGCCTGCTCGAGGCGCGCCGCGCGCGGGTGCCGGCGGCAGCGATGAGCGCCGCCGACGCCGTCGGTTCCGCCTGATCCCTTCCCGACCGCCCCTCCCCTGGTCCTACCGCGTATGGAGCCCCCCATGCCCACCCCCAAGAAAATCCTGATCGCGCTCGCCGTACTGGCGTCGGCGGTGCTGCTCTACCAGTTGCGCAGCGCTCCCGCGGACACCCGCGCGAGCAGCGACGCCAGCGACGGCGTCCCGGGCGCGGCCGCCGCCGAACGCGCACCCGCGGTGGTCCGGGTCGCCCCCGCCGTCGAAGCCGAGTTCGCGCCCCTGCACCACGCCTCCGGCAGCGTCATCAGCCGCCACGACGCGCGCATCGCCAGCGAACAGGACGGCCGCATCGTCCGTATCGCCGAGGTCGGCACCTACCTGCGCACCGGCGAGCCGCTGGCGGCGCTCGACGACACCGCGCTGCGCCTGCGCGAACGCGAAGCCTCGGCCGAGCTGGCCAGGATCCAGACCCAGCTCGGCCAGGCGCGCCGGCAGGAGCGCCGTTACGCGCAGCTGGCCGACGCGCAGAACATCGCCCGCGCCCAGTACGAGCAGGTGCAGGCCGACCGCGACGTGCTCGCGCAGGAGCACGCCCGCGCCGCCGCGTTGCTGGCGCAGACCCGTCACCAGCGTGAGCGGATGGTGATCCGTGCGCCGTTCGACGGCATGGTCGTCGAGCACCAGGCCGAGCTCGGCGAGTTCCTCGCCCGTGGCGCGACGGTCGCGCGCCTTGTCGACACCGACGGACTGGAGATCCAGGCGCGCGCACCGGTGTCGCTGGCCGCGCATCTGACGGTCGGCGGCCCGGTGCGGGTGCTGGCCGGCGATGCCTCCGGCGACCATCGCATCAGCGCCGTGGTCCCGGTCGGCGACGAGGCGTCGCGACAGCTGGAGATCCGCGTCGCCCTCGACGAGACCCGGCTTCCGGTCGGCAGCGCGGTCGAACTGGCGATCCCCGCCGACCGGCCCCGCCAGGTCGTCGCGGTGCCGCGCGATGCGGTGCTGTTGCGGCGCGACGGCAACTACGTGATCCGGGTCGACGACGGCGAGCGCGCGCAACGGGTCGCGGTCGAGCTGGGCGACGAACTCGACGAACTGGTCGAGGTCGACGGCCCGCTCAGCGCCGGCGACCTGCTGGTGGTGCTCGGTGGCGAGCGTCTCGAACCGGGGCAACCGGTACGGATCGAGGCGACCGAGGCGGTCGCCGTACAGGCCGGCTCAGGCCGCCACTACGCGGGGACGGCGCGATGACCCGACACGCCACCGCCACCCGTCTCGTGGTCGGGCCTCTCGTCGTCGGGCTTGTCCTCGGCACGCTGTCGCTGTTCCCAGCCGTGCTCGCGCACGCGGGAGACGCGCACGCTGGAGAATCGTCCCGGGCCGCGGTCGAACGACGGGTGCGGGAGGTGACGGCCGCGCAGAACCGGGCGACCACCCGCGGCGCCAACCGCGACGACGTCGAACGGCTGTACGCGATGTACAGCGCCGATTTCGTCTACGAGCATCCGATGATGGACGACAGCTACACCCGGCAGCAGTTGCTGGAGAACCATCTCGCCGGGGTGGACGAGGGCCGCTACGAGCGCTTGACGCCCGAGGCGTACGGCTACCGGATCGTCGGCATGATGCACGGCGACGATGCCGTCGCCGTCCTGCGCAGCAACGCGCAGATGGAGGGCCAGCCGCCGCGCATGGCCGTGTTCGAGTTCCGCGACGGCAAGGTCTCGCGGATACGCGAGTACTGGAACTACTGACGCGGTGCCGGCCCCGCGCTCCATCCGCCGCGGCCGCGGCGGCTCGGGCCTCGCCCGGGTTTCGCGTTTTCGTGGCCAACCGCCAGAATCACCGGCATGGACACCCTGATCCTTGCCCTCGACCTGGTCGGCACCTTCGTGTTCGCGCTCAGCGGCGCGATGATGGCGGTGCGTCGCCGGCTCGACCTGTTCGGCGTACTGGTGCTGGCCTTCGCCACCGCCAGCGCCGGCGGCATCCTGCGCGACCTGCTGATCGGCGCGACCCCGCCGGCGGCGCTGCACGACTGGCGCTACCCGGCGATCTGGATCAGCGCCGGACTGATCGCCTTCGCCTGGAGCCCCTGGATCGAACGTCTGGACCACCCGGTGCGGGTGTTCGATGCGCTCGGCCTGGCGGTGTTCGCGGTCGCCGGCACCGACAAGGCGCTCGGCGCCGGGATCGGCCCGCTGATGGCGCCGTGCCTGGGCATGCTCAGCGGCATCGGCGGCGGCATGCTCCGCGACGTGCTGCTGGCGCGGGTGCCGCTGGTGCTGCACGCCGAGCTGTACGCGATCGCCGCCCTGGCCGGCGCCAGCGTGGTCGCGATCGGCAATGTGCTGCAACTGCCCGCGGTACCGGTGACGGTGGTCGGCGCGGCACTGTGCTTCTTCCTGCGCCTGGCCGCGCTGCGCTACGGCTGGCACCTGCCCAAGGCATTGCAGGCGCCGCCCGGAGACGGCTCCGGATGACCGTCATCGGATTCCGTGTCGCCCGCGACCGGACTGTCACGCCGCCGCCCCCTGCTCCGTCCTGGCCACCATGACCATCGAAATCTTCGAAACTCACCGTGCGCGTCTGTTCGCGCTGGCCTACAAGCTGCTGGGCAGCCGCAGCGACGCCGAGGACGTGGTCCAGGACGCCTGGCTGCGCTGGTCGCAGGCCGACCGGGCCGCCATCCGCGACCCCGAGGCCTGGCTGGTCACCAGCGCCACCCGGCTCGGCATCGACCGTCTGCGCCAGTTGCGCCACGAACGCGAGCGCTATCCCGGCCCGTGGCTGCCCGAACCCCTGCAGGTCGACAGCGCGCCGACGCCCGAGCACGGCGCCGAGGTGGCCGACCAGGTGTCGTTGGCGTTCCTGACCCTGCTCGAGCGGCTCGGTCCCGAGGAGCGTGCGGCGTTCCTGCTGAAGGAGGCGTTCGATTACGACTACGCGCAGATCGCGCCGCTGCTCGGCCACAGCGTGGCCAACTGCCGGCAGATGGTGCATCGCGCCCGCGCCCGCCTGCAGGCGGACCGTCCGCGCTTCGAGGTGAGCGGCGACCGCCATCGCGAGCTGCTCGTGCGCTTCATGCACGCCTCGCAGTCCGGCGACCAGGCCGCGATCACCGGACTGCTGACCGCCAATGCGCGGTTGGTCTCCGACGGCGGCGGCAAGGTCACCGCGGTGATCCGTCCGTTGCTGGGCGCCGAGCGCATCGCCCGCCTGTACGCGGCGGTGGCGCGACGCGTTGGCGCCGGCATCGAGGCCCGCATCGGCTCCGCCAATGGCGAACCGGCGCTGCTGCGCTGGCGCGAGGGGCGGCTGCATTCGATCACCACGGTCTCGATCGACGGCGACCGCATCAGCGAAGTACTGACGGTGATGAATCCGGACAAGCTGCGGCGCTGGCAGCCTGTCGAGCATTGAGGCCCGCCGCCAGCCAGTATTCGCAGGCGCGGCGTAAGCCGCGATCGGGTTTGTCCATGAAAGCCTCATCGCGGCTTACGCCGCTCCTACGGTACAAGGGCTCCGGGCCAGCCCCCTGAGTCAGGGGGCGATTCGCATCGCAGATGCGAATGGGGGTGTGGCAGCGCATCGGTGGGGCCCAAGGTTTGCAGAGCAAACTTTGGGGATTCCCGGGCGCAGCCGGATATCGTTCCCCCCTGAGTCAGGGGGCGATTCGCGCCGCAGGCGTGAATCAGAAGTAGGCACTTGGCATCGCAGATGCGAATGGGGGTGTGGCAGCGCAACGGTGGGGCCCAAGGTTTGCGGAGCAAACTTTGGGGATTCCCGGGCGCAGCCCGGGGATCGCGGCTTACGCCGCTCCTACAGATGTGTCACGCCACAGCGCGCTGGGCCGTCTACCTCATGAAGCGGCCATGGTGGCCGCCATGAGAAGGAAACAGACGCCATGAATGCATCGCACATCGACTACTCCACCCTCGCCCCGCGCCCATTCCAGTTGCTGGCCCAGCTCAGCGGCCAGTTGTACAAGGGACCATTGGGTGGGCAACTGGTCGAGCTGGTCTCCCTGCGCATCTCCCAGCTCAACGGCTGCGTGTTCTGCCTGGACATGCACGCCGAAGCGCTGCGCCGCGCCGGCGTCGCCCAGCGCAAGCTCGACACCGTCGCCGCCTGGCGCGAGAGCCCGCTGTTCGACGCCCGCGAGCGCGCCGCACTGGACTGGGCGGAGGCCTTGAACGCGCTGGGCCATGCGCCGGTGCCCGACGATGCACTGGAGGCCCTGCGCGAGCAGTTCGACGAACGCGAGATCAGCGAGCTGAGCTTCGCGGTGGCCGCGATCCGCGCCTGGAACGTGCTCAACGTCGGCCTGCGCAAGCCACTGCCGGAAACGCCCTACGTCGCCGCCGCGGCCTGAGCCGCCCCCCGCCCCCGGCAACGGTCCGCGCGCATCGCGGGCCGTTGCGGCGTCTACGGATACACTGCCGCGACCCCGCTCACGGCAGCATCCATGCCCGCCTCCGCATCGTCCCCACCGTCGCCCCGGCCGAGTCTGCGCGAGCGCTTCGATGCGCTGCGCAACCTGCCGCCGTTCCTGCGCCAGATCTGGAGCACCAGCCCGGGGCTGACCCTGATGACCCTGGGCCTGCGCCTGGTCCGCGCGCTGATGCCGGTGGCGATGCTCTACGTCGGCAAACTGATCATCGACGAGGCGGTGCGCCTGGTCGGCGCCGGCACCGCGTTCGATGGCCTCGCCCCGGCCTGGCACAGCGGCGAACTGCAGCACCTGGCCTGGCTACTGGGCGCCGAATTCGTGCTGGCGATCGCCTCCGATCTGATCGGCCGGATGATCGGCTATGGCGACGCGCTGCTGTCGGAGCTGTTCACCAACGCCACCAGCATCCGTCTGATGGAACATGCCGCGACCCTCGACCTGGAGGACTTCGAGGACCCGGACCTGCAGGACAAGCTCGATCGCGCACGTCGCCAGACGATGGGACGCATGAACCTGATGAGCCAGCTGTTCGGCCAGGTCCAGGACGCGATCACCGTGATCAGTTTCGCCGCCGGCCTGCTGATCTACGCGCCATGGCTGATCGTCCTGCTGGCGATCGCGCTGGTGCCGGCCTTCGTCGGCGAATCGCACTTCAATGCGCTGGGCTACTCGTTGAACTTCGCCTGGACGCCGGAGCGGCGCCAGCTCGAGTACGTGCGGCAGATGGGTGCCAGCGTCGAGACCGCCAAGGAAGTGAAGATCTTCAATCTCCACACCTTCCTGATCGCCCGCTACCGCGATCTGGCCGATCGTTTCTTCCGCGCCAACCGCTCGCTGGCCCGCCGGCGCGCGTTCTGGGGCAGCCTGCTGGCGGCATTCGGCACCCTCGGCTACTACGTCGCCTACGCCTACATCGCCTGGCGCACCGTGCGCGGCGACTTCAGCATCGGCGACCTGACCTTCCTCGCCGGCAGCTTCCTGCGACTGCGCCAGCTGCTGGAGGGGCTGCTGATCGGCTTCTCGCAGGTGGCCGGGCAGGCGCTGTACCTGGACGACCTGTTCTCGTTCTTCAGGATCGAACCGGAAATCGCCAGCCCGCCCGACCCGCAGCCGGTGCCGCTGCCGATCCGCGAGGGCTTCGTGTTCGAGAACGTCGGCTTCCGCTATCCCGGCGCCGACCACTGGGCGCTGCGCGGACTGGACTTCCAGTTGCGCGCCGGCGAGGTGTTGGCCCTGGTCGGCGAGAACGGCGCCGGCAAGACCACCCTGGTCAAACTGCTGGCGCGGCTGTACGACCCCGACGAGGGCCGCATCCTGCTCGATGGCCGCGACCTGCGCGAGTACGACCTGGACCAGTTGCGCGCCAACATCGGGGTGATCTTCCAGGACTTCGTGCGCTACCACCTGACCGCGGGCGAGAACATCGGGGTCGGCCGGATCGAGGCGATGGACGACGACGCGCGGATCCGCGAAGCGGCGCGGCGGGCGCTGGCGGACGAAGTGATCCAGGCGTTGCCGCAGGGCTATGACCAGGTCATCGGCCGCCGCTTCAAGACCGGCGTCGACCTCTCCGGCGGCCAGTGGCAGAAGATCGCGATCGCCCGCGCCTACATGCGCGACGCCCAGGTGATGATCCTCGACGAGCCGACCGCGGCGCTGGACGCGCGTGCCGAATTCGAGGTGTTCCAGCGCTTCAAGGAGCTGTCCGACCGCCGCACCGCGGTACTGATCAGCCACCGCTTCAGCAGCGTGCGCATGGCCGACCGGATCCTGGTGCTGGCCGACGGCCGGCTGGAGGCCAGCGGTACCCACGACGCCTTGATGGCCGCCGGCGGCCGCTACGCCGAGCTGTTCGAGCTGCAGGCGGCCGGCTACCGATAAGCACGGCCCCCCGAAGGCATCGTAGGAGCGGCGTCAGCCGCGATGGGGCTTTCATGGGAAAGCCCGGTCGCAGCTCACGCAGCTCCTACAGAAGCGGTAGCCTCCTCATGTAGCAGCGGCGTCAGCCGCGAGAAGGCCCGGGAATCGCGGCTTGCGCCCGCGCCTGCGGGCGGGTCCATCGACGAGGCGCAAGCGGCCGACAGCGGCGGTACAGCGGCGGCGGCCGCATTCACGTAAAATTGGCGGATTCGTTCCATTTCCAGACCCCCACTCCCCCATGTCCGCAGCCTTCGGCACCGAGACCGTGCTGGACGTCCGTCACTGGACGGACGACTACTTCAGCTTCACCACCACCCGCGACGACGGCTTCCGTTTCGACAACGGCCAGTTCGTGATGATCGGCCTGCAGGTTCCGCAGGCGGACGGCTCCAGCAAGCCGCTGCTGCGCGCGTACTCGATCGCCAGCGCGAACTGGGAGGAGCAGCTGGAGTTCTTCAGCATCAAGGTGCCCGACGGTCCGCTGACCTCGCGCCTGCAGCACATCAAGCCCGGCGACACCCTGCTGATCGGGCGCAAGCCCACCGGCACCCTGCTGATCAGCGACCTGCATCCGGGGCGCAACCTGTACCTGCTGGGCACCGGCACCGGCTTCGCGCCGTGGCTGTCGATCGTCAAGGACCCGGAAACCTACGAACGCTTCGAGCGGGTGATCCTGTGCCACGGCGTGCGCGCCGCGCAGGACCTGGCCTACCGCGACTACATCCTCAACGAGCTGCCGCGGCACGAGTTCCTCGGCGAGGTCATCAGCCAGAAGCTGCGCTACTACCCGGCGGTGACCCGCGAGCCGTTCCAGTTCGAGGGCAACGACCACCGCGGCCGCATGACCGAGCTGATGGCCAGCGGGCGGATGATGGAACAGCTGGGCATCGAAGCGCTCGACCCCGAGCACGACCGCGCGATGGTCTGCGGCAGCCCGGCGATGCTGGCCGATTTCCGCGCCCTGCTGGACGAGCGCGGCTTCACCGCCGCACCGCGGATCGGCACGGCCGGCCAGTACGTGTTCGAGCGCGCCTTCGTCGAGAAGTAGACGGCCGCGCGGCATTCTCGTCCCCTGCGCGGTGGCGGAGATCCGCGCCGCTGCCGCCGTATCCGGACCGCGCCATCGGCGCGGCTGCCGCGTAGAATCGTCGGGATTCCGCTGGAGAGACGACGATGAAGATCCTGGTTCCGGTCGACGGCAGTCCGATCAGCACGCGCGCCGCGCGCTTCGCGATCAAGCTCGCCAAGAAGATGGACAAGCCGGCCACCCTCACCCTGCTGGCGGTCAGCCCGCCGCTGTTCCCGGGCGTCGAGCGCAAGATCGGCGCCACCGCCGCGCGCCGCCACCACGCCGAGGATCACGAGCAGATGCTGTCGGCCACGCGCAAGGTGCTGGCCCAGAGCGGCCTGGACGTGCATGAGCGCTGCGAGATCGGCGATGCCGCCGAGGTGATCCTGGCGGTCGCCGGCAAGGAGCGCAGCGACCTGATCGTGATGGGTTCGCACGGGCGCGGTGCGGTCAAGGGCCTGCTGCTGGGCTCGGTCTCCAGCAAGGTGATCGCCCAGGGCAAGGTGCCGGTATCGATCGTGCGCTGAGGCGCGCCCGCAATCGCCGGCGAAGGCGGCCGCCGTTCGCGGCCGCCGCCACGCTCAGCCCAGCGCGGCCTCGATGTCGCCACCCAGCGCCTCCGGCTTCTCGGTCGGCGCGTAACGCTTGATCACGCGACCGTCCCGGCCGACCAGGAACTTGCTGAAGTTCCACTTGATCGCGTCGATGCCGAGGAAGCCGCCCTTCTCGTTCTTCAGCCACTTCCACAGCGGATGGGCGGCGTCACCGTTGACGTCGACCTTGGCGAACATCGGGAAGGTCACGTCGTAGTTCAGCGAGCAGAAGTTCTTGATCTCGGCCTCGTCGCCCGGCTCCTGGTGACCGAACTGGTCGCAGGGAAAACCCAGCACCACCAGGCCGCGCTCCGCGTACTTGCGCGACAGCGCCTCCAGCCCTTCGTACTGCGGGGTGAAGCCGCATTTCGAGGCGACGTTGACCACCAGCAAGACCTTGCCGCGGTAGTCGTCGAGTGCGACGTCCTGGCCGTCGATGCCGGTGGCGGAGAAATCGTAGGCGGTGGTCATGACCGGATCCTTTAGTCGGTGGGGATAGCCCGACAGGATAGCCGTTCCGGCAAAGTCCGACCGCGCCGCCGGTCGCGGACTCCACGACCCGCCCGCCCCCGGCGCTCCATGAACGACAACGCCGGGACATGCCCGGCGCTGTCGCGGCGCGGCGGTCCGGGCCGCCGACGGTGACGTCAGAACGACGCCTTGAACTCCACACCGACCACGCGCGGCTCGTTGATGAAGCCGGTCAGGTTGTTGAAGTCGATGCCACCGACCGCCTGCACCTCGTCGAGGATGTTGCGGCCGAACAGGGCGACGTCGTACCTGCCGTAGTCCCAGTTGTAGCCCACCCGCAGGCCGCCCTCGACCAGCGACTTGCCGGTGAACTCCTTCGACTCGTAGAGGAAGTAGTTCAGCTCGCTGCGGTAGGACCAGTCGGTCAGCACGTAGAACTCGCCGCCGTTGTCCATCGGCAGGCCCCAGCGCGCGGTCAGGTTGTGGCTCCACTTCGGCGCCTGCGGCAGCGGGTTGCCGTCGATCATCGCCTTGCCGCCGACCATGGGGTCGGTGACGGTGCAGGCGGCACAGACCGATACCGCCAGGTCGTCGTCCTTGATCTCGGTGTCGTTGTAGCTGCTGCCCAGGCTCAGCATCAGGTTGTCGGTCAGCCAGGCCTGGAAGTCGACCTCGAAGCCCTTGCCCACGCTCTTGTCGGCATTGAGCAGGATGTTGGCGTTGGACGAGCCGCCGACCGCGGTCAGCTGCTGGTCCTTGACCTCGTAGTAGAAGACACTGGCGTTCAGGCGCGCGCGGCGGTCCCACAGGTCGGCCTTGATGCCGATGTCGAACGCGGTCGAGGTTTCCGGCTCGGCGACCGACTTGGCGTTGAACGCGCCGGCGGCCTGGATGCTGCTGCCGCGATAGCCGGTGGCGATGCGGGCGTACAGGTTGACGTCCTCGCTGAGCGCATAGGTGCCCGACAGGTCCCAGCTGAACTTCTTGTCCTCAGGCGAGGCCGACAGGTCGCCGTCGGGCTCCAGCGCGGCGAGCTGGTCGAGGGTGCACTTGCCCTCCAGCACGCAGGGCACGAAGCCGGTGTTCCAGTACTCCTCGACGGTCAGCTCCTTCTCGTCGACGGTGTAGCGCATGCCGCCGCGCAGTTCGAAGCGGTCGCTGACCTGCCAGGTGCCGGCGGCGAACAGCGCCCAGGAGTCGTTGGTCTGGCGCACCCGCTCGTAGCCGTCCTGCGCACCGCCGGCCAGCGAGTCGTAGCTGAAGCTTTCGACGTCGTAGTCTTCCTTGAAGTAGAACAGGCCGGCCTGCCAGTCGAACGCGGTGCCGGTGTTCGACTCGATGCGGAACTCCTGGGTCCACTGCGAGTGGTCGGGGATGCCGTCGGCGGTTTCCGACGCGAACGGAATCACGCCCGGGCCGGAATCCGGCAGGAACGAGGCGCCGTAGCCGCCGTCGATGTCGCCGCGGCTGTAGGTTTCCACCGACTCGTAGCCGGTGATCGAATGCAGGGTGTAGCTGCCCAGCTCCCAGCGCAGGCGGGCGCTGGCGCCGCGGCTGTCGAGCTCGGAATGGTTGAGGCCGTCCAGCGCGACCTTGTCCTCGTCGAAGCCGTCGACCAGGTCGTTGCTGCCGGGCTTGAAGATATTGGCGCGGAACAGGCGCGCGGTGCCATTGAGGTGACGCGCGTGGGCGTTGAGCAGCGCCTCGAAGCCGTCGCCCTCGTACAGGAACTGCACGCGCGCGGCGGACTCGTCGTAGCCCTCGAAACCGTCGTTCGGGCCGGGATAGGTGTTCTCGACCCAGTCGTCGCGGCGCTGGAACATCGCCGAGGCGCGCGCCGACCAGCGATCGCTGAGGCCGCCGCCGACGGCGCCCTCGAAGTTGATCATGTCGTCGCTGCCGTAGCCGAGCTTGCCGTAGCCGCTGAGCTCCTGCGACGGGCGCACCGAGTCGAACTTGACCACGCCGGCCGGGCTGTTGCGGCCGAACAGCGACCCCTGCGGGCCGCGCAGGACCTCGACCTGGGCCAGGTCGAAGATCGGGAAGCCCTTCAGGATCGGGTTCTCCTGGACGACGTCGTCGTAGACCAGCGACACCGGCTGCGAGGTGTTGAGGCGGAAGTCGGTGTTGCCGTAGCCGCGGATGTAGAAGCGCGGGAAGGCGCGACCGAACGAGGACTCGATGTTCAGGCTCGGCACCCGGCCGGACAGTACGCGCACGTCGCCGCCGTTGGAGCCGAGCACATCGAGGCTCTCGGTGTTGATCGCGGTGATCGACATCGGCACTTCCTGCGCGTTCTCGATCTTGCGCTGGGCGGTGACCATCAACGTATCGAGGGTCTTGGCATCGCTGCTGGTGACGGTGTCGTCGGTGGCGGTCGCGGCCTCCTGGGCGATCGCGGCCGGCGCGAGGCCGATCGCGAGCGAGGTGGTGATGGCGGCGGCCAGGGCGTGGCGGACGAGGACGTGCTTGGCGGTCATCTGGGTTCTCGGCAAGAAGCTGTCGGAAAGGGCTGTCTGGACGAACTGTCGAAACGAATGGAGCGCACCCTGGGGTACGCCGGATCGGCACGGGCGTGCCGGCATTGCTGGACAGACGGACAGGCCGCACGGGTGGCGCGGACATGTCCGGGTCGGACTGGACCGTCCCTTGACGGCCCGGGCGCGGCATTGCGCGCCCCGGAGGATCGCGTGGCAGGCGAATGTTACAACATCGTTAAGCCCAGCGTACCCCGGCGTACGCCGCCGGTCGGCCTGGCGGCGGTCGCGGGGACGGTGCGGCCCATGCTGCAAGCCCCATCGCGGCTCACGCCGCTCCTACAGGACTCCGGAAGCGTGGCCACCCGCTACGAAACAGGCTTCGTAGGAGCTGCGTAAGCTGCGACCGGGGCTTTCCCGGCACGACCTCATCGCGGCTGACGCCGCTCCTACGAAGCGCGCTTGCCTGCTCCATGGCCCCAGCCCCCTGAGTCAGGGGGCGATTCGCGCGTAGCGCGAATGGGGGTGTGGCAGCGCAACGGTGGGGCCCAAGGTTTGCGAAGCAAACTTTGGGAGATATCCGCGCGCAGCCGGATATCGTTCCCCCTGACTCAGGGGGCGATTCGCGCCGCAGGCGCGAATGGGGGTGTGGCAGCGCAACGGCGGGGCCCATGGTTTGCGCGGCCAACTTTGGGGATTCCCGGGCGCCGCCCGGGGATCGCCGCTTGCGCCGCTCCTCCCCCCTGCCTCCGCGGCAGGAGCGTACCCGCAACGCCGGACCGGCGCCGGCTCAACGGCCGCCGGCCTGCAGCCGCACCGGCGCCACGAACGGCTTGATCCCCAACGCCTCGTGGATCTCGCTTGGATAGTAGGCGCGATCGCCCTGCAGGACGAAGGCGACCTTGCGCACGTCGGCGATGTCGGCACTGGGGTCGCCGTCGAACAGCACCAGGTCGGCGCGCTTGCCGACCGCGATCGAACCGCGGTCGTCGAGCACGCGCGCGACCTCCGCCGCATTCCAGGTCGCGGTCTGCAGCGCCTCGCCCGGAGTCATGCCCGCCTGCACGTACAGCGCCAGTTCGCGCTGCAGGGTGAAGCCGACCATCTCGTCGGTGCCCGCCACCACCGGCACGCCGGCCGCATGGGCGCGGCCGACGAACTCGACCAGCTTGGCGAAGCTGCGGTCGTAGCGCTCGCCGGTCTCGGCGTCGGGAATGTTCATCTCGGCCGCGCGACGGCCGCGCTGGATGTCCGGCGGCAGGTGTTCGGCGACATCGGCGACGATCGGCGACATCTGCCCGTCGCGCTGGTGCAGGAACTCGAAGGTCGCCAGGGTCGGGTCGATCACCACCCGGTGCGAGACCAGGCTGGCGATGAAGTCCTGCACCGGTGCGCTGTCCAGGTCGAGCCCCGCGGTCTTGTCGGCTACCAGGTAGAAGCGCGCCAGGGTACGGGTATCGGTGTCCTCGTCGACGAAGAAGTTCAGCAGCAACTGGTTGATGTGCTGGATCTCGTCGTAGCCGGCGTCGATCGCGTCCTGCGCGCGCAGGAATGCCGGCACGTGGCCGCTGACCCGCAGGCCGCGCCGATGGGCGTAGGCGACGGTGTCCTTCAGGATCGCCTTCGGGAACGAGTTGTAGATCTTCAACTGCGGATAGCCGTGCGCGGCGTACCAGTCGATTGCCTCCCTGGCCCCGTCCAGGTCGCTGACGACGAAGCCGTTGCGCGCCGAGAAGTCGCTCTCGCCCTCCAGGAAGCCGGCGGCGACGATCCGCGGCATCATCAGCTTGCCGGCCTCGGCATCGCGGATCAGCTGCTGCAGGGTCGCGTTGTCGTTGCCCATGTCGCGCACGGTGGTCACCCCCGAGGCGAGGTTGAGGCCGCCGTCCCAGCGGCCGACATGGCCGTGGCTGTCGAACAGGCCCGGCAGCAGGACCCGGCCGCCGGCGTCGAGCACCTGGTCGGCGTCGATGTCTTCATCACCGGCGTCGCTGATCGAAGCGATGCGACCGTCGCGGACCAGGACATCGGCGGCCTCGCCCAGGCGTGCGTGCTCGCTGTCGAACACCCGGGCGTTGCGGATCAGCAGGCTTCCCGCGAGCGGATGCGCCAGCCGGTCCCGCAGATCGGCCAGCACCTTGGCCTCGGCCGCGATCTGGCGCTGCTCCAGGTCGGCCGCGCTTGCCTGCCAACCGTCCTCGATCAACTGCAGCCAGCCGGGGACGATGAAGGCGAACAGCCGCGGCACCTCGTCGGTGGTCGCCCAGACGAAGGTCGGGGTCAGGCCGACCCCGGTCAGCGCCAGCAGCTGCACCCGCTGCGGGCCCTGGCGGTTGGCGATGTCGACCGTCTCCACCGTCCGCATGGTCAGGGTGCCGCCGGGAATCAGCGGCAGCTTGCCGTCGGCGCGGCGCGCCAGCGCACCCAGGGCGACCGAGAGCGACTCGGGGGTGCCGCCCAGCGACGAGTACTGCGCGCCGTCCATGGCCGCCTGCTCGCCCTCGTCGGAGGCCGACTTCCAGCGCGCGACGCCATCGGCGATCTTGAAGGTTTCATCGACCGGAGCACCGAAGGTCGAACTGCCGCTGACCTGGTAGTCGCGGAAGGTGCCGTCGTCGGCGAGGCTGAAGCGCTCCTTCAGTTCCGGCCCGCGACCGTTGTCCTTGAACACGAAATCGACCTCGACACTGCCGTCGTCGTGGCGGGTCACCAACTGCTGGCCGGCCTGGCGACCGCCGTCGACGAGGGCCACATAGCGGATGGTCTCGGCGGCCTGGGCCGATGCGGCGAAACCCACCGACAACAGCGGAGCCAGCAGCATCAGGGCAAGCAGCGACAGAGGGCTGCGGCGATCGTGTGCGACGTGTGCGAAAGGGAGCAAGCGGTTGCGATGCATCGTGGACACTCCTGTCGGATGCCCGGCCCTGCCCGCGCGGGCAGTCGCATGGAACCGGTCGCGCAGCCCGGCTCGTGCTGGACCAGGAAATCATGGCGGCGCCACCGCGACCGCTGCGCCCCTGCCGGCCAGCGGATCGGCCCCTGGACGGATTGCGGCGGACGGCGTTGACGTGGATCGGATGCTGTCGTGGACACGGGTAAGACCCTGCCCGCCCGCGCACCATGCAGCATGCGCTGCCGACGGACAAGTCGCCGGGGTCACAGTGTCGCGGCATCGCCGCGGATGCGGCGGCGTACCGCCGGGGCGCGAATCGCGCCGCGCTAGCGGACGCAGTCGGCCAGGGGCATGTTCAGCGACTGCCAGGCCGAACCGTCGCGGGTCGACTCGGCGAACAGGACCAGGCCCAGTCGGCGCGGATCGGCACCCTCGGGCAACTCGATCGCGGTCTCGCCGACCACCGGCGCCCGGCCGACCGCCCACGGCCCCTTCAAGGCCCGCACCACACGATCATGGCGCAGGGTCAGCCCATCGTTCTCGCCGGCCCTGACCTGGGTGCTGAGCCCGTCCTGGTACAGCGCCAGCCACAACATGCCCTCGCCGGGCGCCTGTCCCGCGACCGGTTCGGCCCTAACCCCGACCCGCAACCGGGCGTCCTCGACCACGACCCGCAGCAGCAGCGAGACCGGCGCGGTACGTTCGCGGACCGCCCGCAATGCCCCACGCGCGCGGCGATCGTCGCGCCAGTCGAGCATGGTCTTGTCGCCGACCATCACCTGCGGGGTATAGACGGTACGCCCGTTGTCGAGCTTGATCCGCACGCGCTGGCGCTGGCTGTAGGCGGGATCGGCGAAGCGGTCGATCCACCCGATCTCGTCCCAGTAATCGACATGGAAGGCCAGCAGCGAGGTGCGTGCGGGGTCCTCCTCCCGCGACAGGGTCGACAGCCACTCGTCCGCCGGCGGGCAGTCGCTGCACCCCTCGGAGGTGTACAGCTCGACCAGTGGGGTCATCTTCGCTTCGCTGCCGACATCGCAGGCGATGGCCGCCTCGGCCGCAGCAACGCCCGGTAACGACAACCCGGCCAGCAGCGCCAGAGCGATACCCGGCAGGCCTCGTGGCAAGTTCCTGTGCATCCGGTCGCGCATCGACTGCCTCCATCGAACCATCGACAAAACGAGGGGGTAGACCCACAAAATGCAGTCATCTACGTCGAAATAGCACTCAACTTCGACGACTGCCCGGAAAAGCGATTCGCAACCGCTGCCACCGCGGCGGTTGCCGGCGCGGGCCATGATCGCCATGGAAGCGTGCCGCAGCGGGCCAATAAAGCCCCGATCGGCCCCGACCCGACAGAACCAATCACCCGATACGGTACGTATGCCGGCCCGGCAGGGTTACCCCGGACGGCCGCCCTCCGGCCCGAACATGGCTTTCGTCAGGGGCCGCTCCCGGCCCCATCCGTTAGGCTTCGGGATTCCTTATGACGAGGTTCGCCTGATGAAACACCCGCTTGCGCTGGCCCTGGCCATGGCCCTTGGCGTCGTCGCCCTGCCCTCCCATGCCCAGTCCTCCGATGGTGCCGCCGCCGTGTCCCCTGCCCTCGCCGCCAACCCGTTCATGCAAGAAAGCCCGCTGCCGCTGCACTACCCGCAGTTCGACAAGATCAAGGACAGCGACTTCGCGCCGGCGTTCGACTACGGCATGGCGCAGCACCTGAAGGAAATCGAGGCGATCGCCAACAATCCCGAGGCGCCGACCTTCGAGAACACCATCATCGCGATGGAGAAAGGCGGCCAGGTGCTGGACCGCGCGCTGACCGTGTTCTTCAACCTGGTCGGCACCGACACCAACGACACCCGCAACAAGCTGCGCAGCGAATACGCGACCAAGCTCGCCGCCCACCAGGACGCGGTGGCGCTCAACGGCAAGCTGTTCGAGCGCGTCGACGCGCTCTACAACACCCGCGACTCGCTGGGCCTGGACGCCGAGGGCGTGCGCCTGGTCGAGCGCTATCACACCAATTTCGTGCGCGCCGGCGCCAAGCTCGGCGAGGCCGACAAGACCCGGCTGAAGGAAATGAACGCCGAGCTGGCCGCGCTGGGCACCCAGTTCAGCGACAACGTGCTGAAGGAAGTCAACGCCTCGGCCGTGATCGTCGACGACGTCGCCGAGCTCGACGGCCTGACCGAGGCCCAGATCGCCACCGCCGCGCGCATCGCCAAGGAGCGCGGGATGGACGGCAAGTACGTGATCACCCTGCTCAACACCACCGGCCAGCCGCCGGAGTCGCAGCTGACCAACCGTGCCCTGCGCCAGCGCATCCATGAAGCCTCGGTCGCCCGCGGCAGCCACGGCGGCGACTTCGACAACCGCCAGATCATCTCCAAGGTGATGAAGCTGCGCGCCGAGCGCGCCAAGCTGCTGGGCTACCCGAACCACGCCGCCTACGGCCTGGAGGACCAGACCGCCAAGACCCCGGAGGCGGTGAACGCGATGCTCGGCCAGCTGGCCCCGGCCGCGGTCGCCAACGCCCGGCTCGAAGCCGCCGACCTGCAGGCGATGATCGACAAGGAACAGGCCGCCAAGGGCGAGCCGAGTTTCAAGCTGGAGCCGTGGGACTGGGCCTTCTACACCGAGAAGGTGCGCGCGGAGAAGTACAACTTCGACGAGTCGCAGCTCAAGCCCTACTTCGAGATGAAGAACGTGCTCGAGAACGGCGTGTTCTTCGCCGCCGGCAAGCTCTACGGCCTGAAGTTCAAGGAGCGCACCGACCTGCCGAAGTACCACCCCGACACCTGGACCTACGACGTCTTCAACGAGGACGGCTCGCAGCTGGCGATCTTCATCTTCGACCCGTACGCGCGCGACTCCAAGCGTGGCGGCGCCTGGATGAACTCCTATGTCTCGCAGTCCGGGCTCAGCGGCGACCAGCCGGTGGTCGCCAACCACCTCAACATTCCCAAGCCGCCGGCCGGCGAGCCGACCCTGATGACCTGGGACGAGGTGACCACCACCTTCCACGAGTTCGGCCACGCCCTGCACGGCATGTTCTCCGACGTGGAGTATCCGTTCTTCAGCGGCACCAGCGTCCCGCGCGACTTCGTCGAGTACCCCTCGCAGGTCAACGAGATGTGGGCCGACTGGCCGGAGATCCTGGCCAACTACGCCAAGCACCATCAGACCGGCGCGCCGATGCCGCAGGCGCTGCTGGACAAGGTGATCGCCGCGTCCAAGTTCAACCAGGGCTTCGCCACCACCGAGTACCTCGGCGCTGCCATGCTCGACCAGCGCTGGCACCAGATCGGCGCCGACCAGGTGCCCGACGCCGCCGGGGTGATGGCATTCGAAGCCAACGCGCTGGCCGCCGACGGCATCGACTACAAGCCGGTGCCGCCGCGCTACAAGACCCCGTACTTCAGCCACATCATGGGCGGCTATTCGGCCGGCTACTACGCCTACATCTGGTCCGAGGTGCTGGATGCCAACAGCGTGCAGTGGTTCAAGGACAACGGCGGCCTGACCCGCGCCAACGGCGACCACTTCCGCAAGACCCTGCTCTCGCAGGGCGGCAGCCAGGATGCGATGAAGCTGTTCCGCGACTTCGCCGGCCACGATCCGAAGATCGAGCCGCTGCTGGAGAAGCGCGGGCTGAGCACCGCCACCGGCGCGGCCGCTTCCGGCCAGTAAGCGCCACCCGGCCCCAAGCCAGGCCACGACGCCGCCCGGAGCGATCCGGGCGGCGTTTTTCGTTGCCGCGTCGTCGACGGTGGTCAGCTCGCCGCATCCACCCCGGCGTCCCAGTCCAGCCAGTCGCCGGGGGCCAGCGGCAGCACCGTGAGCGCCGTGCCGCGCGCGGCCTCGCGCAGGCGGCCGATCGGGTCCTCGACCTCGACGTACTCGTCCATCCCGCTCACCCCGTAGTGGATCGGCACCAATCGCCGTGCACCGAGGATGGTCGCCGCCGCCACCGCCTGCTCGGGCGTCAGCACCCCCGGCTGTCCGCCGGCCGGCTTGCGCCATCCGAAGCGCGCGCCGTTGACCGGCAGGAAGGCGGCATCGAAGGGGCCGTACTGGCGACCGATGCGCCACCAGTGGCCGTGCCACAGGGTGTCGCCGCCATGGAAAATGCGACGCCCGCCGGCCGACACCACCCAGGACATCTGCGGATCGCCATAGCCGTCCGAAGCCGGCACCGCGGTGGCGGTGAAGTCGCCCAGCAATTGCGGCTCCCACGCCGGCGCCGGCCACGCCCGCGCCGCCTCGGGCAGCGGACGCGGATTGCTGCCCACCGGATGCAGCAACACCCCACCCTGGCCCAGCGCGTCGGCGACCGCGGCGGCGTCGAAGTGATCGCCGTGCGCATGGGTGACCAGGACGTAGGCATTGCCCTCGATCGCGCCGACCGGGATCAGCGGGTCGGCGAGCTTGTCGCCCCAGGCCCCGGTACTGGCCAGCGGATCGATCAGCAGGCTCGCCTGCGGCAGCCGCAGACGGATGCCGGCCCAGGCCAGCCGCTGCACCCGCAGGCCTTCGTCCGTGGTCGCGGCACGGACACGCCCGCCCGGGAGCAGGTTCAAGGCCAGCAACCCGGCCGTGCCGGCCAGGAACCGCCGACGCCGCAGCCAGGGCCCGCGACCGGCTCCGCCACCGCCACTTCCTCCTCCACCCCTGCCGCCTGCGCCGCTCATACCGCCACCTCCGCGGCCGCCATCTCCTCGAGCGACGTGTCGAGCTCGAACACCGACTGCGCGGGGATCAATTCCAGGTTGTGGCGATGCCACCGGCGCTCGAAGGCACTCGCCTCGACCCCCGGTGCCAGGCAGTCCTCGATCGGGATCGCCGCGATCAGATCCGCGACCGCCACCGGCGCGGTCCCGGCACGGATCCGGACGACCCGCGCGCGCAGTTGCTGCAGATAGTGGATCGCGTTGTCGAGCACGGCCGCCGGAAAGTGGCCGACATGGCCGCCGACGACCCGGCCGCGACCGAATCGGCGGATCCGCCCGATCGCACCATGGATCAGTTCCGGATCGGCGCGGGACAGGTAGACGATGTTGCCGACGATGGCGTCGCCGACGCAGACCAGGTCGGCCTCGGGCGCGTCCACGCTGACGTGGTCCATGGTCTTGCCCGGGTTGTGCACGAAGCGCAGCCGGTGGCGGCCCCAGCGCAGGCTCAGCGCGGTGTCGAACAGCAATTGCGGCTCGCGATAGAACGCGTCGACCCGTCGGTTCTGCGCCAGGAAGGTGTGCCGGTAGTGCCGGTGCGCGATGGTCAGCGCGTCCGGGAACAGGCGCATGCCGGCGATGTGGTCGCTCATGAAATGAGTCGCGGCGACCGCGCGCACGGTCTTGCCCATCTCCCCGCACAGGATCCGGCGCAGCGCGTGGGCGTCCTCGCTGCTGCCCAGCGAATCGACCAGCAACGCATCGTCGCCGTCGAGGAAGGCGGTGGCGACCGACTGGTGGTCGTTGCCGACGAACATCAGCACGTCGGGGGCCAGGGCTTCGTGGCGGAGTGTTTCATGCTTCATCGCGGGTACCTCGGAAGAACGCATGTCGTTGCGATGGGCTCATCCTCGCCAGCGGTCCGCGGCGCGACAAACGACAAATTCCCGCCATCACATTAGAAAAAATAACTTGATACGATGCGGCATCGCTGCCGCGCCCGAGGCGACCGTGAAACCCCGCCACCCCGCCCCGCTCAATGCGCTCAGGGCCTTCGAGACCGCCGCGCGCTGCCTCAGCTTCCAGACCGCGGCGGCGCGGCTGTTCGTCACCCCGGCCGCGGTCAGTCAGCAGGTCAAGCGGCTGGAGGCCCATCTCGGCGTCAGGCTGTTCCACCGCGGCCATCGCACGGTCGAGCTGACCGCCGAGGGCGAAGCCCTGGCCACCACCCTGGGCGAGCTGTTCGCGCAACTCGACCTGGCCCTGGACCGCGCCACCGCCGCCGCCCACGCCGACCTGCGGGTCAGCACGATGGAGTCGTTCGCCGCCAAGTGGCTGGCGCCGCGCCTGTACCGTTTCCACCACGACTTCCCCGAGCTCAGGGTGCGGATCGAGACCGGCGACGGCCATGTCGACTTCGCCCGCGACGGCGTCGATGTCGCGATCCGCTACGGACCCGGCGGCTACCCCGGCGTGGATGCCGAACGGCTGCTGGAGGCGCCGGCGTTCCCGGTCTGCGCGCCCGCGCTGGCCGAGCACGCGTCGCACCCGCTGGCCGTGCCCGACGACCTGCGCCACCACACCCTGCTGCATGACGACAGCGCCGCCGATCGTCCCGGCGTGCCCGACTGGCCGGCGTGGCTGACCGGCAGCGGTGCGACCCGGGTGAATCCGTTGCCGGGCCCGGTCTTCGCCAGCATCTATCTGGCCCAGGAAGCGGCGATCGCCGGCCATGGCGTCGCTCTGGGGCTGGCGCCGCTGGTCGATGAGGACCTGCAGCGCGGTCGCCTGCGGCGCCCGTTCGATCATCGCGCCGACAACGCCTATGCGTTCTGGCTGGTGCGTCCGCGCGAGGCCGTCGTCCATCCGGC
Organism: Marilutibacter maris; assembly: GCF_006546735.2. Taxonomy (GTDB): domain Bacteria; phylum Pseudomonadota; class Gammaproteobacteria; order Xanthomonadales; family Xanthomonadaceae; genus Marilutibacter; species Marilutibacter maris. The sequence continues at coordinate 817 of NZ_VICD02000015.1, read as the reverse complement.
GCTGGACGCGTTTTGCGCCTGGCTGCGCCGCGAGGCCGCCGGTGCCAGCGGCGACGACTGCTAGCATTCTCGGCATGGCCATCGCCCCGCCCGTCGACGCCGAGGATGCCAGCCAGGCCCTGGCCGACTGGCTCGCGCCCCACCGGCGCCTGTTCGTGCTGACCGGCGCCGGCTGCAGCACCGCCTCGGGCATTCCCGACTACCGCGACAGCGATGGCGGCTGGAAACGCAGCGCACCGATCACCTGGCAGGCCTTCGGCAGCGATCCGCTTGCACGCGCCCGCTACTGGGCCCGCAGCCAGGTCGGCTGGCCGCGGGTCGCGGCGGCCCGCCCCAATCCGGCCCATCACGCCCTCGCCCGCCTGCAGGCGCTGGGCCGGGTCGAACGGCTGGTGACCCAGAACGTCGACGGCCTGCACCAGCGCGCCGGCAGCGCGGCGGTGATCGACCTGCACGGGCGCATCGACATGACCGTGTGCCTGGGCTGCGGACGCCGGTTGCCGCGCGACCGGGTCCAGTACCTGCTGGAAGCGGCCAATCCCGACTGGCTCGGACTGCAGGCAGCGTCGGCGCCGGACGGCGACGCCGACCTCGACGGCCACGACTTCGGCCGTTATCGGGTGCCGGGATGCGGCGACTGCGGCGGCCTGATCAAGCCCGACGTGGTGTTCTTCGGCGAGAACGTGCCGCGCGAGCGCGTCGCCGACGCGTCCAGCGCGCTGGCCCGCGCCGACGCGATGCTGGTGGTCGGTTCCTCGCTGATGGTCTATTCCGGCTACCGCTTCGCCCGCGCCGCGCGCGAAGCTGGCCTGCCGCT
>NZ_VICD02000002.1 GCF_006546735.2 Marilutibacter maris | reverse complement strand
GTCGAAGCCGGCCTCATGCGCGTGCCCGAGGGGCTCGGGTCCGCTTGGGTTGTCGTGCGTGGCGGTCATCGCCAGTCCTCCAGTTTCCGTTGCAGGGCCTCGCGGGCCCGCGACAGGTGTGTCTTCACCGCGCCTTCGCTACAGCCCATCGCCCGCGCGGTCGTGGCGACGTCGAGTTCCTCCAGCACGCGCAGGGAGAACGCTTCGCGCTGGCGGGCCGGCAACGTCGCCAGTGCCGCCGACAGTTGCGCGTAGCCCTCGCTGCCGTCGTGGGCGCGCGACGGGTCCGGACCGTCGTCGGCCCAGTCGACCGCGCTGCCGTCCTCGTGGCGCGGCTCCGGCGACAGCCAGCCGAGCCGGAAACGCCGACGCCGCTGGATGTCGATGATCCGCCGCCTCAGGATGCTCCAGAACAGCGGCGTCCATTCCCCGGCCGGGCGGTCCTGGTAGCCCAGCATCTTCATCATCGCGTCCTGCACCGCGTCCAGCGCGTCCTCGCGCTGACGCAGGCCCGCCTCGGCGAAGCGGAACGCACGGGTGCCGATGCCGGCCAGGAACTGCTCCAGCGACGCCGGCCGTTCCGGGACGGCCGGTTCGGCGGCGGGGCGCTCCGGGTCTGCGCTGGCGTCGGGTTCGGTAGCCACGCGTTGCAGCATACGGCGTCGGCTCAGTAGCGGCGGTTCCAGCGGCGGTCATGGCGATCGCCGCGCCGGTCCAGGCGCGCGTCGACGCGGTCGCCGCGGGTGTCGAGCTTCCGTTCGATGCGGTCACCGTGGCGTTCGACACGGTCGCCGTGGTCGCCGGCCTGTGCGCCGGCGCCAGCCAGCAGCAGCGCACCCGGCAGGACGATGGACAGCAGCTGCTTCATCACGGTTTCCTCGCTTGGCAGGTTGGCCCTGCGCGGAATACAACGCCCGCGGCGGGCTCCGGTTGACAGCCTACGGGTGCCACTGGACGGGGCCGGTTCATCGGCGGTTATGATGCCGGTGTCGATGACCGACCTTGGCGTGGGGGATGGACGATGGGTGACGGGTTCGTGGCGCTCTACATCTTCATGTTGGCGGCGATTGCCGGCCACGTGATCATCTCGCGGGTGCCGGTGATCCTGCACACGCCGTTGATGTCCGGTTCCAACTTCATCCACGGCATCGTGCTGATCGGCGCGATGGTCGTGCTCGGCCATGCCGATACCACCCTGGAGAAGGCGATCGGCTTCGTCGCGGTGCTGCTGGGCGCCGGCAACGCCGCCGGTGGCTACGTGGTGACCGAGCGGATGCTGGAGATGTTCAAGAGCAGCCGCAAGCCCGGCGGTGGCCAGGGCGGAGGCAAGGCATGAGCGCGCAGGTGCTGCTGGCGTCGGCCAGCTATTTCGTCGCCGCGACCCTGTTCCTGCTCGGCCTGCAGCGCATGGCCTCGCCGATGACCGCGCGCAGCGGCATCCGCTGGGCCGGCTGGGGCATGATCATCGCCACCGCGGCGACCTTCCTGCTGCCGGACCTGCACAACCTCGGCCTGATCGTGACCGCGCTGGTGCTGGGCACGGTGCTGGCCTGGGTCTCGGGCAAGAAGGTGGCGATCACCGACATGCCGCAGATGGTCGCGCTGTACAACGGTATGGGCGGCGGCTCGGCGGCGGCGATCGGCGCGGTGGAGCTGCTCAAGTACAGCGGGATGGCGGCGGCGCTCGGCGTCGCATCGGCATCGGCGGTCGGGGTCTCGAAGGTGACCCTGACCCTGGCGGTGCTCGGCTCGGCGATCGGCGCGGTGTCGCTGTCGGGCTCTGTGATCGCCTGGGCCAAGCTCGACGGTCGGCTCGACAAGCGGGTGATGTTCCCGGGCCAGCAGGCGTTCAACCTGCTGGTCGCGGCGGCGCTGGTGGTGCTCGGCGTGCTCGCCGCGACCACGCTGTCGACCCCCTGGATCGTCGCCTTCTTCGGGGTCGCGCTGGCGCTGGGCATCCTGATGACCCTGCCGATCGGCGGCGCCGACATGCCGGTGGTGATCTCGCTGTACAACGCCTTCACCGGTCTGGCGGTGTCGTTCGAGGGCTATGTGCTCGGCAACGAGGCCCTGATCATCGCCGGCATGATGGTCGGCGCGGCCGGCATGCTGCTGACCCGGCTGATGGCCAAGGCGATGAACCGGCCGATCCGCAACGTGCTGTTCGGCAGCTTCGGCGCCGGCGGCCCGGCGCAGGAGATCAGCGGCTCGCAGAAGCCGATCGAGGCCGGCGACGTCGCCGCGATGATGGCCTTCGCCGAGCGGGTGGTGATCGTGCCCGGCTACGGCATGGCGGTGGCCCAGGCCCAGCACAAGATCTGGGAGCTGACCCAGAAGCTGACAGAACGCGGGGTCAAGGTGAAGTTCGCGATCCACCCGGTCGCCGGACGCATGCCCGGGCACATGAACGTGCTGTTGGCCGAGGCCGGGGTGCCGTACGACCTGATCGCCGACATGGACGACATCAATCCCGAATTCCCCAACACCGATGTGTCGCTGGTGATCGGCGCCAACGACGTGGTCAACCCGGTCGCCAAGACCGATCCGGCCAGTCCGATCTACGGGATGCCGATCCTCGACGTCGCCGCGTCGCGGAACACCATCGTGATCAAGCGCGGCAAGGGTACCGGCTTCGCCGGCATCGAGAACGCGCTGTTCTACGCCGACAACACCCGCATGCTGTACGGCGATGGCGCGGAGATGGCCAGTGCCCTGGTCAGCGAGCTGAAGGCGCTGGACGGCGGCGGTCACTAGCGGCGCCGATGGTCGCCCGCGCGGCGGTCATTCGCGCGCGGGCGCCAGGCACAACTCGCCGCTGAGCTCGGTGGTCACCTCGCCGGCCGGGGTCTTGCTGCCGCTGACGAAAAAGTGCCCGCTGGCGCCCTGGAAGCGGCCGCTGCCGCGCTCGACCCGCTGGTAGGCGGTGACCACGGCCGGGTCGGTGATCCCGGTTTCGCGCATGTACAGGGTGCCGTCGGCGGTGCGGTACTCGAACGCGCCGCTGTAGGAGATGAAACCCGGCGCCGCCGATGGGCCCGGTGCCCAGCCGTCGGAGGCGAAGTGGGTGCTGCCGTTGAGCCCGTGGTTGCCGTCGACCTCGCCGAGGAAGCACGAGTCCAGACCGGCGTTGCAGCCCTCGTTGCTGCGGAATTCGGACAGCTTGGCATGGATGCGCTTGCAGGCGCCGTTCGCGGGGGCCGCGACCGCCACCGCGGAGACGGCCAGGGCGACGGCGGGCAGGGCAAGCCGTAAAAGAGGGTGCGGCACTCGCGAACGGGCGGGCTGTGCTGCCTGCATCGGAAGCTTCCTGGATCGGGGTGTGATGGCGCGGACCGGCAGTGGGGGAGGGGCGGGTTCGTGGTCAGACTGGGACCTGGCATTGGTTCCATCAAGAGCCCAAGACTGATATTTTTCAGGTGCCAATTGTTGCGCCCGTCACATTGCCCGCCGAGGCGCGTGACCTGCCGACCGATCAAGGAGTCGCCCTTGCTTTTGCATCTGCAGATGGATGGACGTGGCCCCCTGCACGCGCAGCTGACCCGTGCGTTGAAGGCGGTCATGCTCGATGGCCGCATGGGTGCCGGCGAGCGGCTGCCGCCGACCCGGTTGTTGGCGCGGGAGCTGGAGGTGTCCCGCAACACCGTGCTCGCCGCCTACGAACAATTGCAGGCCGAGGGCTTCCTGCATGGACGGGTGGGGTCCGGCAGCTTCGTCGCCCCCGGCCTGCAGGCACCGCCGGAAGCGGGCGACGGGGGTGCGACCGGCGAGCGCGTCGCCGTCGCCGATGCGCTGCCGCCGCAGTCGGCCTATGCCGGGCGCGCGCGCCGCTTCCACGACCATGCCCGCATCCCGGGGCGCACCGTGCCCGGCACCCGCTACGCGTTCCAGTACGGAGTGCCGATGACCAATCCGGCGCTGACCAGTGCCTGGGCGCGGGAGCTGTCGCGGGCCGCCAGCTACACCCGGCCCCACTATCCGCCGACCCAGGGGCTGCCGGAGCTGCGCGAGGCGGTCGCCGGCTATCTGGCGCGCCGTCGCGGTGTGCAGGTGTCGGCCAGGGACGTATTGATCGTCAACGGCACCCAGCAGGCGATCGCGTTGACCGCGCGGGTCCTGCTCGACCCGGGGGGCGCGGCGGCGATCGAGGAGCCGCAGTACTTCGCGATCCGCGAGGTGTTGCAGATCCATGGCGCGCGCCTGCAGCCGGTGCCGGTCGACGGCGAGGGGCTGCGGGTGGAGGCCCTGCCGGTGCCGGCGCCGCGGCTGGTTTGCGTGACGCCTTCGCACCAGTTCCCGACCGGGGCGGTGCTGTCGCTGGCACGGCGGCAGGCGCTGCTCGACTACGTCCACGCCCACGACAGCTGGATCTTCGAGGACGATTACGACGGCGAGTTCCGTTACGACGCGCGTCCGCTGTCGGCGCTGCGCTCACTGGACCGCCATGGGCGCGTGGTCTACGTCGGCAGCTTCTCCAAGGTGATGTTCCCGGCGCTGCGACTGGGCTACCTGGTGATGCCGCCGGGGCTGCGCCGGGACTTCATCAACGCCAAGTGGGCCGAGGATTTCGGCTCATCGGCGGTCGAGCAGGCGGCCCTGGCCCGTTTCATCGAGGACGGCGGCTTCGAGCGCCACCTGCGGCGCACCGGCAAGGCGCTGAGGGAGCGCCGGGCGGCGTTGTTGCGGGGGCTGCGCGAACGGCTGGGCGAGCGCATCGAGATCGCCGATTCCAATGCCGGCATGCACCTGCTCGCCTGGCTGCGCGGCGCCAGCCTGGAGCAGGGCGAGCGGCTGATCGAGGTCGCCGCCAGCCGCGGCCTGGGCCTGCATCCGATCGCGCCGTTCTACCTGGAGCCGCCGCGACGGCCGGGCCTGCTGATGGGCTATGCCGGCATGCCGCTGGCCGACATCGATCCGGCGTTGCGACTGTTCGGCGAGTGCATGGACGCGGTGATTCCGGCCCGCTGAGCCGCGGTTGCCCGCTGTTTACGGGGACGGCCTTTACGGGGACGGCTCAGCGCGAGGCGAGCAGTGCGATCGCGGCGGCGAGCGCCAGACAGCCCAGGTCCCAGGGGCCGTTGGAGAGCGTGGCCAGGGTCCAGGCGTGGTGGACGCCGAGCCGGACCGCGGCCTCGAACGACGACATTCCGAGCTGGCTGCCGATCGACGAGGAGAACGTGAGCCACTGCACCGCGATCGCCACCAGCGCGGTCGCGCCCAGCCCGAGCAGGGCGCGGAAAATACCGGGCCGCCAACCGCCGAAGCGCAGCATCCACGCCACATCGAGCGCCACCACCACGGCCATCCAGCCGTGCAGGCTCTCGGTGTACAGGTTCACCTTCACCCAGGCCATCGTCAGCGCGACCATGCTCAGCAACAGCAGGGGGCCGCCGTGCAGCCGCAGGAACGGAGGGCGGCGGTCCGTCGTAGGGGACGCGCCCGCGACCGCGCGCTCGGAAGGCTTCTCAGACGGCATCGTATCGGTGCTGGCGGACATGGAACGGGCGGGGGCACATAAGCCTCACAGCATACCGGAGGACGGCCCGCGCCCCGACCCCTGCCGCCCGCATCCGCCGCGAAGCGGACGCGGGACGCTCCGCCCCGGTAAAATGAACACCCTTGCCTCCCGTACCGGCACCCCAATCTTTCCGGCATGTATTCCCGAAGCAGCGAACCCGTGCGCCTGGAGCGCGACTGCGCCGCCGTCCTGGTCCCCCAGGGCGAGCACGTCAACCTGCCCGCGGGCAGCATCGGCTATATCACCCAGGCGCTTGGAGGCAGTTACACGGTCTTCATCGAGGGCAATCTGTTCCGCGTCGCCGGCAAGGACGCGGACGCGCTGGGCAAGGAACCGCCGCCGCCGCTGGAGCTGCCGGACGATGCCGACGACGAGGCGGTGGAGCGTCTGGTGTGGCAGCAGTTGCGCACCTGCTTCGATCCCGAGATTCCGATCAACGTGGTCGACCTGGGCCTGATCTACGAGGCGAGCGTGAAGCCGCACGATGAGGACCGGGGGCAGCGACGGATCGAGGTCCGGATGACCCTGACCGCACCGGCCTGCGGCATGGGCGACATCCTGGTCGACGATGTGCGCAGCAAGCTGGAGATGATCCCGACCGTCGCCGAGGCCGACGTCGAACTGGTGTTCGACCCGCCGTGGAGCCGCAACATGATGTCGGAGGCCGCCCGGCTCGAGACCGGGATGCTTTGACGCCCCGCCGCGGCTGCCGCCTCCCGGACCTGTCGCCGGCGTGTCGGCGATCCCCGCGTCCGCCGCGGGGCTGATCGCGCACGCGTGACGCGGCAGCGGCGGCACCGGCGGCGTCCCGCTCCTTGTCTCGACTTCCTCTTGGCTGGCTGTTGCCGGTCCCGCGCGCGCGCCTGTCGTGGGGGCGGCCGCGGTCGTGAGGGGCCGTGTGCGCCCGTCGGGCGCTCTCATGGCGCGGCTCCGGTGGCGGGTGCGGTGCGCCGGCGATTCAGCCGAGGATATTCGAACCATCTCGTCGGGATCTTCAGGTTTTTCTCCTCTCTTTTTCAGATTGGCGACAGATCACGGGCCGATCATCCCTGGGTCAACATCAATTTGTGATCTAAGTCACATATCTACAATCTCTTCCCGATCGAGGTAGGGGGGCGTTGCTTTGCCGACGTTGGCGATTCTGGGTCGTGTGAATCCGGCCTGACTCGCGGCGGTGCCGGCTGCCCGGGTGTGTTGTAACGACATCCGTTCGTCCAGGCCGTTCCGGGCGTCAGCGCCCGCAAACGGACATCGAAGCCCCCGGGTGTCGCCCGCCGCGCATTGCGCGGTCCGGCAGTTGTTTCCATCCGTTGTCCGGCAGGCGCCGGCGGCGCACACAACAACGCTACTTTTTTTGGGGGTTACACCAACATGCCACGCAAAGATCGGTCCATCCGCCTGAATGCCATTGCGGCAGCCACGGTGATCGCACTGTCCTCGTCGTTCGCCGTTTCGGCCGCCGAGCGGGTCAACATCGCCACCGTGCAATCGGATGGCCCGAACAACCGCTTCATCGTCAAGTACCGCGATGGCGCCTCCGCGCCGGAAGCGACCGTGCAGAGCGCGCTCAACCGCGCCGCGTCCGCGTCCGGCCTGCGTGGCCAGGGCAAGGGCCTGGGTCTGCAGCGCCTGCGCCGGATGTCGATGGGCGCCGACGTGGTCAGTGCCGACCGTCGCCTGGATCGTGCCGAGGCCGAGACCCTGATGCGCCAGATCGCCGCCGATCCGAACGTCGAGTACGTCGAGGTCGACCAGATCATGCGTCCGCTGATGACGCCGAACGACACCCACTACGCGACCTACCTGTGGGGCATGCAGGACGGCACCGGCGGCATGAGGGTCAACCAGGCCTGGGACAGCGCCGACGGCGAGGGCGTGGTGGTGGCGGTGATCGACACCGGTATCGCCAGCCACAGCGACCTCAACGCCAACATCCTGCCCGGCTACGACTTCATCAGCGATTCGTCGATGGCGCGCGACGGCAACGGCCGTGACAGCAACCCCAACGACGAGGGCGACTGGTACGGCGCCAACGAGTGCGGCGGCAGCCATCCGGCCTCCGACTCCAGCTGGCACGGCACCCACGTCGCCGGCACCGTCGCCGCGGTCGGCAACAACAATGCCGGCGTGATCGGTGCGGCCTACAAGGCCAAGGTGGTTCCGGTGCGCGTGCTCGGCAAGTGCGGCGGCTACACCTCCGACATCGTCGACGGCATCGCCTGGGCGTCCGGCGGCAGCGTCTCCGGCGTGCCGGCCAATGCCAACCCGGCCGAAGTGATCAACATGAGCCTGGGTGGCGGCGGCGCCTGTTCGTCGACCTACCAGAACGCGATCAACGCCGCGGTCGCCCGTGGCACCACCGTGGTGGTCGCGGCCGGCAACGACAACGACAACGTCGCCAACTACAGCCCGGCCAGCTGCTCCAATGTGATTTCGGTTGCGGCGACCAACAAGACCGGCGGCCGCGCCAGCTACTCGAACTACGGCTCGCTGATCGACGTGGCCGCGCCGGGTGGCGACAGCCCGGACTGCACCACCCTGATCGTGTCGACCGGCAATGCCGGCGCCACCACGCCGACCTCCGAGAACTACAAGTGCATGGCCGGCACCTCGATGGCGGCGCCGCACGTGGCCGGCGCGGTCGCGCTGATGCAGTCGGTGGCGTCCTCGCCGATGACACCGACCCAGATCGAGTCGACCCTGAAGGACACCGCGCGCGCGCTGCCGGGGACCTGCACGGGCGGTTGTGGCGCAGGCATCGTTGACGCCAAGGCCGCGGTCGATGCGGCGGCCGGCGGCACCACCCCGCCGCCGACCGGCAACGAGCTGGAGAAGGGCGTGCCGGCCACCGGCCTGTCGGCCAGCCAGGGCAACGACGTGACCTACACCATGGTCGTGCCGTCGGGTGCGTCGAACCTGAGCTTCACGATGTCCGGCGGCACCGGTGATGCCGACCTGTACGTCAAGTTCGGCAGCGCGCCGACCGACAGCAGCTACGACTGCCGCCCGTACAAGAGCGGCAACGCCGAAACCTGCAGCTTCGCCAGCCCGCAGGCCGGGACCTACCACGTCCGGGTCAAGGCCTACAGCAGCTTCTCCGGAGTCAGCCTGGTCGGCGACTACAGCACCGGTGGCAGCAGCGGTCCGCAGACCTACAGCAACGCCAGCGACTACACGATCAACGACAACGCCACGGTGGAAAGCCCGATCACCGTGTCCGGTCGCAGCGGAAACGCGCCCAGCAACGCCAGCGTGGATGTCGACATCCGCCACACCTACAAGGGCGACCTCAAGGTCGATCTGGTGGCCCCGGATGGCAGCACCTACAACATCCACAACCGCAGCGGCGGCAGTGCCGACAACGTGATCGGCACCTACACGCTGAACCTGTCCAGCGAGGCCCTCAACGGCACCTGGAAGCTGCGGGTCAACGACAACTACACCCAGGACACCGGCTACATCAACAGCTGGAGCGTCACGTTCTGACCATCGGCAGGAAGCCGAGTCAGTTGCCGCCAGGGAAGGCGGTGCGGTAGGGCGCTCGTCATGGCGAGCGCTCCACCGGGAAGCCGGTCCGGGCATGGAGCACCGACTGGGAAGTCTGCACATGGAGGTGCGGACCGGTCTTCCAAAGCAACAAGGATGCGATGCCGCGGAGACGCACCCGGCATCGTTCACGTCTCTCTCCACCAGACTTTGGTGGGCGAACCCCGGCTCAGCCCCGGGGTTCCTTTTTTTTGTGCTCCGGCGAAGGCCCTTCCGAACGGGAGATCCATGAACCCGGCTCGGTCGCGGTCCGCACGCACGCGCAGGTTTGCGGCGATGTCGCCGCCGCTCCGGTGCCTGGCCAGGTGAACCGACGTCGCTGGCGCAGCGTGCGCGGACAGGCGGCCGTCGGCGGGCCGTGCCACCGCGATGGCGATGAATACTCGTCGCACAGCCAGCAAAAAGACAGGGCCCGGTTACGACGACAAGCTCTCGACCTCCTCTTGAACGAGTGATTCGAGTCTCATATCGGCAAATATTTTCCCCAAAGAGAAAATATTGATCCGAACGAGATTGTCACCACGGTCCCCGCGCATTCGAATCGGGCTTGATCCGTGCGCTGCCGGCGATCCGGATCGAGGGCTGATCTGATCGTTCAAGCGGAAAGCCCTCGTCAGGTGAAGCCACTCCAGGATGGAACCGCGCTCGTTGCGATGCCCCCTCGAGCGGTGCGGTCCGGCGCCCGTATCACCAGTGCCGACGCGGACACGATCCGCCGGCTTACCCACGATGCTATACAAGTAGGGGTCACCTCAGCATGTCAATCACGCAACGTTCCGTACGCCTGAGCGCGCTCGCCGCAGCCACGGTCCTCGCACTGTCCTCTTCGTTCGCGGTCTCGGCCGCGGATCGGGTCAACCTCGCCACCGTGCAGCCGAACGGCAGCAACCAGCAGTTCATCGTCAAGTACCGCGACGCAAGCCGTGCGGGGGAAGCGACCCTGCAGGGGCGCCTCGACCGTGCCGCATCGACCTCCGGTCTGCTCAACAGCGCCGCTTCGCGGGGGCGGGGCAAGGGACTGGGGCTGCAGCGCCTGCGACGGATGGCGACCGGTGCCGAGGTGGTGCGTGCGGACCGCAAGCTCGATCGCGCCGAGGCCGAGACCCTGATGCGCCAGATCGCCGCCGACCCGAACGTCGAGTACGTCGAGGTCGACGTGCGCCTGTATCCGGCGATGACACCCAACGATACCTACTACGCGAACCTGATGTGGGGGATGAAGGGCGGCGCTGGGGGTGCGAGGTTCGACCAGGCCTGGGATTCGGCCGACGGCGAGGGCGTGGTGGTCGCGGTGATCGACACCGGTATCGTTCCGCACAGCGACCTGGACGCCAACATCCTGCCCGGCTATGACCTCATTAGCGACCCCTTTGTGGGGCGCGACGGCAATGGCCGCGACGACGATCCGACGGATGAGGGCAACTGGAACAACGAGACCGAATGCGATTCCCCCGGAGACGATCGTCCTGCCAGGAGTTCCAACTGGCATGGTACTCACGTGACCGGCACGGTTGCCGCGGTCGGCAACAACAACAAGGGCGTGATCGGCGCTGCATACAGGTCCAAGATTGTTCCCGTGCGTGTACTGGGACGATGCGGAGGCGAACTGTCTGACACCGCCGACGCGATCACCTGGGCCTCGGGTGGCAATGTGCCCGGTGTGCCGGACAACCCCAATCCCGCCGAGGTCATCAACCTCAGCCTGGGAGGAAGGACGGATTGTGGCCAGACGATGCAGAACGCGATCAATGGCGCGGTTGCCCGCGGTGCGACCGTGGTGGTTGCGGCTGGAAACAACAATCTGGATGTCTCAGGCTCCACCCCCGCCAGCTGCTCCAACGTGGTGGCCGTGGCGGCAACCAGCAACGCTGGCAGCCGCGCAAGCTATTCCAACTACGGCAACCTGATCGACGTCTCGGCCCCCGGCGGAGACGGCGAGGGTTGCAGTGTCAACGGCACTCCCAGGATCGTGTCCACCATCGACGGCAGCGACACGGCCTCCAGCGGTGAGAGCTACGGATGCTACAACGGCACTTCGATGGCGACTCCGCACGTGTCGGGCCTCGTGGCACTGATGCAGTCGGCCGCACCGACACCGCTGACTCCGGCACAGATCGAGGCGACCCTCAAGAGCACCGCGCGCGCGCTGCCGGGTTCGTGCTCGGGCGGCTGCGGCGCCGGCATCATCGACGCCAAGGCGGCGGTGGATGCGGTCGTCGGCGGTAGCAGTGGCGGCGGCAGCAATGCCGCGCAGACCTACAGCAACGGCACCGACTACACGATCAACGACTACGCCACCGTGGAAAGCCCCATCGCGGTCTCCGGCCGCAGCGGCAATGGCCCGGCCAGCGCGACGATCGCCGTCGATATCCGCCACACCTACAAGGGCGACCTCAAGGTCGACCTGGTCGCGCCGGACGGCAGCGTCTACAACCTGCACAACCGCAGCGGCGGCAGTGCCAACGACATTATCGGCAGCTACACCAGGGACCTGTCCAGCGAAGCGCTCAACGGTACCTGGAAGTTGCGGGTCAACGACAACTATTACGGAGACACCGGCTACATCAACAGCTGGAGCATCACGTTCTGAACCTCGCCTAGTGGTGGTGTCAGCAGTCCACCGCCACTGCGCGAGGCCCCCATCCGGCGGCGGTCGCCACCGCGATCGTCGCCGGTGGGGGTGTCGGGAATGCGGGGAGCGGACGAAGGCTCGTCCGGTGATCGATGTTGCGGTCGGCGGTTCCCGGCAACGCGAGGGTGGCGCCTGTCACCGCCGACGATTTCTCTCTACCGGCAGCACTGGGTAGTGAACCCCGGCTTCAGCCCCGGGGTTCTTTTTTTTCATGGAAGCGGGTCCGGCATCCGCATCGCATCGATTGCCAGACGCGACGGTGCCCGCGCTCAGGTCGCCTCGAAGCGGTTGGCGTCGACGTTCTTGCGGACCCGGGCCGGGTCCCAGATGCGGCCGTTCATGGCGATGTAGACGCCCGGTGGCAGCGCCTGCACCGCGCCGACCGCGCAACCGACGTTGAACTCGGCGTCGGAACCGCGGAAGCGGGCCGGACTCAAGGCGCCGGTCAGCACGATGGTCTTGTCGGTCAGACTGGCCAGTGCCTGGGCGGTGGCGACCATGGTGTCGGTGCCATGGGTGACCAGCACGTGACGGGCCGGCTGCGCGGCGATGGTCGCGCGGATCAGTTCGCGGTCGTCGTCGCTGATGTGCAGCGAGTCCTTGCGCAGGATCGGGATCACATTGAACCGGAACCCCACACCCAGCTCGTGCAGGATGCCGCCGATCTGCGGTTCGCCGATCTGGTAGTCCGACTTGTCGTCGAAGTAGATCTTGTCGATCGTGCCGCCGGTGGTGACGATGCAGAGCTGGTCCATGGGTGCGGTGCGGAAAGCGGAGAGGATGCGCGGATTATAGGGCGCTCAGCGGCCGCGGCCGAAGCGCGCGCGCAGGCCGGGCAGGCTGCCGGTCACGATGATCGCCACCGACAGTACGATCACCGCCCAGGCCCAGCCGGCCTGGTCGCGATGCGCCCACGCCATCATCACCCCGTGGCAGAACCAGCCCAGCCCGAACACTCCGGACCAGAACACCGCGTGGCGGCTGCCGAACCAGGCGCCGACCGCGAGCAGCAGCGGCGGCAGCGCGAAGAAGCCCATTGCCGCGAGCAGTTGGGCGTCGTCGCGGAACCAGCCCGCGTAGACCAGGCTCAGTGTCAGCAGCAGGGCGGCAAGCCCGCGTCGCGGCGTGCGGCTCATGGCATCAGCTTCCCGGCGATCCGCGCCAGACGGCGTCCCAGCGCCCGCGCCAGCGTCGCCTCGTCCTCGCTGGGCTGCGGTTCGTCGTGGTTGCCGGAGACGTGGCTGGCGCCATAGGGGGTGCCGCCGCCGCGGGTGCTGCTCAGTGCGGGCTCGGTATAGGGAATGCCGACGATCACGCAGCCATGATGCAGCAGCGGGACCTGCATGCTCAGCAGGGTCGCCTCCTGTCCGCCGTGCATGGTCGCGGTGGAGGTGAACACCGCCGCCGGCTTGCCGACCAGGGTGCCGCTGGCCCACTGCGCGCCGAGGCCGTCGAACCAGTGCTTCATCGGCGCGGCCATGTTGCCGAATCGGGTCGGACTGCCGAAGGCGTAGCCGACGCACTGCTCCAGGTCGGACGCCTCGACGTAGGGCGCGCCGTCCTCGGGGACCGGCGGCGTCGCGGTCTGGGTCACCGCCGCGACCGGCGGCACCGTGCGCAGCCGCGCCGACATGCCTTCGACCTCGCCGATGCCGCGGGCGATCTGCCGGGCCAGGCGGGCGACCGAGCCGCCTCGGCTGTAGTAGAGGACCAGGATTTCGGGCATGGGGGGCGGACATCGGACGGGGCCGCACAGGATAGCGCGAGCGCGCCCGCCGCCGTGGCGGTCCGGGAGCCGGTCGCCCAGACACAAGCCTGGCGTCCCATCGGTTACCCTCACGGTCCATGGAACCACTGGATTCCCTCAACCGGCTTGGCGAGCGATTTCAGGATCGCGATCGCAACATCGCCTTCCTCAGGTTCATCGGTCGTCGGGCGCTCGACGACAACCTGTTCCAGGCGGCCGGCGCGCTGGCGTACACCACGGTGTTCGCGCTGGTGCCGCTGTCGATGGTGGTGTTCGGCGTGCTGTCGGCGTTCCCGGTGTTCTCGGAGTGGAGCGACAAGCTCACCGACTACGTGTTCACCAACTTCGTGCCCACCGCGGCCAGCGCGGTGGCCAAGTACCTGCGCGAGCTGTCCGACAATGCCGGCCAGCTCACCGCGGCCGGCGTGATCGCGCTGGTCGCTTCGGTGCTGATCACCCTCAACGGGATCGAGGCGACCTTCAACCGGATCTGGCGGGTCAAGTCGGCGCGCCCGCAGGTGATCCGCTTCATGGTCTATTGGACCGTGCTGACCCTGGGCGCGATGCTGGCGGCGGCCAGCTTCGCGCTGTCGGCGCGGTTCTTCGCGCTGGCGATCTTCAGCACCGAGACCGGCCATGCGCTGCAGGGGCTCGCGTTGCGGCTGTCGCCGATGCTGATCGAGATGCTCGCCTTCACCGCGATCTACCGGGTGGTCCCGCATCGCACCGTGCACTGGCGGCACGCGCTGGCCGGGGCGCTGATCGCGGCGCTGCTGTTCGAGTCGATCAAGTCCGCGTTCGGGCTGTACCTGGGCAGCTTCAACGCGTACTCGAAGATCTACGGCGCGCTGGCGTTCCTGCCGATCTTCCTGTTGTGGATCTACCTGGGCTGGCTGTCGGTGTTGCTGGGTGCGTCGGTGGCCTCGGCGGTGTCCGCGTTCCGCTACCAGCCGGCCAGTCTGCGCCTGCCCGAGGGCTATGAAATCTACGGCCTGCTGCGCCTGCTGGGCCGCTTCAACGATGCCCGTCGCGAAGGCCAGGGTCTGCACAGCGACCGGATCCTGGAGCTGGAGCCGATCCTGACCGACGACCTGGTCCAGCAGATGCTGGGGCAGTTGGAAAGCATCGACGTGGTGCGCCGTTCCGAGGCCGGCGAGTGGCTGCTCACGCGCGATCTCGACCGCCTGACCCTCGCCGACCTGTACGCCGCCTGCCAGCTGCGCATCCCGGTCGCCGAGGCCTACCTGCCATCCTGCGACGACGCCCTGGGGCGTTCGGCCATCGCCGCGATCGACGAGCTGCGGATGCCGTTGCGGGACCTGTTGAAACGCCGCGTGGGCACGATCCACGCCGACGAAGAGGATTGAGACGATGTACGGACACTTCCGCCCTTCATGCGCACGGATGCCGCTGCTGACCCTGCTGGCCACGCTGTTGCTGCTGGCCGCCTGCCAGCGCGCGCCGGAACCGGCCGCCGATCCCGGTCCGGAGGCGCCCACGGTGGCCGACACCGCAACGGCGGACGCCGACGATACCGGTGCCGATGCCGGCGGCACCGTCGAGCAGCCCGAACTGAAGGCGGCCACCGTCGACGGTGCGCCCTACGACCTGGCCGAGCACCGCGGCCGCTGGGTGGTGGTCAATTTCTGGGCGACCTGGTGCAAGCCGTGTCTGAAGGAGATGCCCGAACTGTCCGCGCTGGACGCGATGCGCGAACACATCGAGGTCGTCGGGCTGGCCTACGAGGAGATCGAGGTCGCCGAGATGAAGGCGTTCCTGGAAAAGCACCCGGTGGTGTATCCGATCGTGATCGTCGACACCTACAACCCGCCGGCCGACTTCGAGACCCCGCGCGGGCTGCCGATGACCTACCTGATCGCGCCCGACGGCCGGGTCGCGGATCGCTTCCTGGGCCCGGTGACGGCGCCGGAGATCGAGGCGGCGATCGAGCGCATCGGCCAGGCCACCGGCATGGAACCGGCCGGCGAGACCGGGGAATAGGCGCGATGGCCGCCGCGCGGTTCTGGATATCGGGCAAGGTGCAGGGCGTGTGGTTCCGCGCCTCGACCTGCGAACGCGCGCAGGAACTGGGCCTGCGCGGCTACGCCCGCAATCTGGCCGACGGCCGGGTCGAGGTGCTGGCCGCCGGCGACGCCGACGCGCTCGACAGCCTCGACGCCTGGCTGCAGCACGGCCCGCCGCAGGCCCGGGTCGCCTCGGTCCGGCGCGAGGCCGCCGGCGAGGACGAGTCCGGGCCGGGCTTCACCGTCGGTTAGCGCGATGACGGCCGCGTTCAGCGCGGCGCGTAGCCGATCCAGGCGAACAGGCGGCGACTGAACAGCAGGCTCAGGCCGCTGAGCACCGCGACCATGCCGAAGTGGAACAACAGCACCATCAGCATGGTTTCCCCGGCATGGATCAGGCCGACCCCGGCCGAGGCCAGGGCGGCGGTGCTGAGGGTGGCGAGGGTCGCGGTGATCGCCGGACGGACCACGCCGGCGTGGCGCACCAGCAACAGCATCACCAGGCTCAACGGCAGGCTGGTCAGCGCGATCGCCTGCGCGCATTCGGCGCTGTCGGCATGGAAGGACAATGCCGAGGCGCCGTGCAGGGCGACCTCGTGCAGGCAGCCCCAGCCCATGCCGCCCAGCCACAGCAGCAGGGCCGGCAGCGGCAGCAGGGCCCAGCGCTGCGAGCGCCCCGGCACGCTGACCTGGAAGGTGGCATAGGCGGCGAGCACGCCGACCAGCAGGCTGGCGATCCACTCCAGGCGTCCGGCCGGGGCCTGCAGCGCACGCACCGCGCCGGGGTTGAGGCCGCTCACGGCGACGATCAACGCCAGCACCAGCGCCGCCAGCGCCAGCCACAGCAGCGTCCGCCGCAGCGGCGAGGCCAGCGGCCGCACGCGCTTGCCGCGCGAGGCCAGGTGATCGATCAGGCGGTTGGTGTCAGTCATGGCGGTGACCCGTGGTGTTGCTGGGGGTGATGCCCGGCCCGCGGCCGGTATCGTCGTCGCGCGCTTCCGGCGGCGCTTCGTCGCTGTGGCCGAGTGCCTTGCGCAGCGACTTCAATGCGCGGTGGTAGGCGACCTTCAGCGCGCCGGTGCTCTGTTCGCTGAATTCGGCGGCCTCGCTCAGGGACAGCTCCTTCAGTCGCAGCAGGCGGACCGCCTCACGCTGGCGTTCGGGCAGGGCCTCGACCGCTTCGTGCACCTCGCGTGCCGATTGCGCCCGGCTGGCTTCGTCCATCGGCGTTGCGGCGTTGTCGCCGGGGGCGCCCCACAGGTGTTCGGGGACGGCGTCGAAGTCGTCGAACTCGTGCCGCAGACGGTGCGCGCGCTTGCGCAGCAGGTCGATGCAGCGGCGGCTGGCGATCGTGCCCAGCCACGGCTTGAACGGGCGTCCGCGCTCGTAGGTATGGCGGATGCCGTGGACGATCATCAGGATCTCCTGCACCGCATCCTCGGTGTCCTCGCCGGGGCCGAGGTGGCGGCGGGCGATCGCCCGCACGTAGGGCGTGATCGATTGCAGCAGCGTGTGGTAGGCGACGCGGTCGCCGTCCTGCGCCTGCTCCATCAGCCGCTCCCACGGCACCGCGTCGACCGGGCGGTCGCGATGGTCGCCGGAGCGTGGCGCTCCGGCCGTTGGCTGTTCGGGGGACATCGGTGACGGGGATGTCCGGGCAAAGGGGACGATGGTGCCCATGATGACCTTGTCGTCGCCGACCCGCAAAACACCCGCCCGCGGGCGCGGCCGCGGCGTCAGGATGGGCGACGATGTCCGGTTCCTCCATGCGGGGCGGGGACGCGCATCGTCCCGGTGCCGATGCCATGTGGATTCGGATGGAGGCGGAAAAGGTTACGCGGGCCTGCGGCGGCGGCCGCGTCGCGGCACTCAGTCGTCGTCGAAGTTCCGGATCGGTTCGAGCGCCCGGTAGCGCTCTTCCAGCGGCGGATGCCCGAGTGGCGGGTACTCGATCTCGGGCGTCGGTACCTCGCGGTCGGGCAGGCGGTCGAGCAGGTCGCGGATCAGGGTCAGGCGACCGCGCTTCTGGTCGTTGAAATCGACCAGGGTCCACGGCGCGTGCTTGCTGTGCGTGGCCTCCAGCATCGCCTCGCGGGCGTCGGTGTAGGCCTGGTAGCGCTCGCGCGCCTTCAGGTCGATCGGCGAGAGCTTCCAGCGCTTGAGCGGGTCCTCCAGCCGTTCGGCGAAGCGCTCCTCCTGCTTGTCCTGGTCGCAGCACAGCCAGTACTTGAACAGCAGGATGCCGTCGTCGACCAGCAGCTTCTCGAACACCGGCACCTGTTTCAGGAAGTGCGCGACCTGCTCTTCGCTGGCGAAGCCCATCACCTTCTCGACCCCGGCACGGTTGTACCAGCTGCGATCGAACAGCACGATCTCGCCGGCCGCCGGCAGGTGCGGCACGTAGCGCTGGAAGTACCACTGGCCGGCCTCGCGATCGCTGGGCTTGGGCAGGGCGACGGTGTGGCACTGGCGCGGGTTGAGGTGGTCGCTGAGCGCGCCGACCGCGCCGCCCTTGCCGGCGGTGTCGCGGCCTTCGAGCACCACCAGCAGGCGCTTGCCGGTGTGTTGCAGCCAGCGCGCGACCGCCGCCAGCTCCAGTTGCATTGGTTCCAGTGCCTGTTCGTATTGCTTCTTCTTCATCGATCCCTTCTTCATCGTGACGGCGGCCGGCGGGCTCAGCCTTTCCGGCGCGCGCCGCCCTTGCGGGGGGTGCCGCGCTTGCGTGGCGACGGATGCCCGGCCATCGCCCGCGCGACCTCGAGCAGGGCGCCCTGTTGGCGGGTGTTGAGCGCGCGGTAGGCGGCGAGCAGGTCGTGCTCGCCCGGGGTGCGGGCCGGGTCCAGGCTGCTGGCCAGTTCGGCCAGCAGGGCGCCGGCGGGGACTCCGAAGGTCCGTGCCAGCGCGTCGAGCTGGTCCTGGCCGGGCAGCTTGTCGCCCTTGAGCCAGGCATTGACCGTGGCGACGCCGGCGCGCGGAATCGCGGTGGCGATGTCGCTGACGCTCAGGCCGCGGGCGCGCGCCAGCAGGCGCAGGGTCTGGTCGATGGCCATCGGACTACTCCTTCAGACGTGGCTTCAGATTGGCGAGATTGCAGGGGCGGGTGCGGGCGTCGAGCTGGGCGCGGATGATCTTCTCCCAGCCGGTGCGGCAGGCCGAGGTCGAGCCGGGCAGGGCGAACACGAAGGTGCCGTTGGCCAGGCCGGCGAACGCGCGCGACTGCAGGGTCGAGGTGCCGATCTCCTCGAAGCTGATCGCGCGGAACAGCTCGCCGAAGCCGTCCATCCGCTTGTCCAGCAGCGGCATCAACGCCTCGGGAGTGGAGTCGCGGCCGGTGAAGCCGGTGCCGCCGGTGACCAGGATGCCGTCCACCGCGTCGTCGGCGATCCATTGCGAGACCGTGGCCCGCAGCCGGTACTTGTCGTCCGGCAGCAGGGCGCGCGCGGCGAGGCGGTGGCCGGCATCGGCCAGGGCCTGCGCGAGGTAGTCGCCGGAGCTGTCGTTGGCGGGGGTGCGGCTGTCGGACACGGTCAGCACGCACAGCGAGAGCGGGAGGAAATCGGCGGATGCGGTCATGCCGCGAGCCTAACCCATTGCCGGCCGCGCCGGACCTCGATGCGAAGGCGGCGGCGCGCCCAGCGCCCGGCATCTGTCGACCAGGAATCCGCGCAACCGATGCACCGCCGGTCCGATCAGGCGGCGATCCGGACTGATCAGGTGCAGCGGCGAGGGTTCGCCGCTCCAGGCCGCGCACAGCAGTTGCAGGCGCGCGGCGGCGACGTCCTCGGCGACGTCCAGCCAGGACTTGTAGGCGATGCCGTGGCCGGCCAGCGCCCAGCGTCGTACCGCATCGCCGTCGTCGCTGACGCGGTCGCCGTCCACCGCCACCGCCAGCGGCTTGCCGTCGGCCGTGGTGAAGCGCCATTGGGTATGCAGGTCGTCGGCGAGCATGAAGCGCAGGCAGTTGTGATCGCGCAGCGCCTCCGGGTGGGCCGGTGCTCCGGCGCGGGCGAGATAGGCCGGCGACGCCACCAGCACCCGACGGTTGTCGGCATGGACCGGAAGCGCGACCAGCGACGAGTCCGGCGGCGGCCCGTAGCGCAGCGCGACGTCCACCGGTTGCCGGTAGATGTCGGCGATGCGATCGGACAGGTACAGGCGCAGCTGCAGGGCCGGATGCGCCTGCTGGAACGCGTCCAGCCATGGCAGCAGTAGGTGCCGGCCCAGGTCCGAGGGCGCCGAGATGCGCAGCTCGCCGCGCAGCTCGGCGCCTTCGCCCTGCAGGGTCTGCACGCCCTCGTCGAGCGCGCGCAGCGCCTCGTGCGCGTGGGCAAGGAAGCGTTCGCCCTCGGCGGTGGCGCGCAGGGCGCGGGTGGAGCGCACGAACAGGCGGGTGTCGAGTTCGGCCTCCAGCCGCTTGATCGCCGCGCTGGCGACCGCCGGGCTGATGTCGAGCTGGCGCGCCGCGGCCGAGAGGCTGCCCAGGCGGGCGGCGAGGACGAACAAACGGAGGTCGGCGAGCGCCTTCATTTTCAATCCGGATTTGAAACAGAGGTTTCGGTGGGGCTCTTTTTCTTCCCGCAAAGATAACTGAAATTGATATCACGTCGAATCAGCCTGGTGCCTGCCGCCCATGCCTCCCGCCTTCCGCTTCGATCACGTCAACCTGCACGTCGGCAGCGATTCGCCCGCGCGCCGCCTGTTCGCCGAGGTGATGGGGCTGCGCGAAGGCAGACGGCCGCCGTTCCCGTTTCCCGGCCAATGGCTCTACGGCGACGCCCCGGTCGCCCTGCTGCACCTGGTCCAGGCACCGACCGCGGCAGGCCCGGCGGTCCGGATCGGGCACGTCGCCTTCCGTAGCGACGAGCCTGCCGATGCGGTGCTGGCCCGTCTCGACGCGGCCGGCCTCGACTACGAGGTCGCGGTGGTGCCGGAGGATGGCGACGTGCAGATCTTCGTGCCGTTGCCCGGCGGACTGGTGATCGAACTCGATACGCCGGCCGACCCGGCGCGGCCAGCGGCCGCCTATCTCAGCCGGCTGGCACGGCGTGCCGTCTGAGGCCGGACCGGCGGCCTACGCCACTTCCCCCACTCGCAACAGGAATCCACCATGTCAGACCCGCAGCTGTTCTCTCCCTTCCGGCTCGGCGCCCTCGATCTGCGCAGCCGCATCGTGATGGCGCCGATGACCCGTGCCCGCAGCAGCCAGCCCGGCGACGTGCCCAATGCCCTGAACGCGCAGTACTACGCGCAGCGTGCCGGGGCCGGACTGATCGTCAGCGAGGCGACCCAGATCTCGCCGCAGGGCAAGGGTTACTCGTTCACGCCCGGCATCCACAGCGAGGCGCAGGTGGCGGGCTGGCGCCAGGTCACCGACGCCGTGCACGCCGCCGGCGGCCGCATCTTCCTGCAGCTGTGGCACGTCGGCCGCATGTCGCATCCGGACTTCCACGACGGTGCGCTGCCGGTGGCGCCGTCGGCGCTGCCGTTCGACGGGGCGGTCTGGATGGTCGATCCGGCCACCGGGCAGGGCGGCATGGTCGCCTGTCCGACCCCGCGCGCGCTGGAGCCGGAGGAGATCGCCGCGATCGTCGACGACTTCCGCGCCGCGGCGCGGCGCGCGATGCGGGCCGGCTTCGACGGCGTGGAGATCCACGGCGCCAACGGCTATCTGATCGACCAGTTCCTGCGCACCTCGTCCAATACGCGCAGCGACGGCTACGGCGGCTCCCGCGAGAACCGGCTGCGCTTCTTCAAGGAGGTGGTGGATGTGGTGGCCGCGGAGGTCGGTCCCGAACGCACCGGCGTGCGGGTGGCGCCGTTCCTGACCGCGCGCGGGATGGCCTGCCCGGACATCCTGCCGACCCTGATCGAGGCCGCGCGCCACCTGGACGCGGCCGGTGTCGCCTACCTGCATCTGGTCGAGGCCGACTGGGACGACGCGCCGCAGTTCGAGCGCCGGTTCCGCGAAGCGGTCCGCGCGGCCTACCGCGGGGCGGTGATCGTCGCCGGCAAGTACGACCGCGCGCGTGCCGACGCCATCCTCGACGACGGACTGGCCGACCTGGTCGCGTTCGGCCGTCCGTTCATTGCCAATCCCGACCTGCCGCGACGCCTGCGCGAGGGCCTGCCGCTGGCCGACTACGACGGTGCTTCGCTGTTCGGTGGCGACGCGCAGGGCTATACCAGTTACCCGGCCAGCGCCGCCGCGTGATTGCGACGGCGGCTGCCGGGGCGCGGGATCGCGACTGCGGTTGGCGCCGGGTGGCAGTCGCGTTGCCGGCGACCCGCGGGCGTGGCGTCGAGGGCGCCATGGTTACCGCAAGAAGGCGGGGTTATCAGGAAACACGGCGGACTAGTGGCACATTGCCGCCGATCCGGTCGAGTCCCTACTGTGGACGGCGGCGGTCAACGCCAGCCTCGTCGGCGTCGTTCCGCCCGACCCGGCACGACACTAGTTCGTGCCGGGTCGAACGCTTCCGCACCCGCGCGGTGCGTGCCCTGGTCGTTGCGCGGAACCCCGGCCCGATCGCGGGTTTCCCGGCCGGCCGATGGCTTGATCGAAGAAGAATCCAAGAGGAACGTTCCGTGAAATCTTTGTCCCCGGTTGTACTTGCACTATTTTCCGGCGCTTCGTTGCTGCTGTCCGGTTGCGGTGGCGCCGATCGGCAGGACACGTCCGGCGCCGGTCCGGAGACCGTGGCCGGTACTGCCGAACTGATCGATCGCGCCGCGCTGTTCGGCAATCCGGTCAGGACCCAGGGCCGGATCAGTCCCGACGGTCGCTGGGTCAGCTGGATCGCGCCCGATGAGGGCGCGCTCAACGTATGGGTCGCGCCGGCGGACGACCCCGGCAACGGCAAGGCGATCACCCGCGATCGCCATCGCGGCATTACCAACCACCGTTGGAGCACCGACAGCCGCCATGTCCTGTTCGTGAAGGACAACGACGGCGACGAGAACTACCACGTGTATGCGGCCGATCCGCAGACCGGGGAGACCCGCGACCTGACTCCGCTGAAGGACGGTGCCCGCGCCTTCATCAGCGATGTCAGCCGCGATCGTCCCGGCGTGATCCTGGTCGGTACCAACGAACGCAATCCGCAGTTCGCCGACCTGTACGAGGTCGACATCGCCACCGGCGAGAAGGTGCTGGTGGCCGAGAATCCCGGCTACGCATCGTGGATCACCGACAACGTGTACGCACCGCGCATGGCCACGGTGACCCTGCCCGACGGTGGCAGCCAGGTCCACTGGTTGAACGATGATCTGTCGTTGGGCGACGTGTTCATGGAGATTCCCAGCGAAGACCTGCTCAACACCGGGGTCGGCGGCTTCTCTCGCGACAACACCCGGGTGTTGGTCTCCGACAGCCGCGATCGCAATACTTCCGCGCTGATCGAGGTCGACCTGGGCAGCGGCGAGCGCCGGGTGGTCGCCGAGTCGGAGATCGCCGATGTCGACGGTTTCTATTCCGACCTGGAAACCTACGAGCCGGTCGCCTACTCGGTCAACTACCTCAAGAACGAGTGGGTCGCCTTGACCGACGACATGCGCAAGGAGTTCGAGTTCCTTGAAGGCAAGCTCAAGGGCGAGTTCAACATCAGCTCGCGTACCGACGACGACCGCAAGTGGGTCGTCTACGAAGGGGCGGCGGAACGTCCTGGCCAATACTACGTCTACGACCGCGACGCCGGAACGTTGACGCCGTGGTTCGACACCCGGCCGGAGCTGGCCGGCGTGGCGCTGCAGCCGATGCAGGCGCTTGAGCTGAAGGCCGGCGATGGCCGTACCCTGGTGTCATACCTGACCCTGCCGCCGGGCAGCGATGCCGATGGCGACGGGCGCCCGGAAGCGCCGGTGCCGATGCTGCTGTGGGTCCACGGCGGCCCATGGGCCAGGGACAGCTACGGATACAACGCCGTCCACCAATGGATGGCGAACCGCGGCTATGCGGTGCTCAGCGTGAACTACCGCGGTTCGACCGGCTTCGGCAAGGACTTCACCAATGCCGCGGTCGGTGAGTTCGCCGGCAAGATGCACTCGGATCTGATCGACGCGGTGGACTGGGCCATCGACCAGGGCGTCGCCCGTCGCGACAAGGTCGCGATCGGCGGCGGCAGCTACGGCGGCTACGCGACCCTGATCGGCATGAGCTTCACCCCCGATCGCTTCGCCTGCGGCGTGGACATCGTCGGGCCGTCCAGCCTCGCCACGCTGATCGAAAGCTTCCCCGAGTACTGGAAGCCGATCCTGGCCGGGACCTGGTTCCGCTACGTCGGCGATCCGTCCGACCCCGCTCAGCGCGCGGCGATGATCGAACGCTCGGCGATCAGCCGCATCGACGACATCCGCGCGCCGCTGCTGGTTGGGCAGGGCGGCAACGATCCGCGCGTGACCAAGCCCGAGGCCGACACCCTGGTCGCGGCCATGCAGGCGAAGGAACTGCCGGTCACCTACATCAACTACCCGGATGAAGGCCACGGTTTCCAGAAGCCCGAGAACCGCCTGAGCTTCTTCGCGGTGATGGAGGGCTTCCTCGGCACCTGCCTGGGCGGCCGCGCGCAACCCATCGGCGATGCCTTCGAGGGCAGCTCCGCGGAGGTCCTGGCCGGGGCCGAGCACGTCGAGGGCCTGGGCGAGGTGGGCCAGTAGCGCGGGTGGTGGAACTCCAGTTCCGGCGAAGCCCTCCGGATGGCGGAGGCGTCGCCCGACGATCGCGCGGGCCGGGTCGGGCAATCGTCCCGGCCCGTTCCGTCCGTGCCGCCGGATGGGCGTCCCGGAGCGGTCGGCGGAGGCGCCGGCGACTCAGGGACTGGACGGCGTCCGCGCCTCGTCCTCGATCGCGATCGGTCGCACCGTTTCCAGCAGGCTCACCAGGGTCTTGCCCGGCTCCTCCCACGGCACCATGTGCGCGGAGCGCTCGAACCAGATGCCGCGCTTGTAGGGCGCGTCGACCGCGTCCAGCCAGTCGGCGGTCGGCTGCGAGGGCGTCGTGTAGTCGTGCCGGCCCATCAGCATCACCAGCGGAATCGGGAACCGCTCGACACCGCTGTAGTCGACCTTGAGGAAGGCGTCGAGGATGCGGCCCAGGGTGAACACGTTGCCGCGGTCGATCGCACAGACGTCGGCGGCGTCGTAGTCCGGCGACAGCCGGCCGGCACGATAGAAGTACAGGTTGGTCTCGTCGCGGAACGCGCTCATGCCGCCGTAGTGCTGGGCCCAGATCCGCGCGGTGACGATGCGTTCGCGGGTCAGCGGGGTATCGCCGGGGTAGGGCGCGATCGCCTCCAGCGCCCGCACCGCTGCTTCGTTGCGGGCGCGGCGGGCCTGCTCGAGCGCGTAGTCGAAGCTGATCCGCTCGTTCTCCTGCACGTCGATCACCTGACCGATGCCGACATAGGCGTGGAACAGGTCGGGCCGCTTCAAGGCCGCGCCCATGCCGACGATGGTGCCCCAGCTGTGGCCCATCAGGATCAGCTTGCGCTTGCCGTAGCGCTTGCGGACGTGTTCGGCGACCTCGATCGCATCGTCGATGTAGCGCGGGATGCGGATGGTGTCGGCGATCTTCTCCGGGTCGGACAGGTTGAAGGTCCGGCCGGCCGCGCGCTGGTCCCAGGTGACCATCGTGAAGTACTCCTCCAGCGGCCGCTGGAACTGCCACAGGCTCGGGGTCAGCGGCGAAGCGGGACCGCCGTGCACGAACAGGATCACCGGGTTGTCGCGGTCCTGGCCGCGCGCATTGATGTACTGCTCGACGCCGCCGATGTCCGCGGTGAACGATTCCTGCACGCCACCGGGGGCGACGATCCGGGTCAGGTCGGCGATCACCTCGCGCGCGGGCTGGTACGGCGCGATGTCCGGACAGTCCTGGGCGTGGGCGGTGGAGAAGGCGGCAAGGGCGGTGAGGGCGACATTGAACAGGATGGTCTTCATGGCCGCATCGTAGTCGCCGGACATGTCCGGCAACCCTGCAAGTCGTCACGGTGCCCGGTGGTGCGGACAGGCGTCGTCGCACCATCCCGGACCGCTTGGCCGGAACCATGGCTGGATGAGAAGGCGTCACGTGCACGGCGTGGTCCGCGCACGCCAGGCGCTGCGCGGTCGGTCTCCGGGCGAGCTTCGATCGGCCCCGGCATAGTCCCTGGCGCCAGAGCGCGGCCAGTTCGCCCGCTCCGTGGCTGGGCTCCGGGTCGACGACGAGGATCCCACCAGAGGGTGCACCGTGCCGGTCCGCGCGCCGTTCATGGAGGCTTGCGTGGCGCGGGAGCGGCGTGGATGATCGCCATCCGCCGTGGCGACAGGGGACGGGCGTACCAGGCGGCCGTGGTTGGGGCGCAAGGTACGTCGGCTGCGATGCCTCGACCACACTTCGGCATGGTCGCGCCGGTATGGAACGAAAGGAATCCGGAATGACACAACCGTGGTCGAAGCTGTTCTCCCATGTGACAGGCGTGGTCCGCTATCACGACCTGGCCTACGTGGCCTCGGTCTCCGACGAGATGCAGGCGCGGGGCGTGGCGCATAGCTACATCACCGAATGGGATGCCGGCCTGTGGCGGGTCGGCGAGGATGCCGACGACGTGCAGCCCTGGGCCGTGGTCGCCGCCACGGTGGTCGGGGAGCCTTTGGAACAGGCCCTGTTCGTCGGTGCCGGCGGCGAGGTCCTCTGCATCGGCTCCGGCGACACCCACGAGGAGCGCCTGCCTGCGGGAAAGAAGGCGGTCGGCGGTCGCGGACCGATCCGTGGCGTCTGCGCGGTCGAAGGTGTGGCCTATGCCTGCGGGGCGGGTCGACAGGTCTATCGGCGCCATGGCGTCGACGATTGGCGGGCGATGGATGCCGGTGCGCGACCCGCGGCAGGCGACAGCGGCATCGTCGGTTTCGAGGCGATCGCCGGCTTCGCTCACGACCAGTTGTACGCGGTCGGCCTGGAAGGCGAGATCTGGCACTACCACGGCAAGCGCTGGGAGCCGGCCGCCAGTCCCACCGGCAAGGTGTTGACCGCGTTGTGCTGCGCCGGCGACGGACACGTCTACGCCGGCGGCCAGGGCGGGACCCTGCTGCGCGGACGCGGGCTGCAATGGGAGGCGATCGCGCATGCCGGACCCGACGAGGGCTTCTGGAGCCTGGCCTGGTTCCAGGACAGGCTCTACGTCGCCAGCAACCAGGGGCTTTACGCGCTCGAGAACGGGCGCCTGCAGCCGGTCTCTTTCGGCCGGCTGCGCCCGAGAAGCTGCTTCCACCTCAGCGCCGCCGACGGCGTGTTGTGGAGCATCTCGGCCAAGGACGTGCTGGCCCACGACGGTCGCCGCTGGCAGCGCATCGACTGAGTCGAAGGCCAGTTGGGCGGAACCGTGTACGCGTTGGATATCTGGCCGGAATCGATAGGAGAGCGTTGCTGATGGAAGAGTTTCTCGAAGGACACAGCATCATCGGCGGCGTGGTCCGCTACCACGACCTCGCCTACCTGCTGGCGACTGACGACGCGCTGGTCGAGGCTGGCGTCGCACATACCCGCGTGCTCGTGGTCGATCAGGGCGAATGGGGGGGTACGACCTCGACTGGCTGGCCGGTTCGGCGTCGGTCTGTCAGCTGCCCGAGGAGAAGTTCGTGCTGATGGAGCACAAGGGGCGTTGCAGTTGGCTCGCCGGTGGAGGAGACATCTCGGAGGAGCTGTTCGATCCAACGTTGCCGGCGCCGTCGACGCGCGGCTACATCCGTGAGCTGAGGGCGATCGCCGATGACGGATCGGACGGGGTGCTGTACGCCGCCGGCACCTGTCGCCAGCTGTATCGCCGTGAGGCTCCAGGCCGTTGGACACGCTTGGATATCTGGGGCGATGACGATTCCGACGAACTGCTGGAACGCAGCTTCGAGTCGGTCGACGGCTATTCAAGCCGAGAGATCTACACCGTCGGCTGGGAAGGCGAGATCTGGAGATTCGACGGCTCGCAGTGGCAACCGGCCCGCAGCCTGACCGATCTGGCGCTGCACAAGGTCGTATGCGCTCCGGACGGTACGGTCTATGCCGCGGGCAGCGAGGGCGTCGTGATCGCTGGACGCGGAAACCAGTGGCGCTTGGTCGAGCACGGAGTGACCGAGGAGGACATCTGGGGGCTGGCCTGGTTCGGGGGCGCCCTGTATCTGTCGACCATGCAAATGCTGTACCGACTGGATCGCGAACGACTGGTGGCGGTCGACTTTGGCGATTGCGACATGCCTTCGACCTGCCATCACCTCAGTGCCGCTGACGGCGTGTTGTGGTCGATCGGAGCCCAGGATGTGATGCAGTTCGACGGTTCCGAGTGGAGCCGCATCTACTAGCGACAGGCCGCGCCCGAGAAGCTGCTTCCACCTCAGCGCCGCCGACAGCGTGTTGTGGAGCATCCCGCTTCGTCGATGCGCAGGCCCCGGACGAGGCCGAGATGCCTGCATTGCAACTGTTGCGGGAGGACCCGGTGTTCGAGCGGGTAGCGCCGGACGAGCGGACGCTGGCGGCACGGATCTACTTCGAGAGCATCGAGGAGGTCGACGCCGTGCCTGGCCAAGGCCCGGGGTACGTGTTCTTCCCGATGGAGGCATGAGCCGGCGACGGTGTCGCGTGCAGGCGTCAGGCGGTAGAGTCCGGTATCGGTGTGCGGTCCGGGCCAGCAGGATCCGGGCCCTTGAGCGGTCATGGAGGACGCGATGACGACGAAAGCGGAGACGGGGAAGAGGCGCGGCCGGACACGGCTGGTGATCGGCCTGTTGTGCTCGATCGTGGCGGCGGCGATTCCGGTCGCGGCCACCCCCGGTTTTCTCAGCGTCGCCCAGTCCTTCGGCATCGAATTGCCGGTGATCGCCCGGCTGTTCGTCGATCATGGCGCGGTGTTCTGGGTGTTGCCGGTGCTGGTGCTGCTGGCCTGGTTCAAGTGGCCGAACCCGAAGCGACGTGGATTGATTGCGATGCTGATCGGCACGCTGGCGCTTGCCGTGATCGCACCGATCGCCTTTTTCGTGCTGTACCTTCCGGTCCTCCAGCTCGGAGCTTCGGGATGAGCGGCACGCCGTACGCGGAGGCCGTACGACCGCCGGGAACGGGTGCGGACCGGGCCGGCCGACGGAGCGGGACGCTGAAAAGCAGGAAGTTGAAAAGCAGGGAGTCGAAATGAGCAGAGAGGATTACATCGCGGTCGCGACGCGGCTTTTCGCGGTCTACATGCTGTTCGCCGCCATTGGCCAAATTCCCGGGATGGTGGTCGGGATATCGCAGCCCGGCGGCCAGACCTGGTTCTGGTTGTACCTGTTGGTGGTCGCGTTCTCGCTGTGCCTGGTCGGTCTGCTGTGGTTCTTCCCGTTGACGGTGGCGCGCAAGCTGTTGCCGGTGATGCGCGAACCGCGTTCGGAGCAGGCGCTGGACGCGCCCACCGCGTTCTCGATCGGCATCACCCTGCTCGGATTGTGGTTCTTGGCCACCGGGCTCGCCGATGCGGTGTACTGGCTGACGTTCTGGTTCAGGCTCGGGCAGGCGGACGCCTTCGAACTCGAGTTGACCAACGACCAGGTCGCGGGGATGGTGACGACCGGGGTGGAGTTGCTGATTGCGCTGGTGCTGATACTCGGCAGCAGCGGCATCCGGCGGCTGATCTATCGCTACCGCTATGGCCGGATCGAGGCAACCGACGGCCGCGAGCCGTCGCCGGTTTCCGGGAGCGGACGGAATGATGGATGAGGCCGCCCGCCTGGATCTGGTCGAGCGCTATATCGCGGCCTACAACCGGTTCGATGTCGACGGCATGCTGGCGCTGCTGGCGCCGGGCATCCGCTTCGAGAACCACGCCGGAGGGCAGCTGACCGCGCAGGCGGATGGCATCGACGGGTTCCGTCAGCTCGCCGAACACGCCGCGGCGCTGTTCCGCGAGCGCGAGCAACGGGTGATCGCGCGCCGCAGCGAGGCCGGCCGGGTCGTGGTCGAGATCGCCTACCGCGGCGTGCTGGCGGCGGACATCGCCGATGGACCGAAGGCCGGCAGCGTGCTGGAGATGATTGGACGGTCCGAGTTCGCGTTCGCCGATGGAAAGATCGGCCTGATCGTCGATCGCAGCTAGCGCGGGGCGGTCGTCGTGCCGTGGTCGGCAGCCGCGGCCATCCGCCGCACCGCGGTGGCGAAGTCGGCGGCGAAGGCGTTCATGTCGAACAGGCCGCTGCTGTCGCGCCGGTGGGCGAGCTCGGCACGCAGCGCGGCCAGCGCTTGCGGGTCGCGTCCCAGCCGCACCGCGGTGTCGATGAAGGCGGTGTCGCTGTCGACGTTCATCGCGTCCAGGCCCAGGTGGTGGTTGAGGCTGCCGGCGACGCGCGCGGCGAAGGTCGCGCCCGGACGGGTCAGTACCGGACAGCCGACCCACAGCGCATCCGAGGCGGTGGTATGGGCGTTGTAGGGGCCGGTATCGAGGAACAGGTCGGCCAGTTGCAGGCGCGCGAGGTAGTCGGCGTGCGGCTGCTTGGGCATGAACACCAGTCGCGCCGGGTCGATCCCGCGCGCTTGCGCATGCTCGCGCAGGCGCGCGTCGGCGCGGCCGGGACCGGACAGCAGCCACAGGACGCTGCCAGGCACCTGCGCCAGCACCGTCAGCGCGCGGTCGACGCTGGCCGGGTTCAGCTTGTAGCTGTTGTTGAAGCAGCAGTAGATGACGCCCGCCTGCGCGTCGCCACCGGGCAGTCCGCAGTCCTCGCGCGATGGCGCCGGCGGGACTGCGCGGCGGGTGTCGGAGGGCTGGAAGCAACGCGGCAGGCGCACGACGCGCTCGCTGAAGTGCGCCTCCAGTGCTGCCGGCAGCACGAAGCCGTCGGCCAGAACGAAGTCGATCCAGGGCGCGCCCGAGGTGCCCGGGTAGGCCAGCCAGTTGACCTGGACCGGCGCCGGGCGCATCGCCAGCACTTCCGGCATGCCGCCGCCGCCCCAGCCGCGCAGGTCGAACAGCACGTCGATGCCGGCGTCGCGGATGCACTGGGCGACCGCCTGGTGGGAGCGGCCGGCGACGTCGTGGACTCGGGTCGCCGCGGCCAGGCGTCGACGGATCGCGCTGCCGTCATCGGGGTTGAGCGCGAACAGGTGCGGGTCGATGCCGTCCTCGCCGGCGCGCAGCGCTTCCAGTATCGCGACCGTCAGCAGTCCGGTCGGGTGCGCGCCGAAGCCGTTGGACAGCAGGCCGACCCGGATCGGGACGGGGCGGGTGCGCGCCGGTGCCGGTGGCAGTGGGCGGACCTGGCGGGCGATCGCCGCCGCGCGCAGGCGCGCGCACTGCAATTGTTCGGCGGCGCTGCCGTCCTCGCTGAGGAAGGCGAAGGGTTCGATCGCGGCGCGACCGCGGGCGACCGCGCCGCGGACCTGGGCGGCAAGGCGGTCGAGCTCGCGCCAGTCGCAGAGCTTGCGGCGCCAGGCCAGCAGGTAGGCGGCCAGCATCGGCTCCTCCGGCGCCAGTGCGTGGGCCCGGGCATAGGCATCGGCGGCGGCCTCGGCCTCGCCGGTGTCCTCCAGCACGTGGGCGAGCCAGACCTGGATGCCGGGATGCCGCGGCGCCGCCCCGGCGGCACCGCGCAGGCTGTCGGCGGCC
>NZ_VICD02000178.1 GCF_006546735.2 Marilutibacter maris | reverse complement strand
TGGAGGGGTGGTACCGAGCCCGGAGCCGGGGCCGGCTGGGCGCGGGAATCGTGCGGCGGCCCTGGGGCCGCCGCCGGCATTACTTGCAGTGAACCTCGATCGCGGCTTCGGCGAGCTTCTGCTGCGACGCGCGCTGATCGGCATCGAGGGTGCTGTCGACCGTACCGTCGCCGTCGGAGTCGATCCCGACTTCCTGGTTGTCGGCCAGGGTCTTGAGATTGGCGCGGGCATCCCGACAGGCGGCATTCTCGGCCGGGGCCTCGGTTTGCGCGGTTTCGGTCGCGGTGTCGCCGGAGGCCGGCGCCGCGGACTCGATATTGCGGTTCTGGTATTCCTGGCCCGGCGGCGGCGAGTCGGAATAGTGGGTTACGCCATTGGCGTCCTTCCACTGGTAGACCTGGGCCGCGGACGCGGGCAGCGCCGCAATCAGCAGGGACCCCAGCAGCAGGGCGCCCGCTGCGGTGGCGCTCCGGCGCCGGGCGGCACCCTGGATCGGGCGGCTGGCGGTGTGTGCGGCAGTCGGGCGGATCATTGGCAAGGCTCCGTTCGCGGCGGATCAGCCGCTCAGATTCCGATTGCATCACCGCTCCGGCGGACAGGCAAGCGATACACTCTGCTCCATGCAAGAAACCCAACCTCCATCACGGCTGCCGCCACGACCGCGTAACCGCGGCATCTACCTGTTGCCCAACCTGTTCACGACGGGCGGGCTGTTCGCCGGCTTCTACGCGATCATCGCGGCGTCGCAGGGGCGTTTCGACGATGCCTGCATCGCGGTGTTCGTCGCCGCGATCCTCGATGGCGTGGACGGACGGGTGGCCCGGCTGACCAATACCCAGAGCGAGTTCGGGGTGCAGTACGACTCGCTGGCCGACCTGATCAGCTTCGGCCTGGCGCCGGCGCTGGTGATGTACCACTGGGCCTTGTCGACGATGAAGTTCGACAGCGTCACCGCCGGCAAGATCGGCTGGATCGCCGCCTTCCTGTACGCGGCCTGCGCGGCGCTGCGGCTGGCGCGGTTCAATTCCCAGGTCGCGGTGGTCGACAAGCGCTGGTTCATCGGTCTGGCCAGCCCGGCCGCGGCGGGCCTGATGGCCAGCTTCGTCTGGACCGCGCACGAGCTCGGCTACACCGGCGAGCAATTGCGCTACGTGGCGCTGGCGGTGACCGTGATCGCGGCCGTGCTGATGGTCAGCGGGCTGCGCTACTTCAGCTTCAAGGGCGGGCCGCGCAACGATCGCGTGCCGTTCCTGGCGATCATGGTGGCGGTCGCGGTGGTGGTCGCCATCGCGGTCGACCCGCCCAGCGTGCTGCTGACCGTGTCGGCGCTGTATGCGATCTCCGGACCGTCGTACTGGCTCTATCGCCGGCTGCGCCGCGCCGGTGCCCGGGACGGGGAGGGCGCCGAAGGGTCATGAGCATGCCCTGGAGCGCATCCCAGCGCGAGTGGCTGCGGGCGTTGGGGCTCCCGGTGCTGGCGCTGTCCGCCGGCGAGGGGGCGGCCGAGGAGACCGACGCGCGGCCCGCGGGCGATGCGGACGGAGGCGATCCGGTCGCCGCGTCGGCACCGATGCCGGAACCGGCCGCGTCCGGGCGGATGA
>NZ_VICD02000177.1 GCF_006546735.2 Marilutibacter maris | reverse complement strand
AGCAGTCCCTTGGCTTGCTACGAAATGCGATGGCGTGCTATCTGCGACGGTGCTGATTTCGCTCATCTTTACAAAGATAAAGGATCTAGCATCTTTCAGCCGCACGCTGTCACAAACGGGCTGAATACAAAGCAGGTAGTGCCCGTTTACTTGATTGCGCACTATACACCCTAGTTGGAGAGTTCTCTTTCCGTTTCCATAGAAAGTGCGGCTCGCCATGAGTTGAGAAAAGCTGTGATTTGCTTCGGACGCATCGTTTGGCAGAAATATCTTCGCGGCTTTATTAACGTGCTTGCTCCCGCTCTTATTGATGTTTGGAACTAGGCTATTATCCTTTGCCGCTTGTTTAAATCCTTTGCTGCAAATTTCGATGGCAACACTTTTGTAATCGACGTTAGCATTATTAAAAATTCTGCTTAGATGCGCCCCCGGCTTCCAAACATTGTTGCACCAGTCGGCTAGCAATTTGCTAGAGATTAATGGGCTTGGCAACACGTCCTCAAGAACGGATTCAATTTCAGAAACTAATAAAGGGGTGACGTGAGAGGAGGCATCTTCGTCTGGCAAGCACATTGCCATGTGAGTAATGAATGCGGGGTCCAAGGAGGTATTAAATTTGGATAGGATTTTCCTGCTATTTTTTCGAATTTCAGATAGCCCCAGCAACGTCGCCGCCTGCAGGAGTCCCGAAGCTAGCTTCGCAAATTCTATAACAGCAGCATCTGCTATATCCTTCTCATGCACAATGTGCTCTGGGTTAGTGTCTGCACGTTCTCGGCCAGGCTTTCCGAGAACAGTAATACGGCTATTGCTTGTGTGAAACGTGAGTCCGCCTTCGAGGGGCTGAAATTCATCGCCAATACTAGCGTGGACTTTCTCGTAAAGTTCATTAGCGACACTAAATAGGTTTGTCTCTTGCGTGTAAACTAGAATTAGACGCAGTTGTTCTGGAACATCTTGAACTGCCTGAGCAACTAGCCCGTCAACTAGCTCAAGCGCGCGCTTTCCTTTATCTCCAAATAGATCCCAATCAAGAATAACTACATCCGCGGATTTGCAAAGTGGAAAGATGTCGGATGTTGGTGAAACTTTAGCTTTGCTCTTCGGTTGATAGAGGCAGCAAATTATCTGCTTCTTGGCGAAGCTGGTGACGATATCATATGAATCAGGCGATGAGTCTTCTTCTGCTATCTCTGGGGGCGTGACATTTGTTTTTGCGCCCACGGATACATTTTTAATGGCCTTTCTTCGAGGCTTTGGGGTTATTAATTTACTAGGCCCTTCTGAGCTTTTTGCAGAGCTGCGTTCATAAATTCTGTCGTCCACGAAGACTGCGGTTTGAATAAACTCCTGTGCGGCGTGTTTGGAGAGTTCTTGAATAGTATTAGGTAGCATCATCATCTTGTGGCCACTTTATTTCCATTGTTACACCATGGCTGCCTATTCCTGGCACGGTTTCGATATCCATTCCTTCCTTTTGAAGTGCCTTTTTGGAAATGAAGAGGCCAAGTCCTCGGCCTCCAGGTTTTCTAGTGAATCCCTGGAGAAATATCGAGTGATGATCAGCCGCTCCTATTGCAGGGCCGTTATTTGACACAAGAAACCCTCGTTCGCTTACGTCGAGGGTGATTTCTTTGCTGCCCTTGTTCTGCTTTAGCCAGAATATGGAATTGTCAATAATATTGACGAAGACGGGATATATCGTCGAGGGGAAAGTCATTATCTCTGCGTTTAGAAAATTTTCGGTTGCCTGTATCTCGACACCGTGCCTTTTCATGCGCACTTCGAACAGGGTGTGCAAATAGTGACTAATATCTGATCCCTTGATCGGAATTGCCTTCCTATAAAGCCTTCTTTGTAATGGTGTAAAGAGATTCAGGTGGCCGTCTAGATGGTCAAAGTTGCTTCTTATATCTTGATACAGACCCGCAAGTTCCTCATTTGAAGCCGCCCATGGTCTAAGTTCCCGCAAGGACCGGCGGACTCCCTTGATCGCTGCTTCGAATTCATGATTGATAACGGCGACAGCTAGTCCTAGTTGAACCATCTCTGCATCAGAATCGGACTGCTCTCTAAGTTCTTGTAGCTCCTGATCCATGGCCTCGACAATGTCGGTGTCGGAGATCTCCAAACCGTGGGCAATGTTGCTAGAGATTGCGGTTAGCATGTCTCTAACTTTGGAAAGTGTTTCTTGGTTCTTCTTTCCGACTGATTCGATTCGCCCTCCAAAGTTGTTGCGCAGTCTCTCTACTTCACTCTCAGATAGGCCAGCAAGATCTCTATGGGCAAATTCAACCTCTACTCCCAGTATCGTCTCCTGCATTTCTCTTATTGCATCGCGGGCAAACTTAAGGGCAGCAGAGCGAGTATCATTTGCTGAGGTCCGGACCTGCACGGCCTCCCTTGTCACAAGTCTTTTTTCGCTTTCTGCCTGTTGCCTGATAAGCTCACTCAAGCGCTTTCTTTGATCCACATAAAGCTTTGCCTCCCGTGCAACGGCGCCAAGCGTCTGCGCCACTTCGATGCTGAACGGATCGAAGACCTCTTTGTTTAGACGTTCAGCTTCCGCGGAGTAGGCGTTCCAGTCACGCTGCAATGTCCGAGATAGTCCAACGCCACGTGGCTTTACGAGGCGATAACTCTCACGGATGTCGGACAGTCGACGGTTCGCTTCGCGTTCGGCGTCTAGTAGCGCGGACGACGCCTCGTCAGGATCCTTCATCCTGGCGGCGGAGCCCATGCGTTGTCTGATAACCTCTCGGAGATTCGCAAGCTCCGCCTCTGGCAGTCCAGCTCCTACGCGTTCGAAGAATCCTTCTAGTGATACAGCGATGTTTTTCCGTTTAGTAGATACCTGCTTTTCTCGGCGCCTTCGTGCCAATTCGAGCCGTTCTAGCTCGGAGCGCTGTTCATTGTAGTGATCTGAGTAATCTCCAGACTCTCGAAAGAAGTCGGCGGCCAGCTGCAGGAATATATTCTCCAGGATGTCCTTCAACTGGCGATATGCTTTGTCTTGCTGGAAGCCCTCCCGGCCAGCCTTCTCTCTCAATAGGCTGTTGCTTCTCCTTGTCAACTTTACTGCGCCGAAGATGCGCCTATGAGAGAAGAAATAGTATGACGCTGATTTTGTTCTGCGCTCTTCAATATTAAGCCAGTCGACATCGGAGTTTCCGTATGGAAGAATTCTGATGCGATCTCGGTAGACATAGACGCCGCCTATTCTATTTAACTTGTCAGTAATTCTTTTCCATTCATCTGGAGGGAGGCTGGTTTCTCTTTGTGCACCTGATACGTAGCCAAACTCAATCTCGAACGGGCCGCATCTCGTCTGCTGGCCATTGCCTCCCGCCCATGATATTACGTGGCCTGAAATCTGTTCTCTGTATATTCTAACGTCGCCGAAGAATTGCCCGTATTCGTCGACTTGACCGCTGATTTTGTGGTCAGCTGAGTCCAACTCCTGAGCGGTGAAGAACTCTCCTTCGCCAATAAGGTCTTCATTTGCGCTGTCGGTTTGCCAATACCTAAACGCTGTTTGTATTGGTGGGGGAGGCGTTTCCCGGAAGACGGCGTTGGAGAACCCCAATAGGAACTTTGTGAAGTTCCTAGTTTCTTCCTGGCGATCACGTTCAATCTCATGGGGGATCCCCTCGTCGGCAGGAGCCACATAGAAATGTGTTCCAGAGCGCCCGTCTTTTAGGCTGAGTCCACCTAGAAACTCATCCATTTCTGCAGGATCTAGCTGGAAGTTCGATATGTCGTCGACAATCCTCTTATGTGATTCTTCTTGACTGCCAGGAAAAATTTTCTCTATACACCTTTTCGTGCTCTGAAGTAACGCTTCCACGTCATCATAGGTGGGGAGGTGGCCCCCAGATATGATCTTTATCGGAATATCGATGTCTTCCAGATTGACTCCGGGGATCTCGAAGAGTTCCCAATGAATGAAACACATGACGAGGTCATTTGTAACGCCATCACGTTCAGCGCGAGTAAGAATTAAGACTTGGCGACCTAGTAGAGCAATGGCTAGACGCCCAATGCCCTTTTCGCCCATGATTGCTCGTTCAAGTTTATCTGGTGGTCGATAGGTCTCAGCTTTCTGCCCTTGAGGAGCGTACTTGCTCTCTGTTCCCAAGACGAGCCAACGATCCTCAAAGTCGCGCGGTGTCATGCCGACGCCATTGTCGCGAATAACCAGTAGATTGTCTGAACGGAAATAGTCTACTTCGGCATGATCGGCATACGCATCATGGGCATTCTTGAACAGTTCGCTTATCGCCGTTGAAACATTAGCAATCTGCTGGCGGCCCAGCATGTCAACTGTTCTTGCTCTGGCTTTGAACTTGGCCATCCTTTACCTTGCATGCTTTTTGGCATGAGCCAATATGTGATCCCCAAATATCTTCGCCAACAGTACCGGTACGGCGTTACCGATTTGCTTTGCCTGAGAGTTCATTGATCCAAAGAACTCAAAGTCCTCTGGGAATGTTTGAAGTGCCGCAGCTTCTCTAACGCTGATCGCGCGATCTTGCTCCGGGTGTCCATATCTACCATTGGAAAGACTTATGCAGCGAGTAGTCAATCCTGTGGCAGGTCCATCCCACCTAAGTCGTCCGTATACATCAGAATGTCCAGAATAACCAGCCTTGGCATGGCAATCCAAATGCAGTTCCGCCGGCCAACTGGCGCGAGTTCCCTCTGATGGCGTTGCCTTGATTCGCTTAAGATTAGTCTCAGATAGATTTGCGGCTCGATGGTTAAGTACGTTAGGGTGGGTCTCGCCTGCCTTTATTGGAGGTAGATGCGATATCCATTCTCTTACAGTACTAAAAGGTACGCCGAAATCTGGGTTGTGAGTTTCTTCTGGGAACTTGATTGGGCCGTGCTTTGATGCTAAGAGAACTAGGCGTCTTCGTCTTTGGGGAACACCATATCTTTGAGATTCAATGACGCCGACTGTTGGAGTATAGCCGAGAGAAACTAGTCGTGATTTGAATCGAGTGAGCGTGCTATTTCCAGCGACTCGTTGAATTCCCGGAACATTCTCGACAAATATGTAGTCTGGCATATATTTGTCGATAAGAAACCCGAAGTGCGATAGCAGGGATCTCCTTGAATCTGCCCTTGTGGTGGGTTTCTTTGTGTTCTGGCGAGTGAATGGTTGACATGGAGCGCATCCACAGAATAGCGTTATGTCGTGTGCGGCGTTTAGTTCGGCTAGCTCGTCAGGATTGAGATTCCTAATGTCAGTTTTGCTAAAGACTGTGTTAGGGAAGTTTCTCTTATAAGTGGTTGCGGCATCGCCATCGAAATCAAGTGCAAACGCAGGCGTGAGTCCGGCTTGCTGGAACCCTTTGCTGGTTCCGCCGCATCCTGAGAAGAAATCGAAAACGCCTATGCTCATGAATGTCTAGCTTTCTTGACTATGTTCAATTTTGGTGAATGGGGCCGTACTTGCATGGGCTTGCGAATTGATATTAATGGTCAAGTCAAAAGTCCAAGTGTACGGTTTTGTGAGCGAGGCGGGACTTGTATTCCAGTGCCGTGTGAGACCGCCTATCCTTCCATTCCGGCTATTTAATTTTCTTCAACGTAGTCGTCAGAAGCCGATGCTGTTCGATTGTGGGTAGCCTAGAGCAGGCGAGGATCATCTCCGCCAGCAAATCGGATTCGGTGAACAGGTATGGCAGCGGCACGCCAAGCTGCTCGGCGATCCGGGCCGCCGTCTCCATATCGCATAGCGACGTCTGCTGTTCATAACGGTTGATGCGGGTGCTGCCCACGTTCTTTCCCAGGCCGATTAGGGCGCCAAGTTCGCGCTGAGACACGCCCGCCATCTCTCGCGCTTGTTTCAAACGCTTGGAGAAGACGGCGGCAGCGGTCAGGTTTCGCACGGGGTCATGGCTGGGCATGGGAGCCCATCATGGCCGGCGCGAAGCGGTTGCTGTAGACTCTACATTAAATGTAGATAGCGTGCCGCCCAAGACCTAAGCCGCAGAGAAGGCGCGACGGGCTGGAAGGGGTTCGCGACTAGTGGACGCTCCCACTGCTTGACGCAATCCGTGCCGGGGCAGTCGGATGGAGGGTGATAGATGAGCAAGCTCCCAACTGGCGCAACCACACAAACCACCGGCTACCTGCTCCCCGAGGACGCCTATCGCACGCTGGAACAGGTGCGGGACCGCCTGGATCTGCTGGCGCGCCTGGCGGCCCCGCGCGCTGCGCAGGAGGACGCGCCCGAGGCCGAGTTGCCGCTCAGGATTGCCGCGCTGGCGCAATGCTTCGAGGAGTTGGCCGACCAGCTGGATCGCGGCCTGCGGGCGGCGCGGTGGTCGAAACCGCTGCCTTGATGCGTGGCTGAGCGCGCTGGCTGCGCGCCCTCACCAGCAAGGTGCATAGAATCCGCCCCTGCGCATCCGATCCCCCTGCCGGACATCCCCCCCGGGTTGCGCGCCCGCCTTCAGGACGGGCGCGACGAGCCCTCAATCCTCTTCCGGCAGCATGACGGTCAGCGCGTCGAGGCCCTTGAAGTCGCTGGTATAGAAGGCGACCACCTTTCGCCCGTCGACAGTCCATTCGTCCCAGGGCTCGTCGTCCTCGTCGGAATCCTCGGGCGGGCCCAGTTTCTTGCGCAGCGATGCGCGCGAGTCCTCGTGGTCGACCGAGTAGGGCAGGGGGCCGGTATAGCCCTTGTCGCCGGCCTGCTTCAGGTGAAGGGTGATGACCGAGAAGATGCCGATGCCCCGTCCAAGGCCTTCGTGATCGCCGAAGACCGAGGGGTCGCGGACGCTGACGGTCAGGGCGCCGATGTCCTCGCTTTCCTCGAAGTCGTCGCGGGCGATGACCGGGGTCTTGGCGATGCCGGCGTCGCGAAAGGCGGCGACCAGCTCCGGGTCGCGGGTGGACTTGCCGAAGAAACGCGCCCAGTGGGCGTAGTCAGCGTTCTGAGCTTTCGTCATGCATGCATTCCTTTACTTGGTTGGGGTGCAGCGGTGCGATGTTCCCGATCTGCATTTGCGAATCGCGTCGGCCACGGCGCGATTTGCCGCAGCCGCGCCGACGCAGTGTGCAGGGGGCCTTTTGTTGTCCGGGCGCCAGACAGGGGAGCGACCTCAAAGCGCGTCCCGCAGCTTCCGCGCATTCCCGGCAATCGCATTGATCGCGCGTCGCAGACGGGCTTCGTCGCCGCCCTGTTCGACGAGGCGATGCGCCGTGTCTTCCAGTTGTTCGAGGGTCGCATCGGCGAGTGCGGCGACGCGGTTCAGCACGTAGCGGGGCGCGTAGCCGGCTTCGCCTGCGAAGGCGAGCCAGTCGTCGCCATCGATACGGTCGATGCGCGCGGCCTGGCCGATGCGCAACGCCGGGGTGCGCTCGATCAGGCTTTCCGGCAGGACCAGGGTTGGCACCAGGTCGTAGAACGGCGCCAGCCGGCGGCGTCCGTCGCGGTCGCAGAGCAGGGCGAGGTTCTTGGCGTGGGCGTCGGCGTTGCCGATCAGGGCGTTGAACGCGACCCAGTCCAGCAGGCCCTGCACCGCGCCCGGCCCCAGTGCGAGCCGGCGGATGAGTTGCGAGCAGGTGGCGAGGTCGGGGCCGCCCTGGATTTGGTACTTGAGTTCGCCCGGATAGCCCAGCGCTTGGCAGAAGTCTTCCTGATGCAGGCGCCGGGTGCGGCCGTCGGTGTCGGTCCTGCGGTCGTAGCGTTCGATCAGCAGGGCGGGGCGGCCGGCCACCTCGACCGGCACCGCATGCGCGGCGTCGAGGCCGACCGCGCGCGCCAGGGCCAGCCCCAGCGCCTCCAGGTCGCGCAGCCCGCGGAAGCGGCGGCTGTCCGGTTTCAGGATGTGGGTGCTGGGCTCGCCGGGATGCGGCAGGCGCAGGCGGCCATCGGGCTCGGCGATCACCGCGATCTTGTCCTGCGCACCGGCCAGCGACAGCCGCAGCGGCGTGCCGACCAGCGCCCACGCGCCTTCGCCGACGTCGTCGCCCTGCAGGTAAAGCAGGGTCTCCAGGTCGGTTTCCCCGTCCTGCAGCCGGGCCGGCGCGGCGCCCGGCACGCGCAGGCTGACTGCGCCGGCGCACTCGCCGCCGATCGCCGCCAGTAGGGCGAAGTCGTCGCGGTCGGCAATCCGCAATCGCGTGGCGATCGCCTCACGCACCGTGCCCTCGGGCAACAGATTGCAGAACCAGTTGCGCACCACCGCGCCGGCGTGCGGCGTATCGCCG
Organism: Marilutibacter maris; assembly: GCF_006546735.2. Lineage (GTDB taxonomy): Bacteria > Pseudomonadota > Gammaproteobacteria > Xanthomonadales > Xanthomonadaceae > Marilutibacter > Marilutibacter maris. The sequence continues at coordinate 8,465 of NZ_VICD02000177.1, read as the reverse complement.
GTCGGCAGCGAGACCGACAGCGCCACCGGCGTATTCGACCCGAGGTAGTCCGCGCGGTAGCCGAACGTCCAGTCTTCGGGGCTGTGCAGTGGGCCGGCGATCGCGAGTTCTCCGACCGGCCGGTCGAACAACTCGACTTCCAGGTGGCCACCCATGGCGGTGGCGCTCATAGTTGGCCCGCTCATGAGCCGGCCTCCACCGCCTGCAGGCGCAGGCCCAGGACCGCCAACACCGCCAGCACCTTGTCCAGGGCGACGTTGGGCTTGCCGCGCTCCAGCTCGCTGACGAAGCGCAGGCCGGTGCCGGCCAGTCCGGCCAACTGCGACTGGGTCAGGCCGTGGGACCTGCGGGTCCCACGGATGACGGCGCCAAGCATCGCGGGGTCGGATATGGCCATGGATTGTCCCGATCGGGAATTTTCGGCGGTCATCATGGCGTTGCCATATAATTTTTACCGTTCGGGTAAATTTTCATGGAATGACCCGACCGTCAAGCCATTTGATCCCGTACGGGAACTTTCCGGGGCGCCGAGTCGCCGACCGCGGTGTCGAAGGCGTGCAGGGAGAGGCAACCCGCAGGGCTTCGATGTCTACGGCATCGGGGTGCGACACCGCTTGTCGTCGGTGTTCCAGAGGTGGCTTGCCGTGGGGCGCATTTCGAATCGCGCCACTACTGGCGCGATTCCGTCCGTTTTTGGCGCGATCCAGTCGGTTCTGGCGCGATTCGCGCTCGGCCGTGCCGCCTTTCATCGAAATTCACACACCTCCGCCTAAGACGTCCTTGTAGCAAGGGGCGCCCCGACCGCGCCCATGGAGGACGTGATGATCGAGGCATTGGTGGCAATCCCGCGCAACTCGCAGACCGCGCTGATTCCCGAGGGGGCGACGGTGGTGTTGAACGGCTCCGGCGGCCAGGCCGACTGCCGGGTGTTCCTGCGGGTCGATCCCGACGGCGTCGGTCCCGCCGACAGGACCTATCTGCACATACGCACCAACGCGCCCTGGTACACGCTGGAGGGGGTGAACACCCTGCAGTGGTTCGGGCCGGGCCTGGTGGAGACGCCGGTGCTGGGGGTGGAGCGGTTGGTGCTGGATGCGGAGCGGCTGGACTAGGCGTTGCCGTCCTCAGGCCTGAGGTGCCTTGCCCCGGGGCCGTCGGGCGGGGTGTGCTGGCCTGGCCGGACGGGGCTTGCCGATGGCGATCCGGGGATTTATGTTATCACTTACGTAAATCCTGTCGGATACCGCCATGAGCTTCCTTTCGGTCCAGGGCACCCTGGCCCTCGCCAGCCGTCTGAAGGTGATCAGCGAGCGCAGCTACGATCTGATCGACCAGGTCTACCGCGAGCACGGGATTGGTCTGCAGGCGCGCTGGTTCCCGGTGTTGCGGCTGTTGCAGGAGCGCGGGCCGCTGAGCGTGGGCGAGATCGCCCGCGAGATCGGCCTGACCCACTCGGCGATCAGCCAGCTCGCCACCAAGCTCACCCGCGAGGGCCTGCTGCAGCGCGAACCGGCCCCCGACGACCGCCGCCAGCGGGTGCTGGCGCTGACCGCGCGCTGCCAGGCCGAGCTGAAGGCGGCGCGGCCGCTGTGGCAGGCGATGCGCGAGACCGTCGAGCACCGCATCGCCGCCACCGGCGTCGACCTGCTGGATGCGCTGTCGCGCTACGAGGCCAGCCTCGACGAGCAGCCATTGCCGGCCGAGGTCGCGCGGCGCCTGCGCCAGCGCCGGGCCACCGAAGTGCGGGTGGTGCCGTTCGCGCCGCAGTGGCGCGGCGACTTCTACCGGCTCAACGCCGAGTGGCTGGCGAAGTACTACCGGATCGAGCCGATCGACCACGCGGTGTTGTCGGAGCCGGAGCAGCACATCCTCGAGCCCGGCGGCGCGATCCTGATCGCCGTGGTCGGCGACGAGGCGGTCGGCACCTGCGCCCTGATGGTCGATGCCCCCGGCGTCTATGAGCTGACCAAGATGGCGGTCACCGAACGCCACCAGGGCCTGGGCATCGGCCGCAAGCTGATGGACGCGGCGATCGCCGAGTTCGAGCGACTCGGTGGCCGCGAACTGTTCCTGGAATCGCAGCAGCGCCTGCAGCCGGCACTGCGGCTGTACGAGAGCGTCGGCTTCGAGCTGCAGCCGGGGGTGAAGCCCGGCACCCACTACCAACGCGCCGACGTCTACATGATCTATAGGGGCCGGATCGATCGCGACCCGGACGGTGGCGCCCGCTCGGACGCCGCCTGAGGAGGGCCGGCCCGGCCGCGGCGCGCGGCCCGTGCCGAAGCCGTGGACTCGCGACCCGCTACGGCAACGGCGTGCCCTGGTCGGCGATCGCCAGCCAGGTGTCGCCGTTGTGGCTGTAGGTCACGCCGGTCAGGGCGCGCTGGCGGTAGCCGATCGAGGGCAGCTCGTAGACCGTTTCGTAGAGGATGAACGCCGACTTGCAGCCGTCGACCACGCGGTAGCGTTCGCTCCAGCGCCACAGGCCCTCGCGGCCGCTGAAGTGCCCGGCCAGGGTCTGCATGATCGCGTCGATGCCGTAGCGGACGGCGCCGCTGGCGAACACGGTCACCGCGCGTTCGTCGTGGACGGCGCGGAAGGTCTCGGCGTCGTAGTCGCGGAACGATTCCATGTCCATCCGTTGCGCGGCCTCGAACTGGGCGGCGCAGCCGGCGGCATCGCCGGCCTGGGCGGTGGGGGCGATGGCCAGAGCGAGCAGGGTGGCGAGGGGGGCGGGGGGGCGGATCGTCATCGTCGTCGGCCTCATGTCGGGGAGGGCAGGGCGACGATAGGCGCCCAGTTGGCTCTATTCGATACCCGCTTTCAAGGCATTCAATGAGGCCAATTTGGGCCGATACGACCCGGCCCGCCGGGTTCGAGCCCGGCAGGCGGGGCCGGGATCAGGACGAGGCCTTCCCCATCCGGACCGACCGTTCGCCCGCGCGCTCGGCCTTGAGCCGCGACCGTGACCTGTCATCGCCCAGTTCCACGCCACGTTCGAGCAATTTGATCGCGGCATCGCGGTCGCCGTCGGCATCGCGTTCCAGGCGCATGGTCGCGGCGTTGTAGGCGGCGATGGCGTTGCCCATGGCGGCGGCCTGCTCGAAGCTGGCGAGCGCCTTGTCGGGGCACAGGAAGAACACGTCCCAAGCCGCGGCGGCGAGCATCATCAGTTCGGGATCGTCGCTGCCGACCCGCTCCTGCACGAAGGCGGGCCAGCCGGCGACCAGCGGCGAAAACACGTCGGCGTTCTTGGGCAGGAAATACGCGCCGGCGCCCTCGCGCAGGGTGAATGCCTGGCGCGTGGTCCGGCGCGTGCCGTCCTGCGACAGCCACAGGAAGCCGTCCTCGCCCGTGACCGGGAAACCCCCGAGCGCCTTCGATACGCGCTCGGCCAGCGACGGCACGCCCGGCGCTGGCGATACCCCGGTCCAGGAGCCGATCAGCTCGACGCGCTCCACCTTGCCATCAAGCTGGGGCCGTATCGTGTCGGCCAGATCCTCGACGGTGAGGATGCGCATCTGGCCGTCGTACATGCGCCAGGGATTCGCCTGCAGGGCGATGGTGAACAGTGCATCGCTGTCGGCAATCGCCTCCGAGTACTCGTACAGCGCCTGCGCGGCGTTGATGCAGTCGGACGATTCCTGTGGGCTGCAGGTTTCCACCTTGAGCGAGCCCGACAGCCCGAGATGCGAGGTGTCGCATGCCAGCGCGGCTGGGCTGAACAGGCAGAGGGCAAGCAGGATGGGCTTCATGGCGACGATGGCCTGTGGCGCGAAGGACGCCAGTGTAGACGCGGCGCATGTCGACGCGCGCCCCACGCGTGCGGCGGCCGCGCTTCGCCGCCGCGATGCCACGCGGCCCTCTACAATCCCGCCCCATGAGCGATAGCCTGATCCGCACCAGCAAATTCCTGAGCCTGGTCCTGCGTCACGAGCCGGGGAAGATCGGCCTGCAGCTGGACCCGCAGGGCTGGGCCGACATCGATGAGTTGCTGCGGTGCATGCGGCCGCACCATCGGATCGACCGCGCGCTGTTGCAGCGGGTGGTCGAGGGCAACAACAAGCAGCGCTTCGCGATCAGCGACGACGGCCTGCGCATCCGCACCAACCAGGGCCATTCGATCACGGTCGATCTGGCGCTGGCGCCGTGCGAGCCGCCGGCGCAGCTGTTCCACGGCACCGCGACCCGCTTCCTCGATTCGATCCGCGAGCAGGGCCTGCTGCGCGGCGCCCGCCATCATGTGCACCTGTCCGCCGACCGCGACACCGCCACCGCGGTGGGTCGGCGCCACGGCAAGGTCGTGGTGCTGTCGGTCGATGCCGGCCGCATGCACGCCGAGTGCCACCGCTTCCATCGGTCCGACAACGGCGTCTGGCTGACCGAGACGGTACCGCCTGGCTTTCTGGGGAATCTCCCGGACGATGCCAAGGGCGCTGCATCCGGCGTCGATTGATCGAGCAAGCGCTGCGGCGGTAGCGCCCCGCCTCAGCGTCGATGTCAGCCCTTGCCCGGCGACCTCGCCTGCGCGCACGGACGCAACAGGACATAGGACGCCAGTGCGAGCATGGCGGCCAGCGTGGCAAGCGTCTGCAACAGGGGCGCGAAGGCATCGGTATGCACCTCACCAGCAACGGGCGAGCTACGCCGGGGAGCTGAAGCGCGGCCCCGGCGAGATCGCCGCTGGCGAGGAAGCGACCTGCTCCAGCAGCGACGCCGGTCCCCGGCTGTTGCGCCATCCGCTCTGGGCGAGCGTCGCCGGCATGCCGGCGGCCGCGAGGACGATCGCCTCGCCGGTCACGCGGGTGGTGATAAAGATGCCGGTGGCCATGCCGGCGCGCTCCTCGGGCACCACGCTGATCGACACCGCGTCCATCAGTCCTCGGGGCAAGCGGCTGCCGATACCTGTCACGACCAGCGGTCCGGCCAGGACCGCGGTCGAGGCGTCGGGTGCGATCCGGCGCAGTCAGCCCAGACCGGCGGCGGCAATCAGCTGGCCCGGTCCAGGCAGCACCGCGGTGGATATCCAGCGGGTGAACAGGGCGCCGACGAAAGGCACGGGCAGCATCGGCGCCGACAGCGGGATCATCATCAGCCCGGCGGCGGGCGACCTCGCTGAGGACGGCGTGCTCGAGGGCGTCGATGTGGCCGCGATCGCCGCCTGGTACGTCAACGTGTTCAATGGACCGTCGCTGCAGGTCCGCGACGGCGCACTGGGACTGCCTGCTCGGATACGCCGCGACTGGCGCGCACCGTGGTCCAGCGGGCGCCGGAAGGGCCTCCCTGTGGATGCGGGGGCGTCTGGAACACTTCATGCCATCCGCTGCATGCCCTGTGGTCCGGCCCCGACGGGCGGCTCCGGCCGACAGCGGGTACGCTGTGGCCAGGCGCGCGGGTCCGTTGGCGGAATGGCCGGACGACGGTCGCGCGATGTTGCCGGAGTGGGGACCGAAGGGGGCGATCGACAATGCAGCAGGACACAGTGTGGCGGGACCCGGATTTTCGCGTGGACGGGGCGCAGGGGCGGGCATTCGCGTCCGCGATGCCGGTCGCGGTGCTCGATCGCATCCAGGCCGGTACCATGCGGACCTGCTATCGCGGCGTCCCGTTCTTCAAGAGCCCTTTCGACATCGGTCTGTACCTGCAGCTGCTGGGCCGGCTCGCGCCGCGTACGGTGATCGAGATCGGCACCAAGTTCGGCGGCAGTGTGCTCTGGTTCGCCGACATGCTGACAGCCCAGGGGGTCGAGGACCCACGGGTGGTGTCGGTCGACATCAATCCGCAGTCCCGCGTCGAGGATCCCAGGATCCGCTTCCTGCACGGCGATGCCGGGCGCCTGGGCGAAGTGCTGGCGCCGGAACTGCTGCGGGCGTGCCCGCATCCGTGGCTGGTGGTCGAGGACAGCAGCCACTTCTACGAGCACAGCCTTGCGGCGCTGGAGTTCTTCGATGCCCATCTGCTCGGCGGCGACTACATCGTTGTCGAGGACGGCATCGTCGACGGGCTCAGCGGCGAACACTACCGTCGCTACCGCAACGGCCCCAACCGCGCCGTCGCCGACTTCCTCGCCACGCGCGGCGACGCCTACGTCATCGATGAGGCGCTGTGCGACCTCTATGGGCACAACGCGACCTACAACCCCAACGGCTGGTTGCGCCGGCTGTAGTCGCGGGCACGTCGTTCCCGGACCGGTGTCGGGGAACGACGTATCGTGCCGGCCTCCGCCGCGTCCGCGGCTGTCCAGATGGTCGCGACCTCTCCCCTGCATCGCGTGATCGCGCTACTGCAGGGTACGGGCGCGTCGGCGATCGCCGACGTCGGCATTGCGGATCTGCTGGCGTCCGGGCTTGACGCGCCGGTCCGCTCGGCGGAAGAGCAGGCCGAGCTGTGCCGCGAGCGTGCCGAACTGATGCGGCAATTGCTCGAGACACGACTTGCCGGTGGCGTCGGCTATCCGGTCGCCAACATGTTGATTGCGAGCCGGCACCTGGTCGGGCTACGCCATGACCTGCAGCGTTGGCGCGATCTGGCCGGCAGCGCCCGCTACTACCGCGAACATCCGGCGATCGCGCTACGGATCGCCAGGGCGGGGAGGACGGTGATCGGCGACGGCGAATGTCCGGCTTGACCGGACGTGTCGGTACCGTCGCCGCTGCCGGTGACCGTGGCGAAGTGGGGTAGGCTTGGCGCGACTTGAATGTACGGATACTGATCGATGATCCAAGACGGCTTCCTGATCCAGGCGCTGACGATGATGGGCTACCACCTTCCCACCCTGCTGGCCACGGTGTTCGGCCTGGCCATGCTGTGGGCACGCGCGCCGGCAGCGGCGCCGGGACGCGCACTGGCGATTGGCGGCACGGCGATGATGCTGGGGTCGTCGGTGCTGGGCATGCTGATCAGCATCGGCCAGACCTGGCTGATCCACAACACCGACGACGGGTTCGTGAGCATCAGCAGCATGGTCACGATCATCGGCATGTTGAGCATGCTGCTGACCGTGGTCAATGCGGTTGGCCTTGGCCTGTTGGCCTGGGGCGCCAGCAAGGCGATGGCGGCGACACTGTGGAAGTCCGAGCCTGCCGCCGGTTAGTGGCCGGCGACGCGCCTACCGGGCCGAAGCATCCGCGACGCAATGCCCGTCGCGTCGAAGCGGATGCGATCGGCGGCGAGGCGACGGCAGTCGCCTGCGCATCTCCAGCAGGTTTTCCGGCCAGAAGATTTCCCGGCACATGGCGGCTGTGGGCCGCCCGCACTCACTCCGCGACCCAGACCGTCTTGCCGTCCTGCTTCTGGATCCGGCCGACGCCGGGGAACGGGCCGTGCACGTTGTAGGCGCGCTGTCCGTTGGAGGCGAGTTGCTCGACCAGGGCGCTGCGACTGGTCGCGGCGGTCTCGGCGTCGCCGTCGAAACCGTTCGGCCATTCGGGCTTCTGCACCGAGATCACCGAGTGGTGGGTGGCGTCGCCGACGTAGAGCAGCGAGTCCTGGCCGGAACTGATCAGGTAACCGCTGTGGCCGGGCGTGTGGCCCTTGATCGCCACCGCCTTGACCTGCACCGCCAGGATATCGGCGTCGGGGGCGAAGGTGACGACCTTCGGTTCCAGCGCGGCGACGAAGGCGGCGTGCCCGGGGATCATCACCGCCTTCGAGGTGTCCGCGTCCATGCCGGACAGGAACGCCCATTCGGGCTCGGACATGTGGATGCGGGCGTTGGCGAAGGCCAGCGCGCCGTCGGCGCCGACCAGACCGCCGACGTGATCGCCGTGCGCGTGCGAGATGAAGATGTCGGTGACCTCGGTGGGTGCGACGCCGGCCGCGGCCAGAGATTCGCCCAGGTGCCCGGCGGCATCGCCGAAGGCGGCGCCGGCGCCGGTGTCGAACAGCAGCACGCGGTCGTCGGCCTTCACCAGCAAGGGCTGCAGGCCCAGCTCGAGCGCATCGGTCGCCAGGCCGGCGTCGCCGAGCACGCTGGCGACCTCGTCCGGGGTGTGGCCGACGCCGAACACCTGGTTGTCGTTCGGAAACGCCAGCGCGCCATCGCGCAGCGCGGTCGCCGACAGCTCGCCGATCGCGAAGCCATGGATGTTCTCATCCGGCACCGGCGCTTCGGTGTGGAACGGGCTGGCGCCGGTGGCGGCGTCGCCCGATGCCTGCGGCTCGGCGGTCTGTTGCGAGCAGGCGGCCAGGGTCATCGCCGCGGCAAGGGCTGCGAACAGGGACGAAGCACGAACGGTGGAGCGGAGCATCCGGATTCTCCGATTGCATGTGGGGAGGGTCCGGATTCTGTCCGCGACGGTGGTGCCCGACAAGGCCCGATATCGGAAAGCAGTGTGCCAGGCGGTGGTTGCAACGGCGTTGCGCGGTTGCCGGCGCGCCTATTCGCAGCCGATGCCGTCGCCGTCGCGATCGAGGTGGCGCGCGTAGCCGGGGTCGCCGCGTCGCACCGGTGCCGCGCCGGCGGC
>NZ_VICD02000176.1 GCF_006546735.2 Marilutibacter maris | reverse complement strand
GGAAAACCCTGGACTGGAAAACTCCGGAGGAAGCGCTGGCCGAAGAGATGGCGGAATTCTCATCCAGGTGTTGCGCTTGATTGTTGAGACCAAGCAGCCCTTCTGCAGTGCCAAGCGCGGACGCCAGTCGGTACTGACATCCGCCACCCCAGTGAGCTCCATATCGTCCTGCCTGGCCACGGCTTCGGCGACGCGCTTTCCGATTACGCCGTAGCCGTTGACCGCGACTCGGATCTTTTTCATAGGACTCATCTGCGCTCCTTGGTCGGAATTACTCCGCCGTGATGTATCGCCGATTGCTCCAACCATCAGGCCAAGTATCACACGACAACGGGCATCTAATCCGCCCAAATGACCAAGCGCGGCGAACTTCTACCAACCGAGCCCAACCTACCAAAAACCTTGTCGCCGGCCGTCGGGATTCTAGCCAAGATGGTCTGAGAAAGTCGGCTGAATTGTAATCAAACCGCCGCATCTTCGCAGGTCCGGTTTGTCGGCGAGGGAAATTGCTGCGCACGGAGAACCTTAGGCGCCGTGTCGAAGAGAGCGCAAATCGGATAACCGGTTAATCTATCGCACCACTGATGCATCGTTGCATCATTTCATTCTTGAAGACAGATCTATGACTCAGCACAACCATCATCATCAAGATGATCAGGTGAATGACCAGCAACCGCCGCATTCCCGGAAAGGTGCTGATGGCGACGTCCATGCCGGGCACGACAAGCACGCCGGCCACAGCGTGGCGAGCTTTCGCGACAAGTTCTGGCTCACGCTGCTGCTGACCATCCCCACGCTGATCTGGAGCGGGATGATCCAGCATTGGTTCGACTACACCGCACCCCAGTTCCCGGGGTCGGCGTACATCCCGGCGGTGTTCGGCACGATCGTGTACTTCTACGGCGGCTCGCCGTTCGTCCGCGGCGGATACCACGAGCTGAGAAATCGCCTGCCGGGCATGATGACGCTGATCTCGCTTGCAATCACCGTCGCCTTCCTTTACAGCGCGTTGGTCACGCTCGGCGTTGTCGAGGGCTTGGACCTGTGGTGGGAGCTGGCGACGCTGGTGGCGATCATGTTGCTCGGCCACTGGATCGAGATGCGTTCGATCAACCAGGCACAGGGCGCTCTCAAGGAACTCGCGAAGCTGCTGCCTGATATGGCGGTGCGGTTGGATGAGGCCGGTACCGCGAAGGAAGTCCCTGTCGCGGAACTGAAGCGCGGCGACCTGCTGCTCATCAGGCCCGGCGCGAGCATTCCCGCCGACGGCGTCGTGAAGGAAGGGACCAGCGCCGTCAACGAAGCGATGATCACCGGCGAGTCCAAGCCGATGGACAAGTCGACGGGCGACCGGGTGATCGCCGGCACCGTCAACGGACAGGGCTCGTTGCGTGTCGAGGTGACGGGAACCGGCGACGAGACCGCGCTCGCGGGTATCATGCGGCTCGTCGAGCAGGCCCAGACGTCGCGCTCGCGCGCCCAGGCCCTGGCGGACCGGGCGGCGTTCTACCTCACGATCATCGCCATCGTCTCCGCCGCGGTTACCGCCATTGTCTGGCCACTCCTCGGTCGACCGTGGAGCTTCACGATCGAGCGCGTAGTGACCGTGCTCGTGATCGCCTGTCCCCATGCGCTAGGTTTGGCCATCCCGCTGGTGACCGCCATCTCGACCACGATTGGCGCACGGAACGGCCTGCTCGTGCGCGATCGACGCGGCCTGGAAGAGGCCCGTTTGCTGAACACGGTCGTGTTCGACAAGACAGGCACGCTCACGCTCGGTTCGCACCGCGTCGTGAAGACCACTGCCGCCGATGGACTCACCGACGACGAGGTGCTTCGCGTGGCCGCGTCGGTCCAGCGCGACGCTGAACATCCGATCGCGCAGGCGCTGATGACCAGCGCCAAGGAACATGGCATCGACGTTCCGATGTCGCAGGACTTCGAGTCCATGCCGGGACGCGGCGTGCGCGCAGTCGTCGAGGAGCGCTCGCTCCACGTTGGCGGGCCGGGTCTGTTGAGAATGCTCGCGGTCGAACCGCCGGAGACGCTTCGGCGGGCTGCCGAATCAGCGGCAGCCGATGGTCAATCTGCAACCTACCTGGTGGAAGGCGACCGGGTGCTCGCCGTGTTCGCGATCGCTGACGCCATCCGTCCCGAATCGTTCGATGCGGTCAAGCGTCTGCACGACAACGGACTGGAGGTTGTGCTGCTGACTGGTGATTCCACCGCAGTCGGCAATGCGGTCGGGAAGGAGCTCAATATCGACACCGTCTTCGCCGAGGTCCTGCCAGAGGACAAGGTGGCAAAGATCGAGGAACTGCAGGCCCAAGGGAAGCGCGTCGCGATGGTGGGCGACGGCGTCAATGACGCGCCGGCGCTGCTCACAGCCGACGTCGGCATCGCCATCGGCACAGGGACGGATGTCGCGGTCGAGGCTGGCGACGTCGTACTTGTGCGCAGCGACCCGCGCGACGTCCCTGCGATCATTGCATTGAGCAAGGCGACCTATCGCAAGATGATCCAGAACCTGTGGTGGGCCGCCGGGTACAACATCGTCGCCATCCCGCTCGCTGCCGGCGTTCTCGCTGCATGGGGGATCATGCTGCAACCCGCGCTTGGTGCAGTGCTCATGTCGCTGAGCACCATCGTGGTGGCGATTAATGCGCAGCTGTTGCGCCGGGCGGTACGGTCCCCATGAACATGAACTGGCGACACCTATGACCACGCGCCGGCTTCTGGCACTCAACGTTGGCTCGTCCACCCTCAAGGGCGCGTGCTATCTGTTGCACGCTGAGGGGCCAGGCGCGCAGCCACGCGTCGTGGAGCGCTCCCGGGCCGAGATTGCCGTCGGCGCGGATGCGCAAGAGCGACTTGCCACCCTGCTCGAAATATTGTCGATACCGGCGCCCGGCCCCGACGTGGTGGTCCACCGAATCGTACATGGCGGCGACCTGCGCAACGCCAGCGAGCTCGACGAAGATGTACTTGCGAAACTGGATGCCTTGGTGCCATTCGCACCCTTGCACCAGCCGGTCGCCCTCGCGTTCGCGCGTGCCGCGCGCCTGCGTTGGCCGCAAGCCCGCCAGGGCGTGGCCTTCGACACGGACTTCCACGTGACACTCGCACCCTGGAGCCAGCGCCTGCCCATCCCCGAAGCATGGGATGCGCTGGGCGTCCGCCGCTACGGTTTCCACGGACTCGCCTTCGCCTCTGCACTGCGAGTCGTGGCCAGCCAGGACGCCGGAATCCTGCGGAGCCGCGCCGTCTTCGCGCATCTGGGGGGTGGTTGCAGCGTCTGCGCCGTCGAGGACGGTCGGAGCCGCGACACCACCATGGCGCTCACTCCGCTGGGGGGAATCCCGAGCCCTACCCGCTCCGGGGATCTCGATCCCGGTGCGTTGCTGTACCTGCTCAGGCACGAACGGCTGGACGCGCAAGCGATTGAAGATGGTTTGTCCCGCACTGCAGGTCTTGCCGGCATCGCCGGGCACGGCGATATGCGCGTGCTGCTTGCCGATCCTGGCCCGCAGGCCCAGCTTGCCGTGGACCTCTTCGCAGTCCGGATCGCGCAGTCCATCGCGGCCATGGCCACGGGAATCGGCGGACTCGACCATGTCGTCTTTTCCGGCGGCATCGGCCACCGCGCGCCCGGTCTGCGGGCGCGGATCATCGCGCGCCTGGGCTGGCTTGGCTTGGCGCTGGCACCTGACGACAACGATGCTGGGGCCACGCGGATCGATGCCGCGAGCGGGCCGGCCATCTGGAACGTCGCGATCGATGAGGAACGCGAGCTGGCCGAATCAGCATTGGCCTGGCTGTAGTCCACGGCATACCGCCAGGGCGGCCCCAGCCAGGATTACTCGCCGATCAGTGGCGTCGTGAGCACCGCTGCGAATCCACCACCTGGGGTGCGCATGTTCGTAGTCTGGCCCTGATAAAGCCGGGCCGCGAACAACAGCACACCCGCCTCGGACGCGAAGCAGCGCACGTCCGCCTTGAGGGACTGGCCCCCATGCACAATCCGCATGCTCGGTGGCGCGAAGGCCTGTGCGATGTAGGTCGCCGACGCCATAGACTCCCAAGTCCGCCGGGTCAACTTGTCGCCCCGATAACTCCCACGGCTGCCGAACCCTGCTGCAGGCTTGAAGAAATAGCCGTTGCGCGCTGCCCACAGCGCATCCCGGTTTCCGGGCACGACTTCAACCGTGGGCGGGATCACCTGGGCCAGCAGGGCCGCCGAGCCCGCATCCACCCCGAACCCGCCGATCAAGGTCGGGTCTCCAAGCACCGCAAGGTTGCGCTTGTCGGCGAACAACGCGTGCGCACGTGGATGCGGGGTGAATGCGACGTCCCCCGCCAGGTAAGCCTGACGAAGGTCTGCATGCGAAGCTTCCTCGAGCGCGAAATCGGTCAACCGGTTGTAGACCATGTCGATCCGGCCATGGGCATCTGCAAGCCCGTCCGGGCCAAGGCTCAGTTCCTCGGGTGCGCGTATCACGCAGTCCACCCCATGCTCCTGGAATGCGTCCGCGTACAGCTCGAACTCCGGGTAAAGGAACTGCTCCCGCGGGGCGCTGTCCACGATCGCCAGACGCGCAGGCGCGCGGCCGAACTGCTGCCGGGCATCGTCCAGCCAGGCGGCGACAGCCGCGTTGCGGGCCTTCGCCGTCGTTGTCCAGGTGGTCCACGCAGCCGGCGCGCAAGACCGCACGCCATCGAGCAGCACTGCATTGAGGAGCAGGCCGCCGGGATTGGTGTTGACCTCGATCAACCGCGGGCCGTCGACGGTCAAGTGAAAGTCCAGACCCAGGACGCCCCCCGCCGAACCCGGATCATGGGTTGCAATGTCAGGGGCCCATTGCAGGACCCGTTGGCTATATCCCGGGTTTCCTGCGACGTCGAAGACCGCCGCCGCGACTCGTCCCATGGCCTCCAACGCGGGCCGATCAACGAACAAGGCATAGGGTGAAAATAAGTGCGCGTGTACGGCGGGATCAGTCGTGAACTCCGGAAAGGCACCCCGGATCGACTCGTGCAGACGGAGGATGTCGACCACTTCGCATGCACACCGCTGGTTGAGCGGCGCGCTTTCCAGGGTGGCACAGTCGATCTCGCAGCCTGTCTGTCCAACTATTATCGGAGTCCGCGGTTCAACCACAACAGGGATTGTTCTGTTGGATCGGTGGACATGGCACTGTTCCGAACGAGCAGAACACACAGCAGTCGCCTTGATGCGGACGCAAAACCGCTCCACAGCCCGTGCACTCATAGAAGAATTGACACGCTGTGATGGGCATTGTCTCGGTCGCCCGATGGCCGCACTCCGGGCAGGTCAAGACGCTTTCCAGCTTGACGTCACTCACCGCGAGTCCGCACCTTGGCCGGGAAGCCTGCTTCCGTGACTGCACGCGCGATTCCGGCTGCATCCGTCTGGCTCGATTCGAACGTCACCGTGACTGTTTCAGCCCGGGTGTCCACCTTCACATCGGCCACGCCCGGCACCTTCTCCAGCGCCTTCCTGATGGTGATGCCGCAGGCGGGACAGGTCATGTTCTCAGCATCGAGCATCACTACGGTTGCGGGCGTCGCAAGAGCGGCACCGACCGACAGAGCAGCCACCAGGGCCAGTATCCACTTGTGCATCGCGCCTCCTACAGAATCCAGACGATGTAATAGGGAAACAGCAGCAACAGGACGATGAGGGCTGTCGCCAACCAGAGCCAACGTCGCCTGCGTCGCAGAGCGTCCGGGGCGATGCAACTGCCATCCACACCGCACCGTGCCGCCGGTCGATACAGCATCCAAAACGCCACGGCCAAGGACAGTACGGCGGCGGCGCTGAACCAGGGCCTCAAGGGATCGAGAGCTGTCAGGGTGCCGATCCAGGCGCCACTGATGCCCAGCAGGACCAGCACCAGCGGCACGACGCAGCAGACCGATGCGCCAATGGCGGCGATGCTCGCGCCAACGATGGCTGGAACAGACGATTTGGCCGGGGTTGTTTGCATCAGAGTATACTAGCCTCTGTACCTAGGTACGGAGTCAAGCCGTGCGTCCGAACACGTTTACGATCAGCCGGCTGGCGGCGGCGGCCGATGTGCACGTCGAAACCGTGCGCTACTACCAGCGACGTAGGCTGCTGCGTCAACCCGAGCGACCCATAGGAGGCGTGCGTCGTTACGACGAAAACGATGTCAATCGGCTTCAGTTCATCCGGCGCGCTCAGATGATGGGATTCAGCCTCGACGAGATCGCTGGCCTGCTAGAGATCACAGGCGAACGTTCTTGCGAGCAGACCCGTCAGCTGACCGAGCGAAAGCTCGTCGATGTCCGTCTACGAATCCGCGAGCTGCGACAGCTGGAGAGGGATCTCGAACAGAAGATAGCGCGGTGCGCCCAAGTGCCGGCGGGAGAGTGCTGCCCAACCCTCGATTTTCTGGAGCGGCCAAGAAAGCCAGCTGCGACAGGCAGTTAGCTCACTTTCGGCCCATTTTTACACGAATCCCTGCCGACCCTCTCATGGCTTGAACCGGCGGTCGAGCTCCGCCTGGGCAAAATACGCTGACGCCTTGCGCAGGATCTCGTTGGCCTGGCGCAGCTCGCGTACTTCCCGCTCCAACGCCTTTATCCGCGCCTGCTCGTCGGTAGTCGGCCCGCTGCGCAAGCCGCGGTCACGCTCGGCCTGACGGACCCAGCGACGCAGCGACTAGGGCGTGCACCCTACCTTGCCTGCGATCGAGACAATCGCCGCCCACTGCGATCCGTGCTCGCCCTGATGCTCCAGCACCATCCGTACCGCGGGGTTCTACCCCGAAATCACGGACGGCTGTAAAAGAGCTGACAGCTTCCGGTCTTTCCTGGCCACCCTGCGCCGCATCCTCGGGTTGTGGAACCGCTCGATGTATTCGAACACATCAGCCCTGGCGGCATCGGGTGTCGGATACGTCATGCGGTGGACCCGCTCGCGCTTGAGCAGGCCGAAGAAGCCTTCGCACGCCGCGTTGTCACCGCAATGGCCCACCGCGCTCATCGAGCACACCAGTTCGTTGGCCGCCAGGTAACGCTGGTAGTCGCCGCTCCGGAACTGGCTGCCGCGATCGGAATGCAGGATCACCGGGTCGCTGCCCTGACGCTGCCAGACCGCCATCTGCACGGCCCGGATCACCATCTGCCGATCCTGCCGATGGTGCATCGACCAGCCCACCACGCGCTGGTCGAACAGGTCCAGCACGATGCACAGGCACAGCTTGCCCTGCCGGTCTTGAGTTCGATGATGTCGGTGACCCACTTGGTCTCCGGCTCCAGCGCAGTGAAGTCCCGTTCCAGCAGGTTGCGCACGCCCGGCGGCGTCAGCGCGGGCCGGCCACGCTGCCCACGCCGCTTCGGCCGCGGCCAGCCCTCCAGGCCATCTTCAGCCATCAGGCGCGCCACCCGGTTCAGGCTGACGGGTTCGCCGGCATCGGCCAGATCTTCCTGCATCCGACCGGCGCCCAGCGTGCCCCGGCTGTCTTCATGCAGCTCACGGATGCGGTCGAGCAAGCGCTCGTTGTCGAGCTGGCGGGTGCTTGGCAGGCGCTTGCTCCAGTCGTAGTAACCACTGGCCGAGACCCGCAGGCAGCGGCACATCAGCCGAACCGGGAACTCATCGCGGCAACGTTCGATCGCCTGATACCTCAGGACGATCCCTTGGCAAAGAACGTCGCCGCTTCTCTTAAAAAATCCCGCTCCTTCTTCACCCGGGCCAGCTCGCGCTTCAGGCGGGCGAGTTCCTCATCCCGGGGCGAGCCGGTGCCGCCGAAGGCCACCTTGCCTTGGCTCTGGGCCTCTCGCTTCCAGCGGGTCAGCAGCGTGTCCCGGATCCCCAGCTCCCGTGCCACCTGAGCGCAGCTGACGCCCGGCTGGCTCGCCTGCTCAACCGCGCCACGCTTGAACTCTGCACTGAACTTCCTTCGCTTCGACATGAACACTCCTCATGGCCTCGATCGGCCTTCTCGTAAGTGTCCGTGAAAACGGGGGTGAACCCTCGGTGGCCATGTGAGCCGCGTCGGACAGCAGCGCCAAGCTGTTGGTGACGAGGCCACCCACCACCTCGGCGACCAGGAAGGCGGCGGTGAGTCCGAAGGCCCACCACAACGGTTTCTCATGCTGGACTTCGCCCAGCCCGTGATCGTGTCCTGCACCCATGTCTTGTGCTCCTAAGTGGCCGCAGCCTGCATGAAGTTTCGATCAAGCGTTCGCAGCCCGCGGTGAACCCTCCGCCTGCCGATGCAGCCAGCGATACAACGCCGGCAGCACGAGCAGCGTCAGCAATGTCGAGGACACGATGCCGCCGATCACGACCGTCGCCAGCGGGCGCTGCACTTCCGAACCTGCGCCTACGTTGAGCGCCATCGGCAGGAAACCGAGCGAGGCCACCAGCGCCGTCATCAGCACCGGGCGCAAGCGACCCAGCGCCCCATCCACGATCGCATTGTCGAGAAAATCGCCTTGCTCACGGAGCTTTCGGATGAACGCGATCATCACCAGGCCGTTCAGCACGGCAACGCCCGACAACGCGATGAAGCCGACGCCAGCGGAGATCGACAGCGGAATGCCGCGCAATGCCAGTGCGATTACGCCGCCGGTCAACGCCAGCGGCACGCCACTGAACACGATGGCCGCATCCTTCGCCGAACCGAAGGCCATGAACAACAGGCCGAAGATGATCACCAGCGTCACCGGGACCACGATCGCCAGGCGCCGGCTCGCGGAGATCAGTTGCTCGAACGTGCCGCCGTATTCGATCCAGTAGCCAGTGGGTACCCGGACTTTCGCTTCGATCGCCGATTGCAGTTCGTTGACGAAGCCGCCGAGGTCGCGGTCGCGCACATTGGCCGTGACGACCACGCGGCGCTTGCCGTTCTCGCGGTTGATCTGGTTGGGGCCAAGCGTGGACTCGATGCGCGCCACTTCCCGCAACGGCACCGTGCGTGGCGCACCGCCCACCCAGCTTGCCGGCCGGCTCGATTCGTCGGCCTCGCCGTTGCTGCCCAGCGGGATCGGCAGATCGGCGAGTGCGGCCGGGTCCTGGCGCACACCTTCGGGCAGGCGTACGACCAGATCGAAGCGCCGATCGCCGTCGAACAACTGGCCGGCCACCTCGCCGCCTACGGCCGTGGCCACCGTGTCCTGCACGTCGCCTGGGTTGAGCCCGTAACGCACGAGCGCCTGGCGATCCGGCACCACGGTCAGCAGCGGCAAGCCGGCGACTTGTTCGGTCTTGACGTCGGCCGCACCGGGCACGGCCGCCATCACTCGCTGCACCTGCGCCGCCGTGCGGACCAGCTGGTCGAGGTCGTCGCCATAGATCTTGACCGCCACGTCCGCACGCACGCCGGAAATCAGCTCGTTGGTGCGCATCTGGATGGGCTGGGTCAGCTCGTAGTTGTTGCCGGGCAGCCTGGTGATCGCCGCTTCCATCTCCTCCAGCAACTCGTCCTTCGGCTTGCGTGGGTCGGGCCAGTCCTCACGCGGCTTGAGCATCACGAAGGTGTCTGAAATCGACGGCGGCATGGGGTCGCTGGCCACTTCGGCAGTGCCGATCTTGGCGAACACGCGTTCCACTTCCGGGAAGCCTGCCAGCGTCTTCTCCAGTGTTTCCTGCATGGCTACCGACTGGGTCAGGCTGGTGCCGGGAATGCGCAGCGCCTGCACCGTGATGTCGCCTTCGTCCAGGTTCGGAATGAACTCGGTGCCCAGACGGGTAGCAAGCAAGCTGCACAGCACTACCAAGGCGGCAGCGCCAGTTAGCACCCAGCCCCGACGCTTCAACGACCAGGCCAGCATCGGTGCATAGCGGCGTTTGGTCCATGCCATCAGACGGTTTTCCTTCTCCTCGACGCGGCCGCCCAGGAAGGTGGCGACGGCCGCCGGCACGAAGGTGAGCGAGAGCAGCATCGCACCGGTCAGCGCAAGCACCACGGTGATCGCCATCGGGTGGAACATCTTTCCTTCGATGCCGCTCAGCGCAAAGATGGGCAGGTACACGGCGGTGATGATGCCGACGCCGAACAGGCTGGGACGGATGACTTCGGCCGTCGCGACCGCGGTCAGGTCGAAGCGTTCCTCCCGCGTCATGGTGCGGCCGAGGGCGTGCTGCGCCTCGCCGAAGCGGCGCAGGCAGTTCTCGATGATGATCACGGCGCCGTCGACGATGAGTCCGAAATCGAGCGCGCCCAGGCTCATCAGGTTGCCCGACACGCCGCCGCGCACCATGCCGATAACGGTGAACAGCATCGCCAGCGGAATCACCGCCGCCGTGACCAATGAAGCGCGGACGTTCCCCAGCAGCAGGAACAGCACGACGACGACGAGGATCGCGCCCTCGATGAGGTTCTTGGCGACGGTGTGGATCGTGCGGTCGACCAGTGCGGTGCGGTCGTAGACTGGACGGGCCGTGACGCCCTCAGGCAGGCTCGCGTTTGCCGTTTCGAGCTTCGCCGCGGAGGCCTGCGATACCTCCCGGCTGTTGGCGCCCACCAGCATCACAACGGTGCCGATGACCACCTCGCGGCCGTTCTGTGTCGCGGCACCCGTACGCAGTTCCGGTCCTTCGCCCACGAGCGCCACGTCGCGTACCCGGATCGGCACGCCTTCGCGCCGGTCCAGCACGATCTCACGGATGGCATCGAGATCGGCAACCTGGCCCGGTACGCGAACGAGGAACTGCTGGCCGTTGCGCTCGATGTAGCCGGCGCCGACGTTCTGGTTGTTGGCCGCGATCGCCGTGACCACGTCATGCAGGGTGAAGCCCAGCGCCACCAGTTTGGCCGGATCCGGCGTGATGTGGATCTGCCGTTCGAAGCCACCGATGGTGTTGACCTCGGTAACGCCCGGCGTATTGCGCATCTGCGGACGCACCACCCAATCCTGCAGGGTGCGCAGGTCGGTGGCCGTATACGGTGTGCCGTCCCGCTTGCGCGCCGTCGGATCGGCGTCGACGGTGTACATGAAGATCTCGCCCATGCCGGTGGCGATGGGCCCCATGTCCGGGTCCAATCCTTCCGGCAGCTGCGACTTCACCTGCTGCAGGCGTTCGGATACCTGTTGGCGGGCGAAGTAGATGTCGGTGCCGTCCTCGAAGATGACGGTAACCTGCGACAGGCCATAGCGGGACAGCGATCGGGTGTAGTCCAGGCGCGGCAGGCCGGCCAGCGCCGTCTCGATGGGGAAAGTGACGCGCTGCTCGGCCTCCAGCGGCGAGTAGCCCGGCGTCTCGGTATTGATCTGCACCTGGACATTGGTGATGTCCGGCGTGGCATCGATCGGCAGCTTCGTGAAGCTCCACACGCCCAGCCCGACCAGGGCGAGCGTGAGCAGCAACATCAGCCACCGATGCGCGATGGCGAATCGGATGATTTTTTCGAGCATGGCGGCGACCTCAGTGCTCGTGCTCGGCGGTCGATTTCTCGATGTCCGCCTTGACGAGAAAGCTCTGCTCGACCACGACCTGCTCGCCGGCCTTCAGGCCGGACACGATCTCGACGCGCTGTGCGTCGCGGCGCCCGCCCCGCACCGGGCGCGTGACGTAGGTGTCGCCCCGGCGCACGTACACCACATCGTCCTCGCCGGCGGTCTGCAGCGCGCCGAGCGGGACCACGAGGTTAACGGGCTGGTGATCGACCGTCACCCGCGCCTTTACCGCGGAACCCGGCCGCCACAGGCCGTCGAGGTTGCGGATCGTGGCACGCGCCACGGTGCTCTGGCTCGCGGTGGCGGTTCCCGGCAGCACGCGTTCGAGCGTGGTTTCGGCGGTGACGCCATCGCTCATGCGGGTAACCAACACCGGTACGCCGGCGGTGATGTGCTGTGCGTCCGCGCCGAAGATGTGCAGGTCCACCCACAGCTCCGACAGGTCCGCGATCTCGTACAGCGCCGCGCCCTCGCCGGCGACCGTTCCGATCGACGCGTTGCGCGCGAGGACCACGCCGGAAATCGGCGCAGGCACGGTGTAGGTGGTGAGGCTCAGGTTGCTCTCGATCGTGGCCAGCGGCTGCCCGGCCCGCACGCGGTCGCCCACGTTGGCGCGCAGCGTACGGATCGGGCCGGGAAAGCGCGCCATGACCTTGGCGACGCGGCCTTCGACGGGCGTGAGCAATCCCTGGACTTCGTGCTCGTCGGCGATCACCCCGGCGGCAGCCGGTGCAACGCGAATGCCGGCGTCCTGCGCCACCTTCGCGGCGATGGTGGTGCGATCCATCGCCTCTTCGTGACCTTCCTCTTCTTGGCCGCCCGCTTCGGCCTGCGATTCGTCTTCATGGCCGGGCTCACCCGCGGGCTTGGCGCCGCCACAAGCGCCCAACAGGACAGCCAGCGTCAGCGCGCTGATCCGGTGCATCCACTTCATGGGGTGTCTCCTTGCGTCGCCCGTGTCGGTGCCGCCACGAAAGGCGCTCCGGTCAGGCGTTGGATTTCGATAAGGGCGCGCTGGGCTTCAAACGCGGCGTCGAGTTGTTGTTTGCGCGCGGCGGTGCGTTCGGACTGCAACTGCGCCCATTCCAGGTAGCTGATGGCCCCGGCGCGGTAGGCGCGCTCGGCCGCCGCTTCGGCCCTGGCGAGCTTGGGCATCACGTCGGTGCGCAGCCGATCCAGCTCCACCTGCGCCGTGAGGTAGCGACCGTGCGCTTCGGCCAGTGTCGAATACAGCGACAGCCCCTTGGACTCGCGTTCGATCTCCAGCGCGGTGAGTTCGGCCTCGGCCACGCGGATCTCCGGCTGCGCGCGGCGACTCGCGCCCAGCGGCATCGACACACTGCCCACGAGGGCCAAGTCGTCTGTTGACTGCAACCTGCGGATGCCGACTTCCCAATCCAGATCCGCCTTGGCATCGGCACGCGCGAGTTGCAGGCGCGCCTCACGGATACGGCGCTCACCGACGAACTGCGCAAGCTCGGGCGTCTGTTCCAGCAAGCTCGCCAGGGTGGCAAACGCAGGCACCTCGGGCAGGACCGTCGGGTCGCCAGCCACCGCGTCGAAGGTGGGTGATCGCTCGCCCCACAGGGCGGCCAGGTGCTGCCGCGCCGCCGCATGGCGTTGCTCGGCACGGGCACGATCCAACTCCGCTCGGGCCAGGGCCGCCTGCGCGGTCAGCACGACCGACTCGGGCGAAGCGCCGGCCTGCAGCCGTTGCCGCGCTCCGGCGACGGTACGTTGCCGCTGGGCAATGTCGAGCTCGGCGATCTCGCGCTGGCGTTGCGCGGCGACCATCGCCAAGTAGCGACGCGCGACTTCCGCCAGCAGGTCGAGGCGCCGGGCCTCGCGCTCGACCGCCAGGGCATCGATGCGACTTTGCGCCAGCGTGCGACGCGCATCGAGCTTGCCGCCACGCTCCAGCACCGACGCCAGGGTCAGGGTCAGCTCCGCGCCGCTCAGGCCACTCGCCTCGCCGGTGCCGAAAGCGTTCTCGACGCTGGCGCCGGCGACCAGTGGGGGGCGCAGGGTTGCGCGGCCCAGTTCGGCGGCGAGCACGTTGTGTCGCGCCCCGAGCAGGCGCAGATCGGGATGGGATTCGGCGACGCGCGCAAATGCGTCGTCCAGGGAGAGTCGATCAGCCGCGTTCGCCGGCCATGCAATGGCGGACACGGCGACCAGTGCGGCGAACGCCGCAAGTCGCACAGACATGGAAACACTCCAATCGGAAAGGGCCAGCGCCGGTGGGGCGTCAGGCCGAGATCGGAGGTCGGAAGGGGGCGAGCCATCGCCCGCTAGGCACAAGGCGCGAGTCCGTCAGGTTCGTGGGTTCGCTGTGACTGATCCGGGGCAGCACCAGCGGTGCAGCGGGTGTAGGCACCACGTGCCCGCAGCAGTGAGCCAAGTGGTGCATGACGTGCAGCGTGCCGGCGGCATTGCCCTCTTCATCGGGCGCTCCGGTTTCGCTGATGTCGTGCACGCTCGCGGCGCCGTGCGACAGCTCGTGCAATTCGCTCACCGAGCCCAGCACCGGCTGCAGGACCACGCTCAACGCCAATGCCGCCAGCATCAGCCAGCGACAGAGGGACAGCGGGGGACGGCGCGAGGTCATGCAGAGGGCGATTTCGATTCGGCGCGGGCACGGCGGGCATCGCCGAGGATCTCGATGGCTTCCTTGATCACGTACAGGCCGATCAGGGTGCCGATGACGTAATCCGGGTACGGGGTGGCGAGCCAGAGTACCAATACACCGGCCAGGATGACGCCGATGTTGGCCACCACGTCGGCGCGGGTGAACAGCCAGGTGGCACGCAGGTGGACCTCGCCCGCCTTCAGCGGGGCAAGCAGGCGCAGGACGGTGACGTTGACCGCAAGCGACAGCAGCGCGGTGCCGATCATCCAGCCGCTGAGCGGCTCGGCGCCATAGACGACGCGCCGGCCCACCTCCACCAGCACGCCGATACCGAGCACGAGCAGCACGCTGCCACTGAGCCAGGCCGCGTTCGCCTTGAAGCGGGCGGTGCGCCCAATGGCCACCAGGCCGATCGCGTAGGCGGTGGCGTCGGACAGCATGTCCAGGGCGTCGGCCAGCAGGCCGGTCGACTGGGCGATCCAGCCGGCAAGGCCGCCGATCACCGCCATGGCGGCGTTGAGCACCAGGGCGATGCGCAGTACGCGCCGCTCCTGTGCGTTCTTTGCCTCATGGTGGCAGCCGCAATCGCTCATCGGGGTCCTCGTCGAACAGATGCCACCCGGCCAGGGTGGCGGCGGAATGCGGCGAAGGATAAAGTCTGTAGTAGCTACGGAGTCAAGCACGTGAAGATCAGCGAAGCGGCCGCCGCCAGTGGCTGCCACCTGGAGACCATCCGCTACTACGAGCGCTCGGGCCTGGTGTCGCCGCCCAAGCGCACGCACAGCGGCTATCGCTCCTACACCCCCGCCGATGTCGACCGGCTGCGCTTCATCAGCCGAGGGCGCGAGCTGGGCTTCAGCCTGGAGGAGATCCGCAGCCTGCTGCGCCTGGACGACGACCCCACCATGTCGTGCCGCGACGTCGACGCCATGGCCCGCACCCATCTGGCCGATATCCAGGGGCGCATCGCAGAGTTGCAGCGTATGGCGTCGGAACTGGAACGGGTCATTGCCGACTGCGCCGGCGGCGAGCGCGGAACGTGCACCATCCTGGGGGCACTGCGCCGGCCGGGCAGCGCCCAGGTTTCATGTCCGGAACCGGGGTGCCGCTCATGAGCCTCGAACGGTATCTGGAGGCCGCCGGACGCAAAAACACGCAGCGCAGGCGAACTTGTCGGCTGCTAGCCACGATAACGCCCCCTAATCAGTCCCTTCGTCCTCCCGATATCACATGCGAACAGAGAGCTTTGGATCGTACATGTAGGCGGCGAACATCATGCGAATCGAGAATGTCCGACAATGGATTGTTGCTCAGCAGGCAACCCACGCAGATATCTATGTAGAGCCTGCATCTCCACCTATCGTAGGCCGATGGGAACTTCGCGGTGCGGCGAGCCCCGTTCGCGCACACTCTTCCCCTCAAGCAGGGTATTCGAACCATTTCCCATTCTCATTCGCCCTAGACCCCCAAGTTCATCGACGTACTGGTCGAAACCGGTAGTCACATCGAATGGAGGCCATGGAGGACCTCTGCCTGGATGACCTCGGCCTCCTCGTGTTCCCCCCAAAAAGGGGAAATCCAACGCTTCCCCCAAGTCGGAAATGTTCGCCGAGTTCCGCAGCCACCGCGATACGGGTGAGCCGCCCCTGTCGATTGAAAAGCACGCCCTTCACATCGAGAGAGTAAGGGCATGGCAATCGTTGTCCTGCACACGCGGACGAGCAAACAAACTGATCCAGCCCGTTCTCAACCCTTCTTTACAACCGTCCATGATGTCGGGGTAGAACCCTTCCATATCGTGCTGTTCCTGGAAACCTATGCAGTTCAAGCAAAGGAATCGTCATCCGCCGCCAACCGATCCATTAGCGGCTCGGCCAGTGAAATGGCAGTGACCGGAAAGTCGGGAGCAGACTCGACGGAGGTGGATTCAACTAGCACTGAAGGACCACTGGAATGACATCATAGGGTGACGTTTCACCGAAAATCTGCCATTCCTGTTCCGTCATTGAGGGCCGACGACGGCGAAAATAGAGCTCCTTTGGCATCATTAGTGGCATGAGGTCGTTAGGGCCCGCATCGTCCTCACCTAGAATTAGCCACTCGACCGCCCACGTTCGATGCTGGCTGATCAGCTCACGGTGCCTAACCAGCCATTCAAACAACGGGCTGCTATCCCGGTAGTTGAAGCTTTGGGTTTCCCGTCCCCCCTCGAGATATAAACAACAGGCCCGCACCCAAATGCGACGACGCCAGCGCCGCTCGCTGCGTGTGCGGGCGTTCCGACCCGGCGACCCCGCACACTCTCGACTGCTACGGTAATACACCCCCGCTTGATGCAACTGGCTTTCGGCCCGCTTCCATGCGTCAGCGGTAGGTTCGACTCTAGGATGCCACTCCACCATGCGTGAGCCAATCATCAACTCCCAAGTGTCCCTGGCCTCATCGTGATAGTTGAACTGATCAGCGAACAGCTTTGCTGCCTGCCGCAGCGCGAGTTTGAGGCTGTCGGCACGATCCAAATGCGCCGCATCTTGCGCCTCGCGATGCAGCATAAGCAGCAACAATAGCCCATCGAGCGTGGCGAACCGTTCCGGGGCGAGATTCAGTGGCGGAGGGCTGATAGGTCCGAGCGGGTCAGGATCAGAAAGCAGTCCGAGCTCAACGCCATTCTCCTCATCCTCAGGGATACACCGAACGATCAGATGCCGCCGGAGTTGTTCCGCAAGCCAGGCCGCTCGCTCCGGCCATGGCGGGGCCCACTCTTCAAGGTGTTTCCAGAGCATGTGCCGGTAAATCGTTCGGGTCGTTCTAAAGCGACGCTTGCTGCCGACGTGATCGACCAACGACGTTGTACCAGAGGCCGTGACCCGGTCGGGATCGTACCCATCCTGGCGGACCTGATCGAAACGAGGCTTTCGGTCCAACCCCTTGCTTGAAAGACTATCTGGCCGATCCAGGTCCCTCGCTTTGTCTACACCAGCCAACGCCATTGTGGCGGCCAGCCAGTGCCATGCACATGCCCGGCGGGCTGGGTCACTGAAAGTCCCTAGGGGGCGGCCACCAGCCATAGAGCGAAACTCAGGGTTATGGGTCACTCAACTATGGCCGAATCTGTGCTGAGATGACAATGAGTGTCCACAGGCGCCGCCAATGACCGTCGATTGCCCAGCTTCGTCTACTGCTGCCATGTCCCAGGAAAGTGCTGACTTGCTGGCCCGTCATGGGGAACTGATGGACAGCCACGCGCTGATCGCATTCTTCAAATTCGGAAGCGATCGCTCGTTCCGCCGGAGCGCGGCGAAGGCTGCGCTTCCCGTAGCTGTATTTCGCGTTCCAGGTCGTAGCGGTTGGTTCGCTCGGACCCAAGATGTGGCGCTATGGCTGACCACTGCCGGCCAGGAATCGATCTCAAGGCCCCGAAGGGCCTCCCCGTGCCCGTAAGCCCTGCCAGTTAGCATCCGCGGACGAAAGGCGACTGGATGTCTACTACTACCAGTCGCCGAAGAACAACGGCCGACTGGTTACAGACAGACTCTCGTGACGCACGTATACGCACTGCCGGCATGGCGTCCTGACATCGCGGTACGAGACATTTGCCCGACACCCTATAACCGCCGACCCGAGGACAGGCCTGCCCAGACAATTCCACTTGCCCGTACGAGAGACTCAATTTCCGGTCCCGGAAACGAAGGCGGGCCCCGTAGGAAGGGCCCGCGAGACAGCAAGAGACGTGTGAGAACGCTCAGCTTCTTCGAATTTGGGGTCGCCGTCAACTGCTGCCTGTAAGAAGGCAGACACCTACCGGAGCCTCGTGATGCCGACTCGCATCTCCACCGCGCCGAGCTGACGGCGCGTTAACGCCGCGCACGCCCGCCCCGCCCCACCTCGCGGGCGAACTGCCCGTGCGTGTCCTCCACCGTCTGATTGATCGGCCCGATGCGTACTCGCGCCTCGGCGCCACCACCCATGCCCGATGGCGACCATGTGGTCGTCGCCGCAGGAGTCCTCATGTCCTATTTTTCCATGTCGCTCGCAAGTCGCAGCGGCAAATCCGGCACGTTACGCGCATTTCTCGACGCCGACGCATCACTCCACGTGCCGGGTGAGCGCCCCTTTGAACCGCGCATCTACAAGCGTCGCGAGTTTGAGAACTGCGACATCTACGGCTACCAGTCAATCAAGGAAGGCCGCGCGGTCGAGGTCGACGGCCTCGCCTCTATCGCGGTGGCGCTTGCGCTGGAGACCGATCCGCGCGTGCAGGCCTACACCGAGCGTCCGCGCATGCTCAACGCCGGCGACACCCAGGTCGAGCTCGACTTCTGGGTCCAGCACGCGACTGGCTTTGTGGAATTTCTGCTTATTGTCGCTGACGGTGCCTGCGTTCTGGGGCCCGGTGGGACATTGCGCCCGCGCGAAGCCGAGCGGCTCGAGGCGGCTGCCAGCGAGCAGAACGTGCGTCTCCGCTTCGTGACCGAACAGGACGTGCGTCAGCAGGGTGGTGCGGTAAACCAGCACATGCGCCTTCTTGCGTTCGCCCAACTCGCCCAGAATCTGAGTAACCGCTTGGCGCTGCGCAGTCGAATCGTGGAACACCTGAACAAGGTCGAGCGTTCGCGCATCGACCAGCTCGAGGCAGCACTCGCACACTTCCACCCATGTGATGTGCAGGCCGTCACCTGTGAACTGATCTGTTTGGGGCTCGTGGATTTCGATCGCACCGTGCGTCTTGGACGCAGCACGCTCGTGTCACGGAGGTCGCCGGAATGACCTACCTCACCGAAGAAGATGTCGCACGACTCCTAGCGCTGCCGCGCCCGGATACCGCGGCGATGGTCGATCTGGACGACGCGACACGCAAGGCCATCGACAACCGCGTAAGTGCCCTCACCGCCCTGATTGAGGGCGAGCCGATCAAACGCGTTGCCACGCTCTACGGGATCCACCGCAAGACCTGCAAGCGCATGCTTGAACTCGCGAATGAGCCGGCGCCTAGCGGCGGCGTGCACGGGTTTGCGGTTTGCCTGCCACAGGTGCGCCTAGTTGATCCCAAGCCGCGCCACAAGGAGGCCCCAGTACTCAAGCATGCCTATGGCATGACGCGTCTGGTGGAGTCGCTTCCCGAACTCAAGGCCGCGCTCGTCAATTTCAAAGGCACCCTCCCCTCGCGCCGCCAGACGAGCCCCGCGTTCAATCGTCTGTGCCGGGAGGTGAACCGGATCCTGGATCGGGCCGGCCGCGGCGAGGACGACTACCCTCGTAACACCCGCGACGGCGGTCGCCGCGCCATGGCCACTTTCATCAAACGCCTGCGCTCCCAGATCGCTGATCTTGCGATGACGTTCGTCGCCCATCCGGCACTGACGAGGTGGGCCGAACTCTCGACTCCTGAGCCGTTCGACGAGGTCCAAGTTGACGGTCACTACATCGACCTCAAAGACCAGTGGTGTGCGATCCCACTCTCGGACGGCACGCACCGTTTGACGCGGGTATCCGGGCTGTTGTTATTGGCCGAGATCGACGTAGCTTCGCGGGCCTGCATGGGCTGGACTGTGATCGTGGACGAGGCCTATTCGCAGTTCGACTTCCTACGTACGATCAAGCACGCCCTGATGCCGTGGCGCCCAAAGGATATGACCGGGCGGCGGATGCAGTACTTGCCCAACGCCTGGATGCCTAGCGCGATGGACGGCCCGCCCCCGCGCGGCCTTCGCATCTCGGTGGACAACTACAGCAGCCATCTGGCCAAGAACGTCAAACGGGCGCTCGCGCAGGTCCGTCTTGGGATCTACCGCTTCGGCCATGCTGGGATTCCCGAGACCCGGCCGTACATCGAGGCGTTCTTCAAGTCGATCGAAGTGCAGGTCCTGCGCTACTTGGCTGGCGGCTTTGAGCCGGAGACCAAAATGCGCGAGGAGCAGCGGGTGTCGGCACGAAACAGCAAGACGCACCCGATCTTCCTTCACCTCTTGGAGGACATGCTCGACATCGTTTTCTCGACCTACAACGTCACCCCTCACGAGGGCCTGCAGGGTCGCAACCCGCGAGAGGTGATCGAGGCGTATCTTGCCGACGGCGGCATGCCGCTCCGCTCGAGCCGGACGTCAGAGGACGTGCGGGACCTCGGCCGCTTCCGGATCCGAGTGACGATCCGCGGAGGGGGTGGCGAGCTGCCCCACGTCAACTTTGGATATGCAACCTACCGCAGCGAGAAGCTCAACACGCGCCCGGACTTGGTCGGCAAGACTTTCAACGGCTACATCGCCGAGGACGCGCGCTTCCTGCAACTACTCGACAAGACGGGCCAGCCGTACCTAGAACTCAAGACGTTGCCACCATATGCGCTGACTCCACATTCGCTCGATGAGCGGCGGCGAGCGCATCGTTGGCGCAAGATTCGTGGACAGCACTGGAACGGCATCCCCGACTTGATCGACGCGTTCCACGCAGAGGTGCGCGACGCGGCCCGCCACCTGCGCTGGGCGGCTGACGATGTCGCTTCGGGGCGCATCCCCAAGGAAAAAACCCCTGACGCGGCCCGCAGCGGCGCGGCCCGCACGCTCGAGGGCTTCGCCCCGCGTGGCGGCAACGTCTCGTTGCGCCGTCGCTGATCAATCACGTCCGTCTCTCTCGACTGTCGCCCTTCGTCCGCATGGAGTCCTCTGCAATGACGACCTCTGAAGTTCACCCGCTTCTCCGCTACAAGCGGCCCCTGATTCTCACCCGTCCCGGCGAGCGCCTCGCCGGGGCGACCCGAGCAAGCATTGAGATGGGCTGCGACGCCCTCTGGATCGAAGGCCATGGTCGTGTGGGCAAGACCTTTGGCGGCCGCCAGCTAGTCCAAACCGATGCTTGGCGACCGTTCTCGATGTACATGACAGAATTTACCTACAGTAAGCCGATAAAGCCCACAGAGGGCTATTTCATGACGTCCCTTCTCACGCAGATGGGGCAGTCCGTCGCCGCGAGTGCGAGCAGCAGTATGCTGCTCTCCCGTGTGGTGCGTACGCTCAACGAGCAGCGCGTCAAACGCAGTGCCGACATGATCGGCTTGGTCTTCAATGAGGCCAACCGCTTCACTTCGGAGGAATACGAGCACGCGATGTCGATTGGCAACGAGTGTGAAAAGACTACGCGCCTGTTCTACCTCTTTATCAACCAGAGCGACGCCGGACGGCTTGGCCGCGGAGACACCGATGCTCGCCCGCCCCGGCACATCTTCGGCCGCTACTTCATCAACTCGCACCGCTATACGGGACTGCTGTGGGACATTCCTCCGGCTGACCGGCCGCATCAGGCGATGTCGGACGTGGCGCTGGCCTTTTTGGAATACGACCAGGAGCTCACTTGGCCGGAGGGTTCTGGTATCACGTTCACACAGCACTGCGCGCCCAAGGCCTGGGCCAATGGATGGCGGCTGGGCAGCCAAATCGACATGATCCGCAAGGTCGTGAACGAGGTTCGCTCTGAAGCAGGGCTGCCGCTAGCCACCAGTTGGCCGATGCTGACCTTCGAGAAGTTCGTTTACACGGTGCTGGTTCGCATTGCGATGGAGGACGAAGATTTCCTAGAGCTCACCGAGGCGCAGGTACGCGAAGTGCTGTATCGGGTCGGATACCTGGAGATCGAGCCGGGCTACGAAGGGGTCGCGGCATGAGCATTGTGATCCCTGGACCCTACATCGAGCTCCGCGGTACCCGCCCGCGTGACGAACTCTCACCCTTTGCCGATGTCCTGACGTCCCCATTTGCTGGCAGCGATCAGTCCGAGACTCCGGCCGCCTCGGCGTTCGGCACGCTTGCGAAGATCGTCCGCCTTAACTACCTGGCACCGAAAGAGCTGTCCAGCCTGCTGGGCATTCGGGTCCGTCGAGCCGACGACCTGTCGGCCGTAATGACCTTTTCCGAGGCCCGCCAGATCGCTGTCGCCCGGTCGCTTCGACTGCCGGAGGTGCCCATGGAGTGGAACTTGTCCACTTGGTTTCCCTTCAAGGCACCCTCCTCGCTACTGGCGACTGGCTGGACCTTCCGCTACTGCCCGGAATGCCTACGCGAGGGTTACCACACCCTGCTGCATCAGATGCCTTGGATCCACCGCTGTGCTTGGCATGACGTCGGACTACGGGATGACTGTCAGTACTGTGGCCTGCCGGTCGCGGTAAAGGCGGACTGGCTGGCCGGCGCGAACCTGGAATGCGCCTGCAGCCAGAGCCCGCTGGACACGGACTTGATCATGCGCGCGACCGCACCCGAGGGCGCTAAGCTGTTCACCGACAATTATTTGGATTGGGCCGCCAAGGAACGCTCGCGTTCCACGTTGGTCATCCCGGACCTCGCGGGTGACCCACGGCCTGCGCTTGCGGCGCTGGTTGAGGTGCCCGGCCCTTGGCACCGGCGCATTCGCGTGGCTACCGACTCGCGCGCCGATTCCCCTTGTGGTCCGCCGCCCTCATTGCCCATGGTGCATGTCCGAACCCTGCGGCGTTCGGAACACGCCCCGTTGCCCGATCGCGACGGCCTGGTCGAACTTGAACAGGTCCGGCGCGACCGGCCGGGATTCCTGACCACGCCCAAGAGGCTCGCGCCGATGATGTCAGCCGTCGCAGCGAATCTCGCTCTGCGCCTGCCAGTGAAGTCGCTGACTGATCGGGAGATGAGCCTGTTTCTAGCCGGGGTCGGTATCGAGGCACCCGAATCATTCGACCCAGCAGATCGTCGGTTCTCTGGTGAGGTGTCGATGCTGCCACCTAGCTTTATAGGCAGCCGTCAGTTCCTCAACCTGCTGTGCGTTCATCCCTGCACTTACCGCTTGGTGGCGGGGCTGGTGGACGCCGTACTTGACGGGCGAAACCTATTTGACTTCCATGCCCAAGCGAGCCATCAGGAATTCGACTTGCTCATGCGCGGCTGCGGGCAAGTCCTGGCACGCGGATACGCTGAGGGGCTACGCTCAACACTCGCGGTTCACGTGCCCGAACTGTACACACAGTCGCGTCTGAGTCCGCGGTTGCGGCAACCCTGGGTCATGGTGCGTAGGGATAGCGGCCGGCTGTCCAGCGTCCGCGTAGCCTGGGTGCCTCTGTCGTGCGGCGATCGTGGGGAAGCTCAGGTGTTGGAAGCGGCGGATCAGGCGAACCAGCGCCGCCAATACTCTGGGCGGCGGCGGCGTCGGAAGTAGGTCCCTTCTAGACTGCGGCACCCTGATAGGTGCGCATCCGATTGTGGTGGGGCCGGATGCGTAGTCCCCACACCATGCGTAGCTTGCAAAGGGGTGCCAGCAACACTGCGGCGACTAGCGCACAAAGAGGGGCGCGCAAGCACACCTCAGGTCAAAAGAATCAATCAGTTACTGTGGGCACTCGGGAGTGCGCTGCCCACTCGCCCCGACATCGGGACAACCGCAGGAGGCCCACATGTTGCACATCGTCAGACTGATCCAGCGCCGTCATCCCGAGCGCGCCCGCGGCATCGTCGCGGCGCTTGTCATCGCCTCGGTTCTCCTGCTGCTGACCGGCCTCGCGCTGCGCTGGGCCGGCTGAGACGTGGCCATGCGTGAGTTCACCGTCACCCCGCCCGGCACTGTCGCCTGGATCGGCCTGACGCTCCTGCTGGCGGTGCCGCTGGTGCTGATGGCCGCCGGATTGACGATCGGCGAGGCCTGGCAGGAGCCTTCGGCATGGCTCGCTCCGGCGCTGCTGGTCCCGGTCGCCGTCGGCCTGCTCTGGTTGCTGCGCCGGCGCCGGGTCGCCCTCCGGGACCATACCCTGATCGTCCAGGCCGGCTTCAACACGCGCCGGGTCGACGTGCGCGAACTCGCCCTGGACAAGGCGCGGGTGGTCGACCTCGACGAGCGGATCGAACTGCAGCCGGTGCTGAGGGGCCTGGGTACCGGCCTGCCCGGCTTCCGTGCCGGCTGGTTCATCTCGCGCGGCGATTTCAGCCGGATGTTCTGCCTGCTCACCGACCGCCACCGGGTACTGTGGCTGCCGCTGCGCGACGGCCCCGGGGTGTTGTTGTCGCTGCAGCAGCCGCGGCAACTGCTCGATGCGCTGAACACGCTGGCGCCGCCTTCGCACTGAACGCGTCGATGACGCCTGCCGGTCGCGGCGCTAAGCTGGGCGCATGCGCGGCACGCCCGACATCCTGATCAACAGCGCCGAGATCGAACTGTGGCCGGCGCGGCGGCTGCGCGCCCGCGGCAACCGCGACGCCCGTGCCCTTGCCCGCGCACGCTATGTGCTGCGACGCAAGCGCGATGGCCGCTACCTCGCCGCCGAACTGGACGAAGGCCTGTTGGCCCTGGTCCCGCGACTGGCGCGCGAGCCGGGCCTGGACGAAGCGCTGGCGGCGCTGGAGGCGATCCCCACGCATCGCCGCAGCGGCATCGAGCGCGTCGGCGAATTGCCGCTCGCACGGCTCGAACAGCGGTTGCGGGTACTGGGCCTGGACCACGGCTACGGTGAGCGCACCGGGCTGCCCCTGGTCGCCGAACCCGACTGGCTGGCGCTGGCCGGTTTCGACCGCTACCGGCGACCGCTGTGGCTGCACGTCGAGGCGGCCCGGGGCTGGCGCCACCTGCAGGCGGAGGCGCTCGCCGACGGCATCGTCCTGGAGGCGATCTCCGGCTACCGCAGCCACGACTACCAGTTGGCCATCTTCGAGCGCAAACGCGCGCGCGGCCTGGAGGTCGAACAGATCCTGCGGGTCAACGCCGCCCCCGGCTACAGCGAGCACCACTCCGGACTCGCGCTGGACATCGGCGCCCCGGGCGAGCCGCCCGCCGAGGAATCGTTCGAAGACACCGAAGCGTTCGCCTGGCTGTGCGACAACGCCGCCGGCCACGGCTTCACCATGAGCTATCCGCGCGACAATCCCCACGGCATCGTCTACGAGCCCTGGCACTGGGCCTGGCATCGCGCCTAGGCAGGCCCGGCCGGCCCGGAGCGCGCCCTCCTACCCCTGCGAGCGGTTGGTCGGCGTTGCCGCCTCGCTGGCGCTGTCGGCGATCCGCCACAGGTACAGGCTCGCGTAGGTGCGGTACGGCCCCCAGCGTTCGCCGCGCTCGAGCAGCGCCTTGGGCGTCGGCGCCTGCTCGGCCTTGTCGACGATGCCGGCGCCCTTGCGCACGCCCAGATCGTCGATCGGCAACACGTCCGGCCGCCCGAGCCGGAACATCAGCATCATCTCCACCGTCCAGCGGCCGATGCCCCGGATCGGTACCAGTGCCTCGATGATCTCTTCGTTGTCCAGGTACGCCATCTGCCGCAGCGTCGGAATCTCGCCGCGCGACTCGCGCAACGCCAGGTCGCGCAACGCCAGGGTCTTGTTGCCGGATACACCACAGGCGCGCAGCGCGGCATCGTCGATGCGGCCGAGGGTATCGAAATGCAGGCGTTTGCTGCCGATCGCAGCCTCGACCCGGCCGACGATCGTCGATGCCGCCTTGCCGCTGAGCTGCTGGAACAGGATCGCCCGCGCCAGCGCGTCGACCGGATCGAAGCGCCCGCGCCAGCGCGGGTCGGCCTCGATCGAGCCGATCCGGCGCATCCAGCGACCCAGCTTGCGGTCGCGACGCGCCAGATGCGCGTGCGCGGCCTCGGTGTCGAATCCACGGACGTGGCGCGGCATCGCTCAGCGCCTCGCCGCGTCGACGGCGTAGGCCAGCCACGCCAGGATCATCAGGCTGCCGCCGGCCGGCGCGAGCCGGGTCGGCCAGCCGAACGCATGCGCGGCGACCAGACTGCCGGAGAACAACAACACGCCCAACAGCAGGCCCGCCAGTGCCCAGCGCCCGAACCGGCGCCGCGCCTGCGGGGCCAGCGCGCACAGCGCCAGACCGTGACCGAAGGCGAACGCCGCGGCGTTCTG
>NZ_VICD02000175.1 GCF_006546735.2 Marilutibacter maris | reverse complement strand
CGCAGCCGGATATCGTTCCCCCCTGAGTCAGGGGGCGATTCGCGCGCAGCGCGAATGGGGGTGTGGAAGCGCAA
The DNA here is from genome assembly GCF_006546735.2 of Marilutibacter maris. Classification (GTDB taxonomy): domain Bacteria; phylum Pseudomonadota; class Gammaproteobacteria; order Xanthomonadales; family Xanthomonadaceae; genus Marilutibacter; species Marilutibacter maris. Next base: position 5,561 of record NZ_VICD02000175.1, on the reverse strand, counting down.
CGGCGGGGCCCGAGGTTTGCGAAGCAAACCTTGGGAGATATCCGCGCGCAGCCGGATATCGTTCCCCCCTGACTCAGGGGGCTGGGCTCATGGGACAGGCGAATGTCGTTCTGCTCTTCGTAGGAGCGGCGTAAGCCGCGATGGGGCGTTCTTGGCAAGGCCCGAGGGTCACGGCTCACGCCGCTCCTACAGGTATCCGCGGTGACGGCGTCGGGCCGGAAGTCGACGCCGCCGCCTCGGGCGCCGATACTCTGCCCCCTCCGGCTTCGTTCAGGCAGGTGTCGCCAAGCTTGCCTGAACGGATGGCCAACCCCACAGCGACCGCGACCGCATGACGAACGACAATCCCATCGTCCGCCTGGACGGCGTCCGCCTCGACCGCGGCGGTCGCACCGTGCTGCACGACATCAGCCTGGAGGTCCCGCGCGGCCAGGTGGTCGCCGTGCTCGGGCCGTCCGGCAGCGGCAAGTCGACCCTGCTGGCGGCGCTGACCGGCGAGCTGCCGGCCGCGGCCGGCCGTGTCGAGGTGCTCGGCCAGGCGATGCCCGAGCGCCAGCGCGAGCTGCTGGAGCTGCGCAAGGGCATCGGCGTGATGCTGCAGGGCAATGGCCTGCTGACCGATCTGACCGCGGCCGAGAACGTCGCCCTGCCGCTGCGCGCGCATACCCCCCTGCCGAAGCCGGTGATCGACCGGCTGGTGCGGATGAAGCTGCATGCGGTCGGCCTGCGCGCCGCCGCCGATGCGTTCCCGCGCGAGCTGTCCGGCGGCATGGCGCGACGGGTCGCGCTGGCGCGCGCGCTGGCGCTGGACCCGCCGCTGATGATCTACGACGAACCGCTGACCGGGCTGGACCCGATCGCCAGCGGCGTGGTGATGGCCCTGGTCCGCCGCCTCAACGACACCCTCGGCCTGACCAGCATCGTGGTCACCCACCACGTCCACGAGACCCTGCCGGTGGCCGACCACGCGATCGTGATCGCCAACGGCCGGATCGTGTTCTCCGGTTCGCCCGACGCGCTGTCGGCCAGCCCCGATCCGCTGGTCCAGCAGTTCCTGCGCGGCGACCCGGACGGGCCGATCCCGTTCGACAGCCGCGGCGGCTTCAACGCCGCCGCCCCCACCGCGGAGGAAGCCGCCTGATGGCCTTCGTCGAAGCCGTCCGCTCGCTCGGCCACGCCGGCCTGTTCTCGCTATCGGTGCTGCGCGCCTCCAAACCGACCGCCGACTTCTGGCGCGAGCTGATCCGCGAGATCTACAAGATCGGCGCCCGTTCGCTGCCGATCATCGCGGTCGGCGGCGCCTTCGTCGGCCTGTCGGTGACCCTGCTGGGCTACCGCGCGCTGGACACCTACGGCGCCGCCAACCAGGTCAGCGCGATGCTCGGCCTGGGCCTGTACCGCGAGCTGGGCCCGGTGCTGACTGCGCTGCTGTTCATCGGCCGCGCCGGCAGCTCGATCGCCGCCGAACTGGGCCTGATGCGCGCCACCGACCAGATCACCGCGCTGGGGCTGATGGCGATCGATCCGGTCGGCAAGGCGGTCGCGCCGCGGTTCTGGGCGGCGGTGCTGTGCGTGCCGCTGCTGACCGCGTTCTTCTGCAGCCTGGCGATCAGCGCCAGCTATTTCGAGGCGGTGCACGTGATCGGCATCGACTCGGGCATCTTCTGGCAGGTGCTCAAGGACAGCGTCGACTTCGGCAAGGATTTCGCGATGGCCTTCGCCAAGGCGGCGGTGTTCGGCGCGGTCGCGGCGCTGGTCGCGGCCTATGTCGGCTACCACGCCGAGCCCACCATCGAGGGCACCTCGGTGGCGACCACCCGCGCGGTGGTCAACGCCTCGCTGCTGGTGCTGATGTTCAACTTCGTCATGACCGCGCTGCTGTTCAAATGACTCGCATCCAAGGTGAAATGAAATGAGCGCTCGCGCCCCCCGCATCGAATTCGCCGTCGGCGCCTTCCTGCTGCTGGCCCTGGCCTCGCTGCTGGTGCTGGCGATCGCCTCGACCAATGGCAGCTTCGGCTTCGGCGGCGGCACCTACGAGGTCACCGCCCGCTTCAGCAATCTCGGCCCGTTGCGGCAGAACGCGCCGGTCAAGATCGGCGGCGTGGCGATCGGCAAGGTCGCCCGGATCGGGCTGGACCCGGTCAAGCTGGACTCGGTGGTGACCCTGGCCATCGACGACCGCTACGACGACCTGCCGGCCGACACCAGCGCCGCGATCCTGACCAGCGGCCTGCTCGGCGAGAGCTACGTCGGGCTCAAGCCCGGCGGCGACCCCGACCCGCTCAAGTCCGGCGACGAAATCTTCCTGACCCAGTCCTCGGTCGACATCATCGAGCTGGTCGGCAAGTACATGTTCAGCGGCGGCGCCGACAATGCAGGCGCAAAGGCCGGCGATGCGCCGGCCGCCGAGGGCGACGGCGACGACGCCCTGCCCGACTACCTGAAGTGAACCCCTTCCCTTCCATCGCACTCTCCCGCAAGGAGTTGCCCATGATCCGCAAGACCTTCCGCCTGGCCGCCCTGCCGCTGTCGATCGCGCTGCTGGCCGCCACCGGCCTGCAGGCGCCGGCCGCGCAGGCCCAGACCGCCGCCACCCCGGCCGCGGCCTCGCCCAGCCAGCTGGTGCTCGACAACAGCACCCGCATCCTCAACACCCTGGAAGCGCGCCGCGCCGAGTTCAGCGGCGACCGCGGCAAGCTGCGCGCGTTCATGTCGACCGAGTTCGACGCGATCTTCGACCGCGACTACGCCGCCCGGCTGGTGCTGGGCACCCACGGCCGCGGCGCCTCCGACGCCGACGTCAAACTGTTCGCCGACGCCCTGGCCGAGAACCTGATGCAGCGCTACGGCGCGTCCCTGCTCGACCTCAACGAGCGCCTGCAGGTGCGGGTGAAGTCGGAGACCCCGCTGCGCGGCGGCGCCATCGTCAAGGTCTCCAGCGAGTACCTGCGCCAGAGCGGCGAGCCGGTGCCGGTCGACTACCTGATGCGCCAGAGCGGCGGCAAGTGGAAGGTGTTCGACGTGATGGTCGAGGGGGTCAGCTTCGTGCAGACCTTCCGCAACCAGTTCGACACCCCGCTGCGGCAGAAGTCGATCGCCCAGGTCGCCGCCGAGCTGAAGGCCGGCAGCCTGCGGGCTTCGGCCGACTGACGATGGCGGCCGCCGCTGCAACCGCCACGGTGCGTCGCGACGGCGACGCACTGGTGTTCGACGGCGCGCTGGTGCGCGAGGCCTGCGCGGCGCTGTGGCGCCCGCTGCAGCCGCTGCTGGCCGGTGCGCGACGGATCGACCTGGAGGCGGTGACCGCGATCGACAGCGCCGGGCTGGCGCTGCTGGCCGAGGTCGCCGCGCGCGCCGGGATCGAGAGCGTCACCGGCACCCCGCCGGGCCTGCCCGAGCTGCGCGCCGCCTACCGTCTGGACACGGGCCTGGGCTACGGCGGCTGAGCATGCGGGCCCTCCGCCGCGCGGCTTCGACAGCGCACGCTTCGACGGCTTGCGCTTCAACGGCCCACGCTTCGACGGCTTGCGCTTAGACAAACTGATAACCTGAACAACGTGTTCCGGTCGCCAGCGCAGGATCGCGTGGCCGGCTCCCCCCGACCCGGACCGACGCTACCCCCCATGCGCCCTCTCCCTCTTCTCCGCGGGCCCGTGCCCGCCCTCGCGCTCCTTTCCTTCGCTGTGCTGGCGGCGAGCCTGCCGGCGACGGCGCAGGTGCTGACCACCCGCCCGCTGTCGGCCGAACAGCAGCTCCGCTACCAGCGCTGCATGGACGCCGTCGACAACGTGCCGTCGGCATTCCAGCGCTGCCTGGCCGAAGCCACCGACGATGTCCCGGCCACCGACGGCCCGGCCGACGCCGCTCCCGGGCCGGCACCGACGGTCGACGAGCCGGCGCTGACCGATGCCGCGCAGCCGGACGCCGACGCGTCGGAGCCGATGTCGCAGGACGCCATCGCCACGGAAACGGCGCTGCCGGAGACGGCCGCGCCGGAAGCCGCGGTCGATGCACCGACCCAGGCCGAACTCGATTACCAGGCGCTCTACGGCGATCCCTACGACCCGGTGGCCGACCCGACCCTGCCCGAACCGGCGCAGCTGCCGACCAGCTACGACCCGTGGGAGGGCTACAACCGCCGCATGCACCGCTTCAACAATGCGGTCGACCGGCGGGTCGCGCGGCCGCTGGCGCGCGGCTACGTCAAGGCGGTGCCGCGACCGCTGCGGCTGGGCGTGAGCAACTTCTTCAACAACCTCGGCCAGCCGGTGTCGGCGATCAACGCGCTGCTGCAGGGCAAGCCCAAGCAGGCCGGGCAGTCGCTGGGCCGCTTCCTGCTCAACACCACCCTCGGCATCGGCGGCATCTTCGACCCGGCCAGCGACGCCAAGCTGCCCAATCGCAGCGAGGACTTCGGCCAGACCCTCGGCGTCTGGGGCTGGAAGCGCTCGCGCTATTTCGAGCTGCCGTTCTTCGGTCCGCGCACCCTGCGCGACGCCCTCGGCATGGCCGGCGACGCCCCGCTCAGCCCGCTGCGCCAGGTCGAGGCCGACCGCGTGCGGATCCCGCTGCAGGGCCTGCAGCTGGTCGACGTGCGCGCCCAGCTGCTGGCCACCGACAGCCTGCGCGAAGGCGTCGAGGACGATTACAGCCTGGTCCGCGACGCCTGGCTGCAGCGGCGCCAGTACCAGATCTTCGGCGACCGCATGCTGGAGGACGACGACTCGCTGCCAGACTACCTGCGCGAGGAGAACAACCCGACCGTGCCGATCGACGCGATGCCGGTGCTGCCGGCCGATCCCGGCGGCTGAGGCCGGAGCGGCACAACACCGCCATCAACGCGCCCGGTCCAGCTGCTAAGGTATCCCGGCCCGGGCGCCACCCGCAGGCACAGGCAGGACGCCGTCGACCCGGACGCCGCGACCGGCCCGCATCCGTGCCGCCCAGGAATGCCCTTCATTTACAAGGAATTTTGCCGATGTCGTCCGCTCTCCGCCTGAGCCGTCCGCTCGCTCTGGCCGCCCTCGTCGCGCTCACCGCGGCCTGCGCCACCACCGCCTCCAAGGTCGAGCCGGTACCGCCGACCACGATGCGTGGCATGTACGTCTACGGCGGCGGCGCGCATGCGCTGCACCCCTGCGGCAACGGTGCCGCCGTGGCGGTGGCCGGCGACGAGGACATGCTCGAACCGCTGCGCACCCGCGCCTCGGCGCGCTCGACCGCACTGGGCGTTCCGGGCCAGGGCGTCTATGCCGAAATCACCGGCACCCTGGATGCCGGCCCCGGCGGCCCGCTCAACGCCACCCAGGCGCAGCTGCTGGCCGACCACCTGCCGCCGACCTGCATGACCTCCGCGCATTGATCCTGCGGGCCCGCGCCTGCGGGTCCGTAAGAGCGGTGTAGCTTCATGGGAAGGCCCTCGCGGCTTACGCCGCTCCTACGGCATAAACGCGTGTGAGCCAGCCCCCTGAGTCAGGGGGCGATTCGTGCCGCAGGCACGAATGGGGGTGTGGAAGCGCAACGGCGGGGCCCAAGGTTTGCGCAGCAAACTTTGGGGA
>NZ_VICD02000174.1 GCF_006546735.2 Marilutibacter maris | reverse complement strand
TCGCGGCCGCTGGCGGGATCGGGCTGCAGCGCGCCGGCCAACGCCGGCGAGCGCCACTGGGTCGCGCCCTGCAGGCGCCCGATCAGGGCCGGCGCCTCGCTGCTGAGGCCGATCAGCATCATCCGCCGGTCCTCCAGCGCGAGCTTTTCCAGATAGGTACTGTCGGGCAGGCGCCGGGTCAGCTCGTCGATGACCTCGACCGACGTCGGGCGCGCGGCACGCTGGGTATCGAGGAAGGCCTGCCCCTTGATCAACGCCACCAGCCGCTGGCGCTGCGCGGCCGCCTGGCGTCCGGCGGCGGCCTGGGCCGCGATCTGTTGTTCGAAGGCATCGGCGGCGGCACGGCGGTTCTCCAGCACCTGCCACAGCATCAGCGCACAGGCGGTCAGCGCCAATGCCGCCAGGCCCCAGTTCCATACCCGCCACGGATCGCGCTGCTGGCGGCGTTCGCCCGGCGGCAGCAGGTTGACCCCGATCGGCAGGCCGTCGGGACCGGCGACGTCGACACCGGCGAGGTCGGCGGCCAGCGCCCCCAGCGAAGCGCGTTGCGGTGCCAGCGCCGCGCGCGGCACCACCACCAGCTCGACATCGAGTTGGCCGTCGCCGTCGTGGTGGCCGAGCACGCGCGCGTCGTAGACGACCGCATCGGCGGCGAACGGGGTCTGCCGATCGACCTCGAAGCCGACCACGTCGCGCAGGCGATCGGCGGCCGCGGCCGGCAACCGCAAGCGGCGACGCAGGCAGGTCGAGGCCGGCAGCAGCAACCAGCGCGGCAGTTCGGCCAGGCGCGGCGTGAGCAGCCCGCCCAGCGGATCGGCGGAGGTCTGGCCCGGACCGAAGCCGATGTCGTCATCGGCGGCGGCCGGTGCGGGGATCCGTCCAAGCGGACGCATGGCGTCGTCCTGGTGCCGCGACAACAGGACTTCGTCGCCGTCGGCGAGCAGCATCAGCCGCCCACGACCGACGCCCAGCGCGCGGCGCAGGGTCGGCGGCAGCCAGGACGCCAGCGAGCGTCCCCACCAGGCCAGGAAGCGGCCAGCACCCGGCCACAGCCGTGCGCCCGCGCCACTTTTCGACCCGCGGCCGATCGCCCCCAGGCGGTCTCGCAATGCTGTCATCGTGGTGTCACTCCCTCCTCCCAGCGCAACACGGTATACGCCATGCCCGGCACGGCGCTGCCCCCGCTGCGGACCACCGCGCGCAACACCGTCTCACGGCCATCCGCTAGCCGCGCGCGGCTGTCGATACTATACGTGCCGCTCCGGCTGCCCACGAGATCCTGCCCACCGGCCCCTGGCAGCGGCTGTCCGGTCACCGGATCGACCTGTCGCCGCTGGTCGACCAGCAGCTCTCCGTCCAGCCCCATCGCGTCCAGCACCGCCGCCGAGGCGAACGCGCTGTCCGGACGCTGCATGCCGCTGAACACGGTCACGTGGGGCTCGATCCGGGCATAGATCTCGGGGGTGAAGCCGAGCACCTGTTCGAGTTCGGCAATGCTCTCGAACTGCGCGTCCTTGGCGCCGTAGGCGCGGCCGGCGGCCGCATAGTCGGCGTCCTCGGCACCGCCGGCCGCCTGGGTCAGCGGATCGGTGTCGCGCCAGTCCAGGATCGCCGCGGCCAGCCGCGCGGCTTCGACCTGGTCGCTGCCCAGCACCCGCAGCAGTTCGGTCAGCAGATTCATGTCGGCCTGGTTGAGGTCGACCTTGCCGTTCTCGTCGATGATCCGCACCTCGACCTCGGCGCCGCCGTACCGCCAGGTGTACGGCTGCCCATCGGGCCGCCATTGCAGGCGCGGATCGGTCTGGTCCACCCGGGTCATCGCGTACTCGATACCGGCCCTGGCGGCGTTGCCGGCGACCAGGCCACTGACCAGCACCCGTCCCTGCAACGCCTCGATCCGCGACGCCAGCGCAAAGCCGCCGACCAGCGCGGTCAGCAGGGTGATCAGCCACAGCACCAGCAGCAGTGCGGCGCCGGTCCGGGCGCGCCGCCCCTGACGAGCATGGCGGCCACCGCGCGCGCGCGCCACGTTCACAACACCACCCCGCCGCTCAGGCTGCCCGCCTGCGGCAAGGCGACCACCAGCGGCGGCCAGGTGCGGCCGTCGGCGTCGACCAGGGTGACCTCGACCAGCAACGGCAACTGCTCGCTGGTCTCCCAGCGATCCAGCCAGTCGGACAGGGCACCGTCGGCGTCCAGCGCGCGGTAGCGGAAGCGCGCCTCCTCCAGCCGGTCGACCAGCCGCTCGGGAGGCAGCGGGTCGGGCTCCTCGAAGGTCTGCGAAGACTGCACCACCGCCAAGGCGAGAACGATGCGCAGGCCGTCGTCGCCGCTCTCGATGCGGAAATCGTGCTGATAGGGGCCGCCATGGCCGAGGTAATCGGGCAGGTCGGCGACGAAGCGGACGCGGTCCGGTTCGCCGATGAAGCGCACCGGCAGGGCGGTGTCCTGATCCATGTCGAAGGCGACCGGACGGGCCGCGCTCAGCCGCTGGCGGAGGAAGCCCAGCACCGCCCGCTCGCGCTCGCCGCGCTGGGCCATCGCCTCGCCGCGATGGACGGTACGGGTCGCGGCGGTCAGGGTCGCGAACGCCAGCGCCAGCCCGGCCGCCAGCAGCACGCTGGCCAGCAGCACCTCGATCAGGGTGAATCCGCGCGACGCCCGCCGCGGGCCGCCGCCGCGGCGCCTGCCCATCGGGACCGCGCTCATGGCGACGCCTCCAGCGGATCGCCCTGGACCAGGCGCAGGGTGCGCAAGCGCAGACGCTCGCCGGGACGGCCCTGCCCCCACTCGACCGCCAGGGTCAGCTCGTACAAGCGGTTGAGCGCACCGCCGGCCGGCTCCAGCACATCCGGCGGCAGCGCCGGGTCTTCCCACGGCGCGACCTCCAGGGTCCAGCGGTAGCGCCCATCCTCGAAATCGCCGTTCTCCCGGCCCGGTTCGATCCGGGTACCGACGCCAAGCTGATCCAGCAGCGACTGCGCATGCAGGGCCGCGCGGCCGGCATCGCCGGACCAGCGGACCTGCCGGGTCGCGCCCGACAACGTGCCCAGCAGCAGGCTCAACGCCAGCGCGAGCAGGGCGAACGCCACGATCACCTCGATCAGGGTGTAGCCGCGCTGCGCACGCGCGGTCCGCCAGCTTCCGACGCCGACCGGCCGGCTCACCGTTCCAGCTCCGCGCGACGCAGGCGCACTTCGCCGGTCAGCCAGGCGACATCGATGTTCCAGGCTGCCTGCTCGATGCTGAGCTGGACGCGACCACCGGTGGCGGCGCCATCGCGGAAGAACATCACCGCCCCCTCGCCCTCGCTCTGCTGGGCCTCGCGGGCGCCGGTGAAACGGATCCGGATCGCATCGGGAATCTCACCGTGGCGACCGTTGGGCGCCTCCCAGCGATGGCCCTGTGGGTCGATCACGAAGCGCTGCACTTCGCCGGTCGCCAGCGCCTGGGCACGGGTGTAGCGCAACTGCGAGGCGACCTCCTTGGCCGCCGATCGCAGCTGCATGCCCTTGAAGCCGCCGCTCATCGCCGCCGCCGCCAGCAGGCTGACGACCGCAAACAGCGCGACCACCAGCAGCATCTCCACCAGGGAAACGCCACGGACACGGCGACTCGATCCCGGAACGGTCATGAGCGGTCCTGGCGAGGCGACGATGCGGAACGCTTACTCGTAACGGACGTCGGAATCGACGCTGGTGCCACCCACCTTGCCGTCCTTGCCGAGGATCACCAGGTCGAAGGGACCGCTCTCACCGGGGGTGCGGTACTCGATGTCGTGCCCCCACGGGTCCTTCAGCTCCTGCGCCTTGGCATAGGGGCCGAGCCAGCCGGGGGCGTCGCTGGGCGCGGTGACCAGTTCGTCGAGCGTGGTCGGCAGGCGGCCGGTATCCATCTGGAAGGAATCGACCTTCTGCGCCAGCGTGGTGACCTGCGACTTGGCGAGATTGGCCTTGGCGCGATCGGCGCCACCGAGCACGCGGCTGCCGACGAAGGTCAGCACGGCGCCGATCAGCACGATCACGATGATGATCTCGATCAGGCTCATGCCGCGCTGGGCGCTGGCAGACGGACTGCGGGTAATGGAACGGCGGTTGCGCATGGTGGTCGTCCTCGTGAGCTGGCGGGTGATGCGGATGCGTACGGTCCCGCGCCGGGGGCATCCAGGGCGCAGGCGGTGAAACTCCTGATATTTACCCTATTCCATGTCGGCATGCGGTACTAACGCGGGCAGGCAGGATACGGGGTTCATGTTCAGACACCGAAATGTGAACGAAGTGCCGCCATGATCCCCTACGTGCGCATTCAGCGACGGCGCTCACCGTTTGCGCCATTGCCATCATGCGGGCTACGGACCGTCCAGCCCGAGTGAATATTCACCGCCACGCGACAGGCGGTCGCCGAAGCGCTCACTGGAGGGCCTACCGCCGGCCGCGTCGTAGCGGCCACGCAAACCACGGCCGGGCCTTCCCATTGAATGCCTCATCGCGGCTTACGCCGCTCCTACGACATGAACGCATGGACCCAGCCCCCTGAGTCAGGGGGCGATTCGCGCGCAGCGCGAATGGGGGTCTGGAAGCGCAGCGGCGGGGCCCAAGGTTTGCGCAGCAAACCTTGGGAGAT
>NZ_VICD02000173.1 GCF_006546735.2 Marilutibacter maris | reverse complement strand
GAGCGGCCCGGTGGTGATCCTCGCCGGCGGCACCGGCGGCCACATCTTTCCCGGCCTGGCCGTGGCCCGGGTGCTGCGCGCGCGCGGGGTGGCGGTGAACTGGTTCGGCGCCGAGGGCGGCATGGAAACCCGGCTGGTGCCGCAGCACGGCATCGAGATCGAGACCATCGCCGTGCGCGCGATCCGCGGCAAGGGCATGGCGGTCAAGCTGGCCGCGCCGTGGCGCCTGCTCAAGGCGGTGCTGGCGGCGCGCGCGTGCCTGAAGCGCCTGCGGCCGCGCGCGGTGATCAGCTTCGGCGGCTTCGCCGCGGGACCGGGCGGGCTGGCCGCGCGCCTGCTCGGGGTGCCGCTGTTCGTGCACGAACAGAACCGCGCGCCGGGGCTGACCAATCGCGTGCTGGCGCGGATGGCGCGACAGGTGCTGACCGGCTTCCCGGAGACCTTCCCGATGCTGGAAGAGACCGTGGTCGGCAATCCGGTGCGCGCGGAGATCGCCGCGGTGGCGCCGCCGGAGGCCCGCTACGAGGGTCGCGAGGGGCCGCTGCGTCTGCTGGTCCTCGGCGGCAGCCAGGGCGCGCGGGCCTTGAACGAAGCGGTGCCGAAGGCGGTTGCGGCGCTGCGCCACGTCGTCGAATTCCAGGTCCGCCACCAGTGCGGCGAAAAGATGCGCGCGGAAGCCGAGCGGTCGTACTCGGAGGCCGGGGTGGAGGCGTCCATCGAGCCGTTCATCGCCGACATGGCGGAGGCCTACGGCTGGGCCGACGTGGTCGTGTGCCGGGCCGGCGCGTTGACCCTGGCCGAACTGTGCGCGGTCGGTACCGCCTGCATCCTGGTGCCGTTCCCGCAGGCGGTCGACGACCATCAGACCAAGAACGCGGAATTCCTGCAGATGCGCGGCGCCGCCCAGGTGCTGCCGCAGGGGGAGACGCTGTACCAGCGGCTCTCCGCGACCCTCGAAATTCTCGACCAGCGCATCGACCTGCAGCGCATGGCGGTGTGCGCCCGCGCGCTGGCGCGGCCGGACGCGGCCGAGCGGGTCGCCGACGCGGTGCTGGGACACAACACTCAGAAGGAGCCGGTTGCATGAGCGCGACCGTACGCAGCCGCCGGTTGCAACACGATGGCGATCTCGCCAAGGCATTCCCGCGCGTGCATTTCGTCGGCATCGGCGGCACCGGCATGAGCGGCATCGCCGAGGTGATGTGCACGCTCGGCTACCAGGTATCGGGTTCGGACCTGGCCGACAACGCGGTCACCCGCCGGCTCGCCTCGATCGGGATCACCGTGCACCGCAAGCATGTCGCGTCGAACGTGCTGGGCGCTGACTGCGTGGTCGTATCCAGCGCGATCCGCCCCGACAACGCCGAGCTGATGGAGGCGCGCGCGCAGCGCATTCCGGTGGTTCCGCGCGCGGAGATGCTGGCCGAGCTGATGCGCTTCAAGCGCGGCATTGCGGTGGCGGGCACCCACGGCAAGACCACCACCACTTCGCTGACCGCCAGCGTGCTCGGCGAGGGCGGGGTCGACCCGACCTTCGTGATCGGCGGCCAACTGCTTGCCGCCGGCGCCAACGCGCGCCTGGGCAAGGGCGACTGGCTGGTCGCCGAGGCCGACGAGAGCGACGGCAGCTTCCTGCGCCTGAATCCGCAGATCGCGGTGGTCACCAACATCGACGCCGATCATCTGGAGAACTACGGCGGCGAGTTCTCGCGGGTGCAGGCGGCGTTCGAGGAATTCATGCACCGGCTGCCGTTCTACGGCCTGGCGGTGCTGTGCATCGACGATCCCGAGGTCGCCGAGCTGGCGGCGAAGACCCCGCGCCACGTGATGACCTACGGCACCCACGCCGAGGCCGACGTGCGCGCCGAGGACATCCGCCAGCAGGGCGCGGCGATGCATTTCACCCTGTGCCTGCCGGATGCGACCCGCACCGCGGTGGAGTTGGCGCTGCCGGGTCACCACAACGTGCTCAACGCACTGGCCGCCGCCGCGGTCGGCTGGCAGCTGGGCGTGTCGGCCGAGGCGATCGCCCGGGCGTTGCAGGGCTTCGCCGGCATCGGTCGTCGCTTCAACCTGCTGGCCGAGCTGGAGACCCCGAAGGGCGCGAAGGTGCAACTGGTCGACGACTACGGCCATCATCCCAAGGAACTGGAGGCGGTGTTCGCCGCCGCGCGCGGCGGCTGGCCCGACCGGCGCCTGGTGGTCGCGTTCCAGCCGCACCGCTATTCGCGCACCCGCGACCTGTTCGACGAGTTCGCGGCGGTGCTGTCGACGGTCGACGCCCTGGTGTTGACCGAGGTGTATCCGGCCGGCGAGGCGCCGATCGTTGGCGCCGACGCCAAGTCGCTGGCGCGTGCGATCCGGGCCCGTGGACGCATCGATCCGGTGGTCGTCGGCAGCGCCGGTGAGCTGCCGCGGGTGCTGCCGGACGTGCTGCGCGATGGCGATCTGCTGCTGGTGATGGGTGCCGGCGATATCGGTCATACCGCCCAGGAGCTGGTGACCGCCGGGTTCGTCGACGCCGATGGAGACGAGGCATGAGCGCCTTGCCGGCCGCGCAGCGTGTCTCCGACCCGGGTGTGTTCGGTCGCGTCGCCGTGCTGATGGGCGGCACCAGCGCCGAGCGCGAGGTGTCGCTGGACTCGGGCCGCAATGTGCTGGAGGCGCTGCGTTCGCGCGGCATCGACGCGTTCGCCGTCGATGGCATTCCGGCCCTGGTCGAGGCGATCCGCGCCGGCGGCGTGGATCGGGTGTTCAACATCCTGCACGGCAACCGCGGCGGCGGCGAGGACGGCGTCCTGCAGGGCCTGCTCGATGCGCTCGGCGTGCCCTATACGGGGCCCGGTGTGCTCGGCTCGGCGCTGACCATGGACAAGATCCGCACCAAGCAGGTGTGGATGGCCGAAGGGCTGCCGACCCCGGGCTTCGCGCGCCTGGCCGCCGGCGAGGACCTGGTCGCCGCCGCGCGTGCGCTGGGGCTGCCGGTGTTCGTCAAACCCTCCTGCGAAGGCTCCAGCGTCGGCGTGTTCCGCATTCTCGGCGAACAGGATCTGGCCGCCGCGGCGGAGTTCGCCGCCGGCTATGACGGCGAGCTGCTGATGGAGCGGATGGTGCAGGGCCCCGAATTCACGGTCGGCATCCTCGGCGATCTCGCGCTGCCGTCGATCCGGATCGAGCCGGCCGGCGAGTGGTACGACTATCACGCCAAGTACGTCGCCGACGACACCCGCTACATCTGCCCCGGGATGGAGGGCGAGGAGGAGGCGGAGATCGGCCGCCTCGCGCTGGCCGCGTTCCGCGCCGTCGGCTGCAGCGGCTGGGGCCGGGTCGACGTGATGCGCGACCGCGAAACCGGCCTGCAGCTGATCGAGATCAACACCGCGCCGGGCATGACCAGTCACTCGCTGGTGCCGAAAGCCGCGGCCGAACTCGGCGTCGATTTCGCATCCCTGTGCTGGCTGATCCTGGAACAGACGCTGCCGGAGCAGACCCGCGTCGAAGGTCGCGAAGGAGGCGCGCACGCATGAACGCGCTGGTGCGCCTGATCGGCTGGACCCTGGCGGTGGCCCTGGTGGTGCTGCCGGTGGTCGCCGTGCTCAAGGGCTGGATCGGCCAGGAGCAGTGGCCGCTGACCCGCCTGCGCGCGACCGCGGAGTTCCAGCGCGTCGACGCGGACGCGTTGCAGAAGACGCTGATGCCCTACGCCAAACAGGGCTTCTTCGCGGTCGATCTGGAAGCCGCGCAGGCGGCGGTGGCGGCGTTGCCCTGGGTCGAGCATGCCGAGGTGCGCAAGCGTTGGCCCGACGTGCTGGAGGTGTCGGTGGTCGAGCACCGGCCGTTCGCGCGCTGGGGCGATGCACGCCTGCTGTCCGAGCAGGGCCGGCTGTTTCCGGCCGACGGCATCGAGGTGCCGGCGCACCTGCCGAAGCTGGACGGCCCGGACACCCGGGTCTCCGACGTGGTCCGCTTCTACAACGAGTCGCGCACGCTGTTCGCGCCGCTGGGCGTCGGCGTGCGCAGCGTCGCGCTCGATGCGCGCGGCAGCTGGACGCTGGACCTGGCCAGCGGCACCACGGTCGTGGTCGGCCGGACCCGTCCGAACGAGCGGCTGCGTCGCTTCATCCGCGTCGTTCCGCAACTGGTCGCGCAGCGCGCGCATCGGCTGGCGCGCGCCGATCTTCGTTACACCAATGGTTTTTCGTTGACCTGGGGCGAGGCGATCGAGACCCCGGCAGCACCGCAGACGCAAGGACAATCATGAACCGCAAAGGCGACAAGTCGCTCATCGTCGGCCTCGACATCGGCACCTCCAAGGTGGTGGCACTGGTGGGGGAGTACACCCCCGACCACAGCGGGCCCGGCAATCCGATCGAGGTGATCGGCATCGGTTCGCACGAGTCCAGGGGACTGCGCAAGGGCGTGGTCGTCGACATCGAGTCGACCGTGCAGTCGATCCAGCGCGCGGTCGAGGAGGCCGAGCTGATGGCCGGCTGCGAGATCCGCTCGGTCTACGCGTCGATCTCCGGCAGCCACGTGCAGTGCCGCAATTCGCAGGGCATCGCGCCGATCCGCGACGGCGAGGTCAGCCATGGCGATCTGGACCGGGTGCTGGAGGCGGCCAAGGCGGTCGCGATCCCGGCCGACCAGAAGATCCTGCATGCGATCCCGCGCGACTACGTGCTCGACGATTCGCAGGAAGGCATTCGCAATCCGGTCGGGATGACCGGCGTGCGCCTGGAGGTGCATGCGCATCTGGTGGTCTGCGCGCAGTCGGCCGCGGCCAACGTCAGCAAATGCGTGCAGCGCTGCGGCTTGCAGGTCGACGACCTGATCCTGGGCGTGCTCGCCTCCAGCCAGGCGGTGCTGACCAGCGACGAGCGCGAACTGGGCGTGGTGCTGGTCGACATCGGCGCCGGCACCACCGACATCGCGGTGTTCGTGCATGGCGCGATCGCGCATAGCGCCAGTTTGCCGATCGCCGGCGACAAGGTCACCGAGGACATCGCCCACATGCTGCGCACGCCGACCCCGGAGGCCGAGCAGATCAAGGTCCGCTACGCCTGCGCGCTGGCGCAGATGGCGACCGCGGAGGAATCCATCCAGGTGCCCTCGGTCGGCGACCGGCCGCCGCGGCGGATGCCGCGCCACTCGCTGGCGCAGGCGGTGCAGGCGCGCTACGAGGAGCTGTTCGAGATGGTCCAGGCCGAGCTGCGTCGCAGCGGCTTCGAGCAGCACGTGCGCGCGGGCATGGTCCTGACCGGCGGCGCCTCGAAGATGGAGGGCGTCGTCGAGCTGGCCGAGGAGATGTTGCAGATGCCGGTGCGCGTCGGCATTCCCCAGCACGTCACCGGCCTGGGCGAGGTGGTCGGCAATCCGGTCCATGCGACCGGGGTCGGCCTGCTGCTGATGGGCAGTCAGATCGAGCATCCGCGGCGCCCGGTGATTCCGACCGGGCGGGCCGGCTCGTTCTTCAACAAGTTGAAGAACTGGTATCGCGGCGAATTCTGATTTCACGAGGTTCCGGCGAGGGCGCCGGGACCCGGCAGGCGAGGCGGAAGGCAGCACCACATGGCACCGGCAACACACGCAATCTCCCCAATGCAAGAACACAACAACAACTAGCACTGCACAGACAGAGGACGAGGACATGGCACATTTCGAACTGGTCGAGAGCATGGCACCCAATGCCATCATCAAGGTCATCGGCGTCGGCGGCGGCGGCGGCAACGCGGTCGCGCACATGGTCAGCAGCAACGTCGACGGCGTGGAATTCATCACCGCCAACACCGACTCGCAGGCGATCAAGAACTGCGGGGCCAAGCTGCAGCTGCAGCTGGGCAGCAACGTCACCAAGGGCCTGGGCGCAGGCGCCAACCCCGAGGTCGGCCGTCAGGCCGCGCTGGAGGACCGCGAGCGCCTGATGGATGCGATGGAAGGCGCCGACATGGTGTTCATCACCGCCGGCATGGGCGGCGGCACCGGCACCGGCGCGGCGCCGGTGGTCGCGCAGCTGGCCAAGGAGATGGGCATCCTGACCGTCGCCGTGGTCACCAAGCCGTTCCCGTTCGAGGGCCGCCGCCGCATGCAGGTCGCGCTCAAGGGCATCGAGGAGCTGAGCCACCACTGCGATTCGCTGATCACGATCCCGAACGAGAAGCTGATCACCGTGCTCGGCCGCAATGCGACGATGATCCAGGCCTTCCGCGCCGCCAACGACGTGTTGCTGGGCGCGGTGCAGGGCATCGCCGACCTGATCGTGCGTCCGGGCCTGATCAACGTCGACTTCGCCGACGTGCGCACGGTGATGTCCGAGATGGGCCTGGCGATGATGGGCACCGGTGCCGCCCGCGGCGACGACCGCGCCCAGGCCGCGGCCGAGGCGGCGATCCAGAACCCGCTGCTGGACGACGTCAACCTGTCCGGCGCCAACGGCATCCTGGTCAACATCACCGCCGGTCCGGACTTCACCATGGCCGAGTTCGACGAGGTCGGCCGCACCGTGGAGCAGTTCGCCTCCGAGGACGCGACCGTGGTCATCGGCACGGTGCTCGACCCGGACATGCAGGACGAGGTCAAGGTCACCGTGGTCGCCACCGGCCTGAACCGGGCGGTCTCCAAGCAGTCGCGTCCGAACGAGCAGCGCGCGCCGATCCAACTGGTCCGCAACGGCACCACCGGCCAGCCCGAGTTCAGCGCGATGGACGAGGCGCCGGCGCCGGCGGCTCCGAGCTTCGGCGGCAGCCTGCGTCGCGGCGGCATGGCCGACGCCGCGCCGGCGGCATCGTCGTCGGCTCCGGAAGCCGCCGACTTCGGCAGCGACAGCAGCTACCTGGACATCCCGGCGTTCCTGCGCCGGCAGGCCGACTGATGCCGTCCTTGGCGATGCATCGAGAGGACGGATCGTCCGGCTTGTCCATCCATGGCCAGGCGTTCGACGCCGCGCGAGGCAGTGCCTCGCAAGCGCGGCGCCTCACCCTGCGCCGGCAGGCCGACTGACCGTCGGCGCTGCGGTGGCCGCCCGCGAGTCGGGCAGGCCAACTCCCTGAATTGGCCGGACTCGTCCCCGGCCAGGCGGGATATTCGCCCCGGACCCGCTCCGGGGCCTTCGACCGGTCCGCGACCCGGACCGGTCAGTTTCGCGGCCGTCGATGACAGACGGTCGAGCTGCGGCGGCTGAACCGGCTTTTCGTTCAGGTTCAGCCACATGCGTGGTATTCTCCCCCGTGATTTTGGGCGTGCCGCCATGGCACGCATGCAGGCATGACGCCCCCGCGTCGATCGTCCGGAAAGGCGACGGATTTGCGGGGGCCGGCAGCCTGGGCTTCGAGACCATAACTACATAGACAGGCCCACCCGAACATGTTGCGCCAGCGCACCCTCAAGAATCTGATCCGCGCCACCGGCGTGGGCCTGCACAGCGGCGAGAAGGTGTTCCTCACCCTGCGCCCGGCCCCGGTGGACAGCGGCATCGTGTTCCGCCGTGTCGACCTCGACCCGGTGGTGGAGATCCCCGCGCGCGCCGGACTGGTCACCGAGACCATGCTGTGCACCGGCCTGAGCTGTGGCAGCGGCAAGGTCATGACGGTCGAGCACCTGATGTCGGCGCTGGCCGGGCTGGGGATCGACAACGTGATCATCGACCTGTCCGCGCCGGAAGTGCCGATCATGGACGGCTCGGCCGGCCCGTTCGTGTTCCTGCTGCAGTCCGCCGGCATCGCCGAGCAGGACGCGCCCAAACGCTTCATCCGGATCAAGCGGCCGGTGGAAGTCCGCGACGGCGACAAGATCGCCCGCTTCACCCCGCACGAGGGGTTCCGGATCGGCTTCACCGTCGAGTTCGACCACCCGGCGATCCCGGCGTCGCAGTCGCGTGCCGAGGTCGAATTCTCGACCGCCTCCTACGTCAAGGAAGTCAGCCGCGCGCGGACCTTCGGTTTCATGCGCGACCTGGAGTTCATGCGCGAGCGCAATCTCGGCCTGGGCGGCTCGATGGACAATGCCATCGTGCTCGACGAGTTCCGGGTCCTGAACGAGGACGGCCTGCGCTATGCCGACGAGTTCGTCCGCCACAAGATCCTCGACGCGGTCGGCGATCTTTACCTGGCGGGGCGACCGATCATCGGCGCCTACGAGGGCTTCAAGTCCGGGCATGCGCTGAACAACAAGCTGGTGCGCGCGCTGATCGCCGAACCCGCGGCCTGGGAAGAAGTCAGTTACGTCGACGAGCGGCAGCCGGTTCCGGTGGCCTACGGCACTCCGATCAACGCCTGAGCAGGCAGCGCCGCGGGCCCGTGACGCCCGCCGTTTCCCCCTTCTTGACCTCCGATCCGTGCCGCCCGAGCGGCGCGCTCGGAGCGCGTGCGCGTGTTGACGGACGGGATGCGCAGGGCTGCACGGCGCAAACGTGCGATCGTCACAGACGTGAACAAATGCCTGCAAGTTAACTAAAAACTAACATAAATTTTCTTATTTATTTCTTTTTAGTTAACAAATGGCGGGATTTGCGCCAGTAGGATGCCCCGTCCCCCGGACATTTGTGGGCGTTTTCCCTCAATGACCGGACTTGGAATCGTCCGTATCGCCCGAATCGGCGGTCGGCAGCGAATCCAGGGCGGCCCGCAGCGCCTGCTTCGCGCGTGCGGACATGGGGACAGGCTGACGTGGAGCCGGTCTTGGCGGCGCATGGGGAGTCTTCGACGCCTTGATGACCACGTCGGTTGCAGTAAGCCCGATGGAGCGGGCCACGTTGAGCAGTTCCGGTGCGGACATCCTGAGTCTGGATTGCCACACCGGAGCGTCGACGACAAAAACCAGCTTGCCGTGATTGATATTCGCAAGCCTCGCGTGCGGGGCCAGTGAAGGCGGCAGATGGGGACGTAGGCGACGGTCCACCTCGTCGAGCCAGAGGGCACGACGGATCGGGTCGCCGGCGGGTTCCGCGAGCAGCGCATCGAGCGCCTCCTGCGGAGCCGGCTGACGACGCGGGGACCTGGCTTTGGAATCAGACATCGGAAATATGACCTTCGAGAACATCATTCAATCATCGCGCCGGGCCGCCGCCCACCTGCTCTGGCAGGGCCAGCGGTTCGGTGCGACCCGGCCCGGCCTGTGCGCCTCGCTGCTGCTCGCGACCGGGCTGGGCGTGGGACTTGGAGCCGGCGTCGCGATGACCGCCACCCTGCGTGTGCAGGTCGCCGACCAGCAGGCCCAGATCGAGGATACCCGTCGCGAGGCCCAGCGCGAGATCAATGCGCTGGCCGCCCGTCTGGGCGAACTGCAGGCCGAGGCCAACCGCCTCAACGCGCTCGGCGAGCGGCTGACCCGGATCGGCCAGTTGCAGGACGGCGAGTTCGACTTCGAGAAGCCGGTCGGCGTCGGTGGCGCCGGCCCGGTCGAGGATATCTCCAAGCCGGAGCTGGACGAAGGGCTGCAGCAGCTCGACGCGCAGTTCGAGGCCGCCGGCCAGCAGCTTTCGGTGCTGGAAGCGCTGCTGTTCAGCCGACAGCTCGATCTCAACGCGGTGCCGTCGCGCTCGCCTGTGGCCCGCAGCTACATCACCTCGGGCTTCGGCTACCGCGCCGATCCGTTCCGCGGTGGCCGCGCACTGCACAAGGGCATCGACTTCGACGCCAACACCGGCGACCCGGTGTTCGCCGTCGCCGACGGCGTGATCAGCTACTCCGGTGTGCGCTCCGGCTACGGCAAGGTGGTCGAGATCGATCACGGCAACGGCTACGTGACCCGTTATGCGCACAACTCCAGGTTGAGCCGCAAGGTCGGTGAGCTGGTCCGCGCCGGACAGGAAATCGCCAAGGCCGGCTCGACCGGTCGTTCGACCGGCGCCCATGTCCACTTCGAGGTCTGGGAGAACGGTCGCGTGGTCAATCCGCGCAATTTCCTCAGCCAGCAGTCGCCGCTGAAGGGGTGATCGGGACGGGTTGGCCGTGAAAGGCCGATTCGAATGCGGACAGATCGGAACGGGGCGGAAACGCCCCGTTCTTGCGAGTGGGGCAGGGCAGCAGAGCGGGATCGCAGGAATGACATGAGCCGCGATCCCCGGGCTCATGGCAAACGCCCATCGGCTCCTGCATTGGATTTCATGGTCGCAGCCCCCTGAGTCAGGGGGCGATTCGCATCGCAGATGCGAATGGGGGTGTGGAAGCGCAACGGCGGGGCCCAAGGTTTGCGCAGCGAACTTTGGGAGATATCCGGGCGCAGCCGGATATCGTTCCCCCCTGAGTCA
>NZ_VICD02000172.1 GCF_006546735.2 Marilutibacter maris | reverse complement strand
GGCGGGCCCGGCCGAGCGCACGGCGGATCTGCAGTTGCGGCGCCAGCCAGTCCCAGGCCATCACCACCGCGAACACCGCGTAGGCGGCTGCCACGTAGCCGAGGTAGCTCATCGACGCGCCTCCGTGGCCGGCGCCACCAGCGCGCCGACCCAGGCCTTGCCCGATTCGCGGAGCAGGTTGTCGGCGCGGGCGCGGGCGAGCAGGGAGCCCAGGAACCAGAACTTGCTGCCGAGCACGACCCAGATCAGCGGCCAGACCATGCTCGAGTCCATGCTCGACTCGCCGAACATGCGGATGGTCTGTCCCTGGTGCAGGGAGTTCCACCACACCACCGAATAGCGGATCACCGGCAGCAGCACCACGCCGACGATCGCCAGCAGGCCGGCGGCACGGGCGGCCGCGCGGCGGTCGTCGATCGCGTGGTAGAGGCCGATCACGCCCAGGTACATGAACAACAGCACCAGCTCGGTGGTCAGGCGCGGGTCCCAGTCCCACCAGGTGCCCCACATCGGCTTGCCCCAGATCGAGCCGGTGGCCAGGGTGATGAAGGTGAAGGCGGCGCCGATCGGCGCGCAGGCCATCGCCAGGATCTCGCACAGCTTGATCCGCCAGATCAGCGCGATCGCCGCATAGAAGGCCATCGCGCCGTAGACCGCCAGGCTCATCCAGGCGCTGGGCACGTGGATGTAGAGGATCCGGAAGCTGTCGCCCTGCTGGTAGTCGGCCGGCACCTGGAACAGGCCGCCGTAGAGCCCGACCGCCATCATCAACAGGCCGATGCCATGGCCCCACGGCGCCCAACGCGCGGCGAAGCGGTCGAAGTAGGGCGGAGAGCCGAGTTTGTGGAACCACAGGACGATCGGATTCATTTGCGTCTGTCCGCTCCCATGCCGGGCAGGGGAGGTGGGCGTCAGTTCAATGCGATGCGGATCGCGGCGGCTGCCGCCATCGGCGCCAGCAACACCGCCAGGACCAGTCCGGCGGCCAGCAACAGCATCGCGCCCGCGACGTCGTGTCCCTGGGCGGCGGCGGTGACACTGCCCGCGCCGAACACCAGGACGGGCACGTACAGGGGCAATGCCAACAAGGCGACCAGTATACCGGAGCGCCTCATCCCCACCGTCAGCGCGGCGACCACCGCGCCGATCAGGCTCAGCAGCGGGGTCCCCAGCGCCAGCGAGGCCAGCAGCACCGGCAACTGGCCGCGCGGCAGGTGCAGCATCTCGCCCAGCAGCGGCGCGGCCAGCAGCAGCGGCAGCGCGGTGGTGGCCCAGTGCATCGCGGTGCGCACCCCGACCAGCCAGGCCAGCGGTACCGGCGCCAGCATCCACTGTTCCAGCGAGCCGTCCTCGGCATCGCCCCGGAACAGGCTGTCGAGCGACAACAATCCGGCCAACAGAACCGCCAGCCACAGCACGGCCGGGGCGACCCGGGCCAGGGTCGCCGGCTCGTTGCCCAGCGCCAGCGCGAACAGCACCACCATCAGCAGGGCGAACAGGGCCGGCTGCAGGGCGTCGCCGCGACGCCGCCAGACCAGGCGCAGGTCGCGCACGATCAGGGCGCGCGCGGACTGGATGAGGCCTACTTCGACGTCCATGCCCTCAGCCCTCCGTCCGCGGAGCGCCGTCGCGCCCCCGCCGGTCCAGCACCAGCAGCCGGGTACGCACCGGCGGCGCGGCATAGGCGCCGTGGGTGGTGACCAGCGAGGCGCCCCCGGCGTCCAGGTGCGCGCGAACCATCCGGTTGACCAGTTCGATGCCTTCCAGGTCGAGATTGGCGTAGGGCTCGTCCATCAACCACAGCGGTGCCGGCGACAGCCACAGCCGCGCCAGCGACAGGCGTTTCTTCTGACCGGCGGAGAGTTGGCGGCTCAGCGCCTCCTCGTAGCCGCCCAGCCCGACCACCTCCAGTGCGCCTTCGATGGTCTGGCTGCCGCGCTGGCCGTGCAGGCCGCACAGGTGCTGCAGGTTCTCGACCACGCTGAGGTCGGCCTTCAGCCCCGGCAGGTGGCCCAGGTAGGCGAGCGCGCGGGCGCGCAGCAGCGGTTCGGCGGCTTCGCCACGGATCGCGACCTCGCCGGCATCGGCCCGCAGCAGGCCCGCCAGCACCCGCAGCAGGGTGGTCTTGCCGGCGCCGTTGTCGCCCTGCACCAGCAGTGCCTCGCCGGTGGCGACCGCGAAACCCAGCGGGCCGAACACCGGCAGGTCGTTGCGCGAGAAACGCAGGCCACGCACCTCCAGCAAGGCCGGTTCGGTTGGCGCGGAAGGCCGCGGGCGGGCATCCGCTGGCGCGGTGGTTCGGTCGGGTCGGGTCATCAGGCGGCGGCGGGCGGCCGCTGTGGCCGCGAAGCGGACATTCTACGGGATGGCGTCGGCGGTCCGGTCGCCGTCGGCTCCGCTCCGCCAGTCCACGCATGGCCGGTCGGCGCAGTCGCCGGGCCGTTGCAGCATCATCCGCAGCCGCACCGGTTCGCCGTGTTCCCAGTGCAGCACGCCGGCCTGGCCGAACTCGCCGGCGAGGGCGTCGAGCGTGCTCGGGTCGACGTCGGCGATCAGCCAGCCGGATTCGCGCCACTGGCGGTCGTGGTCGCTGGCCCAGGCCGGGTGGAAGGACAGATCCAGCACCTGCATGCGGGCGACCAGGCGGGCGTCGGCGAGATTGTTGGCTTCCTCGGACAACGGGCGCGAGGCCGGATTCCAGGCGGTGATGAAGGCGTAGCGGCGCGCCGCCCAGTAGGCCTCGACGTCGCCGGCGCTCGCGCCGACGCGCAACGGGATCGCGTCGCCGTCCAGCACCACCGCATAGTGGGCCGCGGCATAGGCGGCGGCCAGTTCGCAGGCATCGACCACGTGGAGCTCGCGCATGCGCGCAGTGTCGCGGTAGTCGCGCCCGGCTGCAACATCCGCGCTGGGCAGGGCCGGGCGGCACGGCGGAAACATCCCCGATCGCCACGATTCCGTACACTCGGAGGCCCCACCGACACCCCCGCGAGCGATGACCCCCGAGACCAAGCTGCCGAAGGTCGGCACCACCATCTTCACCGTGATGTCGCAACTGGCCGCCGAGCACCGCGCGGTCAATCTGGGACAGGGTTTTCCGGACTTCGAGGTGCCGGCGCGACTGGTCGAGGCGCTGGACCGGGCGATGCGCGCCGGCCTCAACCAGTACGCGCCCGCTCACGGGCTGCCGGTCCTGCGCGCGGCGATCGCCGCCAAGACCGAGCGCTGCTACGGCCACCGTCCCGACGCCGATGCCGAGATCACCGTGACCTCCGGCGCCAGCGAAGCGATCTTCGACGCGATCCATGCGGTGGTGCGTCCGGGCGACGAGGTGATCGTGCTCGACCCGTGCTACGACTGCTACGAACCGGCGATCGATCTGGCCGGCGGTATCGCCGTGCACGTGCCGCTGGGGCGGGACGGTGGCCCGACCGGCTTTGAGCCGGACTGGTCGCGGATCAGCGCGGCGATCACCCCGCGCACCCGGATGCTGATGATCAACACCCCGCACAATCCGTCCGGGGCGATGCTCGGTGCGGACGACATCGCCCAGCTGACCGCGCTGCTGCGCGACACCGGCATCGTGCTGCTGTCGGACGAGGTCTACGAGCACATCGTGTTCGACGGTGCCCGCCACGAATCGGTGCTGCGCCACCGCGAGCTGCGCGAGCGCGCCTTCGTGATCTCCAGTTTCGGCAAGACCTACCACTGCACCGGCTGGAAGGTCGGCTACTGCATCGCGCCGCCGGCGTTGACCGCCGAGTTCCGCAAGGTGCACCAGTACAACACCTTCTGCACCTTCACCCCGGCGCAGGCCGCCTTCGCCGAGATGATCGAGGCCGAGCCCGCGCATTACGAGCAACTGGGCGCGTTCTACCAGGCCAAGCGCGACCGTTTCCGCGAACAGCTGCTGACCACCCGGCTCAAGCCGTTGCCGGTGCCGGGCGGCTATTTCCAGCTGGTCGACTACTCGGCGGTCAGCGACCTCGACGATGCCGCGTTCTGCCGCTGGCTGACCGAGCACAAGGGCGTCGCCGCGATCCCGCTGTCGCCGTTCTACCAGGCGCCGCCGGCCGGCCAGCGCCTGGCGCGGCTGTGCTTCGCCAAGAACGAGGCGACCCTCGACGAGGCGATCGCCCGCCTGCAGACGCTTTGAGGACCCGAGCATGGACAATCTGCGCATCTCCCTGATCCAGGGCGACACCCGTTGGCACGATCCCGAGGCCAACCGCGAGTACTACGGCGGACTGATCGCGCCGTTGCATGACATCACCGATCTGGTACTGCTGCCGGAAACCTTCACCAGCGGCTTCTCCAACGACGCGATCGAGCGCGCCGAGGACATGGACGGCCCGACCGTGGCGTGGATGCGCGAGCAGGCGGCGAAGATCGGCGCGGCGATCACCGGCAGCGTGCAGTTGCGGGTCGGCGACCAGGTCTTCAACCGGATGCTGTTCGTGACCCCGGACGGCGGCATCCGGCACTACGACAAGCGCCACCTGTTCCGCTATGCCAACGAGCACCAGCGCTATGCCGCCGGCCGCGAGCGGCTGACGGTGGAGTGGAAGGGCTGGCGGATCTGTCCGCAGGTCTGCTACGACCTGCGCTTCCCGGTGTTCGCGCGCAACCGCTACGACGTCGAGCGGGCCGACGCGCTCGACTACGACCTGCTGCTGTTCGTCGCCAACTGGCCGGCCGCGCGCGCCTACCCGTGGAAGACCCTGCTGCGGGCGCGGGCGATCGAGAACCTGTGCTACGTCGCCGGACTCAACCGGGTCGGCAGCGACGGCAACGGCATTCACTACTCCGGCGACAGCGCGGTGATCGACTTCCTCGGCCACCCGGTCAGCGAATGCACCGACGAGGAAGTCGTGGTCACCACCACCCTGCAGGCGTCGGAACTGGCCGCGCATCGCGAACGGTTCCCGGCGATGCTCGACGGCGACAGCTTCCAGTTGCGCTGACAGCCAGCGCCAGCCGGCCGCGCCGGTCGGCTCGGCTATGCTCGCGCCATGGTCGAGATATCCGAACGGTCCCCATCACGCCGGCGTGCTGCACGCCTGTTGCGCCGCGCCGGCATCGTCCTGGCCGCTGCTTATCTGGTCTACCTGCTGCTGGGCAACCTGTTCCTCAACACCGCGCTGGCGCCTTGGGCGATCAATCGCAAGCCCGAGCGCTTCCAGTTGCACTGGCAGGCCGGGTTGACCGCCTGGCCGGGCCAGGTGTCGCTGTGGGATCCGCGATTGCAGGGCCACACCGGCAACGTGACCTGGTCGCTGCACGCGCGCCGCGCCGATGGCCGGATCGCGCTGTTGCCGTTGCTTGAGAAGGAACTGCGGTTCCCGTCGATCGAGGTCGCCGATGTCGAGGCGGCGCTGGACCGCGTCGACCGGCGTCTGGAGCCGGCCCCGGCACGGCCGGGTGGATGGCGCCTGCGCTTCGATCGTATCGCCAGCGACAGCGTGCGTGGCGCCCGCTTCGGCACGCTGAGGCTGGATGGCGAGGGGCAGGCCACGCTCGGCCTGTACAAGCAGTTGCGGGGCGGTCCGCTGGAGCTGACCCCGTCGCGGGTGCGCTTCGAGCGCGCGCGCCTGTCGCTCGCCGACGACACGCTTTTGGACGAGGCGGTGCTGGAGGCGGATTTTTCGATCGACCGGCACACCCGCGAACAGGCCAGCGGTCTGCGCAAACTGCTCGAGACCGAGCTGGAGCTGTCGGTGGAAGGGCGGACCAGCGCCTTGCAGGTGCAGCGCAGCGGCCCGCAACGCCTGAGCCTGAAGCCGGTGCCGGCCGCGGGCCATGGCCGGGTCGGCGGGCGGATCGGGTGGAATCGCGGCGCACTGGCGCCGGGCGGGCGGCTGGACTGGAGCGCGCCGGTGTCGATGGCCTCGCGCGACGGCCAGGCGACCCTGCAGCTTGGCGTGGAGGTCGACGACGACATCCGGTTGCGCATCGATCTGCCCAGGCAGGTCGACGAGAACGGCGATGCGCTGGCGGTCGACGCGCGCTTGCGGATCGAGGGCACCGAGGTGCCGTTGGAGGACCCGCGCAGCCTGATACCGCGGACGTCCGGACACCTGGTCGGCAGTTGGCAGTTGGCCTCGCTGGACTGGCTGGGCACGTTCTTCGCCGATGCGCCGTGGCTGGCGCTGGAGGGGGCCGGACGCGTCGACGCCGATCTGCGTCTGGTCGATGGCGCCCCCGCGGCCGGCAGCCGCGTCGAAGTGCCGGGCGTCGACGTCAGTGTCGACCTGATGGGCAACCGGGTCCAGGGCCGCGCCCGCGCGCTGGGCACCCTGCAGGGGGATGAGGACGCCGGGGCCGGTGGGGTGCGCCCGCGGCTGGAGCTGAATCTGGAGCGCTTCTCGATCACCGCCGACAAGGGCCGCGGCGCGCGCTACGTCGAGGG
>NZ_VICD02000171.1 GCF_006546735.2 Marilutibacter maris | reverse complement strand
CGGGCTCAGCTGCCGCTGCGGGCGCGGCGGCGACCTGCAGGGCGAGGAAGAGAGGGCTCAACGCAAGGACGGCAAGGCGCATCGGACTCGGCTCGGTCGTGGCGAAGCCCCGATTCTCGCATCCCGGCGGCGCTGCCGGCTGTGCGCCGGCGGGCGTCTGCCGCGATCGGGTCAGTGCCCGGCCTTGTCGCGGTGCCAACCGCGGTGGCGGATGTCCAGGTACAGGCTGTAGGCGGCGGTGAACGACGGGAACAGGTTCTGCACCACCCCGACCGCGTCCTGCTTCTGCGAGAACAGGAAATAGCTCAGGGTCATCGCGCTGCCGCACAGGCTCATGTACCAGAACAGCCGCGGGATCACCGGCTTGCCGTGGCGGCGCGAGGCGATGAACTGGACCACCCAGCGCGCACCGAACATGAACGCGCCGGTGAGGCCGATCATCTTCCACGGCGACATGTGGATGCCGGTCCACTCCAGCCAGGCGACCGGGTTGTTCATGAAGTCGACGGCCATCGTTCAGACCTCCTCGGTACGGGTCAGCTTGCCGCGCTTGATCAGCCAGGCCACACCGCGCAGGTCGCGGATGCCGACCAGCGCGCGTCCGAGGTTGTTGTACTTG
Source organism: Marilutibacter maris (assembly GCF_006546735.2). GTDB lineage: Bacteria > Pseudomonadota > Gammaproteobacteria > Xanthomonadales > Xanthomonadaceae > Marilutibacter > Marilutibacter maris. Next base: position 7,381 of record NZ_VICD02000171.1, on the reverse strand, counting down.
GAGACCCCGGCGGTGCGGTGGCGGTGGTTCACCGGCACGCTCACCGTGCGATAGCCGGCGCGCTGCATCAGCGCCGGCAGGTAGCGGTGCATGTGGTCGAAGTACGGCAGTTCGAGGAAGGCCTCGCGCTCGAACAGCTTGATCCCGCAGCCGGTGTCCGGGGTGTCGTCGCGCAGCATGCGCGCGCGGATCGCGTTGGCCCACTTGCTGGCCCAGCGCTTGGAACCGCTGTCCTGGCGGTTGACCCGCCAGCCGGCGAACAACCGGGTCGAGGCGTCGGCGCTGTCGCGCTCGGCGAGCAGTCTGGGAATGTCGGCCGGGTCGTTCTGGCCGTCGCCGTCGAGGGTGGCGATCCACGGCGCGCGCGCGGCCTTGACGCCGTTGCGCACGGCGGTGCTCTGGCCGCTCTGGGTGACGTGGTGGATCACCCGCAGCTCCGGCACCTCGGCCTTGAGGCCGCGCAGCACGTCGAGGGTGTCGTCGCGCGAATGGTCGTCGACATACACGATCTCGAACGGCACCACCCCGCGCAACGCGGCGGTGATCTCGTGGACCAGGGGAGCGACGTTGTCGCGCTCGTTGAACACGGGCACGACCACCGACAGCGAAGGCTTGTTTTGCGTCATCGGGCGGGGCGAGGTGAGGGGCCGCGCGGCGGCGGCGGGGACGCCGCGAACGGCCGCGGCGGACATATCGTACCGCTCACCGGTTGCAATGCCGCTTCCGCGGCCGGCTCAGGCCGCCTCGCCGAAGTAGTCCCGGCACCAGGCCACCACCGGCGGCAGCCCGTCGTCGATCGCGGTCCGCGGCTCGAAATCCAGCGCTTCGCGCGCGCGTCCGGTGTCGGCCATGGTCTCGACCATGTCGCCGGGCTGCATCGGCTTGTAGACCTTCTGCGCCTGGCGGCCGGCGGCGGCCTCGATCACCGCGATGAAGCGCTCCAGCTCGACCGGGGTGTGGTTGCCCAGATTGAACACCCGGTGCGGCGGCACCCCGTCGACGCCGCCCGGCGGCGGCCGGTCGAGCGCGGCCAGTACGCCGGCGACGATGTCGTCGATGTGGGTGAAATCGCGGCGCATGCGGCCGTGGTTGAACACGTCGATCGGCCGTCCCGCCAGCACCGCGCGCGAGAACAGCAGCGGCGCCATGTCCGGGCGCCCCCACGGGCCGTAGACGGTGAAGAAGCGCAGCCCGGTCGCGCGCAGGCCGTACAGCTGGGCATAGGTGTAGCCCATCAGCTCGTTGGCGGCCTTGGTCGCGGCATACAGCGAGCGCGGCTTGTCGATGCGCTGGTCCTCGGAGAACGGCGGGGTCGCCGAATCGCCGTAGACCGACGAGGAGCTGGCGTAGGTCAGGTGCTCGACGCCGCGGTGCCGGCACAGCTCGAGCAGGTTGACGAAGCCGACCAGGTTGCTGTCGACGTAGGCGTGCGGATTCTCCAGCGAATAGCGGACCCCGGCCTGCGCGGCCAGGTGCACGACGCGGACCGGGCGGTGCGCGTCGAACAGCGCGGCCAGGCCTTCGCGGTCGCACAGGTCCAGCGCCCGCACCTCGACATCCGGACACAGCGCGGCGAGGCGGTCGCGCTTGAGCTGCGGGTCGTAGTAGTCGTTGAAGTTGTCCAGCCCGATCACCGCCTCGCCGCGCGCGCGCAGCGCGCGGCACACATAGGCGCCGATGAAGCCGGCGGCACCGGTGACCAGGACCGGAGGGAGGCTGTCGTTGCTCGTCATCGGCTGCGGGTACTCGCGCTCAGTCGTCGCCGTTGGGATGGATGTCGAACGCCAGCGACAGGCGCAGGCGGGCGGTCGCCTCGCACAGCCAGGCGCTGAGGTCGAAGCTGATCGGGCGATCCCCGCTCAGTCCGATCGCCAGTTCGCAGCGGCCGCCGTCGCGGACCAGCGACTGGAACGCCGGTTGGTGCGGCGCCAGCCGGTCCAGTTGCTGGCGCAGGAACGCCTCGAACGGTGCGTCGGCCCAGCTGCGTCCGCCCTCGCCGGCGCCGATGTCCGACAGCTCGGCGGTGGCGTAGCTGTCCCGGTGCACGCCCTCCAGCGGGCCGCCGCCGGGACCGCGGCGCGGCTCGCCGGCACTCCAGGCGCGGGTGGGCCGCAACCCGATCTCCTCGAACAGCGGGACCAGGTCGGCACTGGGATGGGTGGCGCGCAGGGCCACGCGGTAGCGATAGGGATTCACGACGTCACTGTCGGTCTTGGGCGTGCTTCCGGGCGGGTACGGGCGGCCTCAGTCGGTCTTGCCGCGCAGCTTCTCGAGCACGCCGTCGAGCGCGTCGAGGTTGCTGTAGTGGATCACCAGCCGGCCCTTGCCGCCGCGTCCGTGCATCACGTTGACGCGGGTGTTGAGCGACTCCGACAGCTCGCGCTCCAGGCTGACGATATCGGCCTGCGGCGCGGCCTTGGCCGGCTTGTTCCTGCCATTGGCCGGCAGCTTGCCGGCGGCCAGCTGCTGCACCCGGTGCTCGACCTCGCGCACCGACCAGCCGTGCTCGGCGGCCTGCCGCGCCAGCGCGATCGCCGCCTGCGGGGTCAGCGTCAGCAGCGCGCGGGCATGGCCCATCTCCAGGGTGCGGGTCTCGACCAGCACCCGGATCTCCGACGGCAGCTCGAGCAGGCGCAGCAGGTTGGATACCGCCGCGCGCGAACGCCCGACCGCCTCGGCGGTCTGGGCATGGGTCAGGTCGAACTCGTCGATCAGCCGCTGCAGCGCCTGCGCCTCTTCCAGCGGGTTGAGGTCCTCGCGCTGGATGTTCTCGATCAGCGCCATCGCGACCACGGTGCGGTCGTCGACCTCGCGCACGACCACCGGGATCTCGCTCAGGCCGGCGCGCTGGCTGGCGCGCCAGCGGCGTTCGCCGGCGATGATTTCCCAGGTCTTGCCGCCGCGCTCGGCGATCTCGCGGACCACGATCGGCTGGATCACGCCCTGGGCGCGGATCGACTCGGCCAGCTCGTCGAGCTTGGACTCGTCCCAGTGCTTGCGCGGCTGGTACTTGCCTGGCGCCAGCGCGTCGATCGGCAGGGTCCGCAGCGCGTCGCCGGGGGCCGCCTCCAGCGCCGGCGCCTCGGCCGCGGCCTTGGGCCCGAGCAAGGCCTCCAGTCCCCGGCCGAGCCCGCGCTTCTTGGCGGCGGCGGCCTTGGTCGGTGCGTCCTTCACGGCGGCGTCCTTGGTTGCGCTCATGCCGCCACCTCCGGTGCCGGCACGGCCTTGGCGGCCTGGTCGCGCTCGCGCTGGCGCCGGATCACCTCGCCGGCCAGCCCGAGGTAGGCGATGCCGCCGCGGCTGCCCTTGTCGTAGCCGACGATGCTCTGGCCATGGCTGGGCGCCTCGGCCAGGCGCACGTTGCGCGGCACGATGGTGCGGAAGACCTTGTCGCCGAAATGCTGGGTCAGCTCGGCCGAGACCGCGTTGGCGAGATTGTTGCGCACGTCGAACATGGTCCGCAGCACGCCCTCGATCTCCAGCTTCGGATTGAGCCGCTGGCGGATCGCCTCGATCGTCTCCAGCAGCGCGCTGATGCCCTCCAGCGCGTAGTACTCGCACTGCATCGGCACGATCACCGCGTCGGCGGCGGTCAGCGCGTTGAGGGTCAGCAGCGACAGCGCCGGCGGACAGTCGATCAGCACGTAGTCGTAGGCCTGGACGACATCGACCAGGGCCTGCTTCAGGCGCTGCTCGCGGCCGTCGTGCTCCATCAGCTGGATCTCGGCCGCGGTCAGGTCGATGTTGCCCGGCAGCAGGTCGAAGTCCTCGGCGGTGCGCACGACCGCGTCCGTCGCCGCGACCTCGCCCAGCAGCACGTCGCAGATCGAAGCCTCCAGCTCGCGCTTGTCGACGCCGCTGCCCATCGTCGCGTTGCCCTGCGGATCGAGATCGATCAGCAGCACCTTCTTCGGCGTCCGGGCGAGTCCGGCGGCCAGGTTGACGGCGGTGGTGGTCTTGCCGACCCCGCCTTTCTGGTTGGCGATGGCGATGATGCGGGCCATGCGGCTGGTTCCCCTGGCGTGTTCGCGCAGGCTTGTCGCGCGCGCGGTGGTTCGGATGATGCCTCCCCCCGAAACAAGGCGGGCGAGGCGGACGATGCGGGCGGCCGGCGATCCCTGCACGGTACCCGACGTGGTGCGCGGGGCCCGGTCCGGACGCAGGCCGGACTGGTGATTATGCCCGCCCCAGGCCGCCTGTCCCACCTCGCGGTCACGATCCATTGCATCGAACGCAGCTGAACGGAGGGCGGCAGACCGCCGGCAGCGGGCCGCGCGGCTCAGCCGGGAACGGCGCGGCCGACCACCACCAGGTGGCGCTCGGCCTCCAGCCCCGGCACATCGAGCCGGTGACGGGCCCGCACCGCCCAGCCCGCCGGCAGCGCGTCGATCTCACCCACCGGGTCGGCGCCCTTCATCGCCAGCAGCACCCCGTCGGCAACGAGCAGGTGGCCGCCGAGTTCGAGGATCAGCGGCAGCGTCGCCAGCGCGCGGGCGGTGATCGCGGCGAAGCCGCCGGGCTCATCGACCGCCTCGATCCGCGATTCCAGCACCCGCACCCTCGGTGCCAGCCCCAGCTTGCGCACCGCCTCGCGCAGGAAGCGCGCCTTCTTGCCGTTGCTCTCCACCAGCGCCACCCGCAGGCCGGGCCGGGCGATCGCCAGCGGGATCCCGGGCAGGCCGGGACCGGTGCCGAGGTCGGCCAGCTCGCCGCCGGCCGCCTCGATCGCGTCCAGGTGCCGATGCATCGCCAGCGAATCGAGCAGGTGCTTGACCAGCATCTCGCGCGGGTCGCGGATCGCGGTCAGGTTGTAGGCGCGGTTCCAGCGCGTCAGCAGCGCCAGGTAGTCCAGCAGCGGCGCGGCCAGGGCGGGGTCCAGCTCCAGCGCGCGCAGGCCCGCTTCGAGGGTCGGTCGCAGGTCGGACGGCAGGGTCTCGGTCATCGGTACGGATTGCAGGGTCGGAGAAGAAGGGATCGGCCGGCACTCACAGCGCCAACCGCATGTCGATACGGTGCATGCCCGGGCCCCAGCCGTCGACGGTCTCGGCCACCGCCTGCGCGCCGAAACGGGCGAAGAACGGCGCCGACCGGTGGCTGGCGGCGATCCGCAGCGTGTCCAGTCCCGCCGCGCGCGCGGCGCCGACCACCTCGTCCATGATCGCCGAACCGATTCCCAGGCCCTGGGCCGACGGGTCCAGCAGGATCCAGTTCAGATCGCCGCCGAACCGCCCCCAGGCGCCGACCACCCGCCCGGCGCGCTCGCAGACCCGGTATCCGGGCAGGCACCGCCGCAGGAAGCCGGCGTAGTCCTCGCGCTCGTTGGGAGCGAAGAAGGCCGGGCAGTTGGCGTCGAACAGCCCCATGCAGGCGGGGCGGTCGCGATCACGGTAGTCGCGGAAGGTGACCGAAGCGTCCATCGTCGCGATGCGGGCGGAGCCGGGCGGACCGGGGCCCGACAGTATGACCGCTCACGCGCCCCGCCCCCAGCGCCAGGCCAGCGCGCCGCGATAGCCCGGCGCCGGCTGGATCTCGCGCAGCGACCAGTGCGCGGGCATGCCCAGGTCGGGGTGGCAGGCGACCAGGCGCAGCCCGGCCGGGCCGTCCTCGAAGCTCAGCCGGTCCAGCCCGAACGCGAGCCCGCGGCCGTGGGCCTTCAGCACCGCCTCCTTCGCGCACCACAGCCGCAGGAATGCCAGCTCGCGCGCCCGCACATCGGCGATGGCGGCCAGCCAGGCATGCTCGGCGGCGGTGAAATAGCGCTGCGCCAGCGCCAGCGCGCGCGGCCGCGGCCGCAGCCACTCCAGGTCGACGCCGACCCGCACCCCGCTGTCGGCCAGCGCCACCAGCAGGCCCTGGCCGCTGTGGCTCCAGTTGATGTCGCGGCCCTGGAACGGCGCCGCGATCTGCGGCCGCCGCCACGCGTCCCGGTGCAGCGGCAGGGTTTCCGGCGGCGCCTCCAGCTGGGTCGACAGCCAGCCGCGCGCCTGCGTTTCCGCCGCCACCCCTGGCTGCCGCGGCAGCCAGGTCCAGCGGGGCGATACGGGCGAAGGACTCGGCTGGGACACGCGGTCGGGTCTCGGTCAGGTGGGAAAAAGCACGATGGCCGCCGTATCCGGCTTCGGCGGCCCCGGTTTGGCGCCGGGTCGGCAGGCAAGCGTAAGCTACCCGGCAGGGGGCGGCCGCTGCCGCAGGTGGGCATCCCGCGCCGATCGACCGGGCGGGCATTCCAGGCGCACCGGGAACACTGCAGGATTTGGGACGATGTCAGCCGTAATCAACTCGCCGACCGCCGCGACCGCGCTGCAGGAACTGGCGCCGGGCGATCCCGCCCGCACGATCTGCTTCGGCGGCGGCGGGGCCGCGATCGACCTGGCCCGGTTCCGCCGCGAGGTCCGTGGCGTCGCCGACCGGCTGCCGGACGCGCCGGCGGTGATCAACCTGTGCGAGGACCGCTACCGCTTCCTGGTCGCGTTCTGCGCCGCCGCCCTGCGCGGGCAGACCACCCTGCTGCCGCCTTCGCGGGCGCCGGCGGTGATCGACGACGTGCTGGCCCGGCACCCGGGCAGCTATGGACTCGGCGACACCCCGCCGGCGTCGCCATCGCCGCGGCTGCGGCAGCTGCCCGAGCACCTGCCCGAACTCGACGGCGCGCCGCTGACGATCGCCGACGACGCGCCGGTCGCGATCGGCTTCACCTCCGGCAGCAGCGGCCAGCCGCGGCCGAATCCGAAGCGCTGGGCCGCGTTCCGCATCAGCACCGCGCAGAACCTGGCGGCCCTGGCCGAGCTGATCGGCGCGCCGGACGGCCCCGCGGGCGCCACCGCCCTGGTCGCTACCGTGCCGCCGCAACACATGTACGGCATGGAGATGTCGGTGCTGCTGCCGCTGCTGGGACCGCTGGCGGTGCACCGCGGACGGCCGTTCTTTCCCGACGACGTCGCCCGCAGCTGCGCCGACGCGCCGCGGCCGCCGCTGCTAGTCACCACCCCGGTGCACCTGCACGCCCTGGTCGAATCCGGCATCGCCCTGCCGCCGCTGGCCGGCATCGTCTCGGCCACCGCGCCGTTGCAGGCCGGCCTCGCCCGCGCCGCCGAGGCGCGCTTCGGCTGCGAGGTCCGCGAGGTGCTCGGCTCGACCGAGACCTGCGTGTTCGCGCGCCGGCGCACCGCGCGCGAGCACGCGTGGACGCCACTGCCGGGCGTGCGCCTGCAGCCGCAGCCCGACGGCACCGCGATCCAGGCGCCGCACCTGCCGGAACCGGTGTTGCTGGCCGATCTGACCGAGGTCGGCGACGACGGCCGCTTCGTCCTGCACGGCCGCAATGGCGACCTGCTGGAGATCGCCGGCAAACGCGCCTCGCTGGGCGACCTCACCGGCAAAT
>NZ_VICD02000170.1 GCF_006546735.2 Marilutibacter maris | reverse complement strand
CCTGGGCGCGACCAGCGGTGAGGCGACCTTCAATTTCGAGGGCGAGTCGCTGCACGCGGTGGTCAAGGCGATCCTCGGCGACATGCTCGGCCAGAACTACGTGATCGCGCCGGGCGTGCAGGGCACGGTGACCCTGGCCACGCCCAAGCCGGTCAGCCCGGCCAGCGCGATGAGCCTGCTGGAGATGGTGCTGGGCTGGAACAACGCCCGCATGGTCTATGCCGATGGCCGCTACAACATCGTTCCGGCCGATCAGGCGGTGCCGGGCAACGTCGCGCCGCGCACCGGTGGCGCCGTCGGCGCGCGCGGCTTCGAGGTCCGCGCGGTGCCGCTGCGCTACATCTCCGCCGAGGAGATGAAGAAGGTGCTGGAGCCGTACGCGCGTCCCAACGCGATCGTCTCCACCGATCCGGCCCGCAACGTGATCAGCATTGGCGGCACCCGCGCCGAGCTTGAGAACTACCTGCGCACGATCGAGATCTTCGACGTCGACTGGCTGTCGGGCATGTCGGTCGGGGTGTTCCCGATCCAGTCCGGCAAGGCCAGCGACGTGGTCGCCGACCTGGAAAAAGTGTTCGGTGAGCAGAGCAAGTCGCCGGTCGCGGGCATGTTCCGCTTCATGCCGCTGGACGGCGCCAACGCGGTGCTGGTGATCACCCCGCAGGCCGAGTACCTGGACGACATCCAGCAGTGGCTGGAGCGGATCGACAGCGCCGGCGGCGAGATGCAGCTGTTCACCTACGAGCTCAAGTACATCGATGCCGGTGACCTCGCCGAGCGCCTGTCCGAGGTGTTCGGCGCCAGCAGCGGCGGCAACGGCAACCGCCGCGGCGGTTCACCGTCGCTGATGCCGGGCCTGGAGTCGGTCGAGCTGCAGGATGGCGGCAATGGCAGCGTCGCCAACATCGGCGACAAGAGCGGTGGCGGCGGCTCCAGCGGCACCAACGGCGGCGGCATGTCGTTGGGCGAGCGCCAGGGCGGTGGCGACGGCAGCGTGACCCTGGAGGTCCAGGGCGCCAAGGTCGGCGTGTCGGCGGTGTCGGAAAGCAACTCGCTGCTGGTGCGCGGTTCGCCGGCGGCCTGGAAGTCGATCCGCGACGTGATCGAGCGCCTCGACGTGATGCCGATGCAGGTGCATATCGAGGCGCAGATCGCCCTGGTCACCCTGAAGGGCGACCTGGCCTACGGCGTCAACTGGTTCTTCGAGCGCGCGGTGACCGACGCCGGCCTGCCCAGCGCGGTCGGCCGCGACACCTGGAGCACCCTGGCCGGCAGCGTCGGTGGCGCGACCGAGGGCGGTGGCGGCGGCCTGGCCTGGACCTTCCTCGGCCGCAACGCCGCCGCGGTGATCAACGCGCTGGACCAGGTCACCGACGTGCAGATGCTGCAGTCGCCGTCGCTGTTCGTGCGCAACAACACCGAGGCGACCTTCAACGTCGGCAGCCGCATCCCGATCCAGTCGGTCACCTTCAACCCGAACCTCGGCAGCGGCGACACCATCGGCCAGGTGCAGTATCTGGACACCGGCACCATCCTCAAGGTACGCCCGCGCATCACCAAGGACGACATGGTGTTCCTGGACATCGTCCAGGAGGTCAGCGCTCCGGGCGACGACCCCGACGAGAACGGCAACGTGCGCATCGACACCCGCAAGCTCAAGACCGAGGCGGCGGTGCGCAACGGCGATACCGTGGTCCTGGCCGGCTTGATCACCGACCGCAACGGCCGTGGCTCCTCGGGCTTTCCGGGCCTGAGCCGGATTCCGGTGATCGGTGGCCTGTTCGGACGCCAGACCAGCGTTTCGGAGCGCAACGAGACCATCATCCTGCTGACCCCGAAGATCGTCCGCAATCCGCTGGAGGCGCGCAAGCTGACCGACGAGTACGGCCGCCGCTTCCGCGCGCTGGAACCGATCAACCGCGCGCCCAAGAACTGAGAGGATGCCGATGCCGGGTTCCGGGATAGACAGGTGAAGCGGGCGAGATGACTGAACTGCCCATCGTCATCGTGCCGGTCGGCGCCGACGACGATGCGCTGGACGCCTGCCTCGGTGCGCTGGAAGCCGGTACCCGTCCGGGTACCCGGGTGTGGCTGGCCGACGATGCTCGGATCGGGCCTCGCGGCTATGCGATCGTCGAGCGCTGGATGGCGGGCACCGCGTTGCAGGCCGACTACACCCGGCGCCAGCGTGCGATCGGCGAGGTCGCCCACCTCGACGAGGTGCTGGCGGCCTGCGGCGACGCCGATGTCGCGGTGCTCGCGCCCGATGCGGTGCCGACGCCAGGTTGGCTCGGACGCCTGGCCGGCAGCCTGCGTGCCGACGGCGCCATCGCCACCGCCACGCCCTGGTGCAATGCCGGCGAGGTCGCCGCGTGGCCTCGGGTCGGCGAGATCTCGCCATTGCCCGACGAGCCGTTGCGGATCGCGCGCGCGGCGGCGGCGATGCCGTCGGCGTGTCCGGAGCTGCCGGCCGCGGTCGGGCACGCGGTGCTGATCCGCGGCAGCGCCCGGATCAAGGCCGGCGGCCTCGACACCACCAGCTACGGCTCCTGGTACGCGGCCCTGATCGACCTGTCGCTGCGGCTGGCCGGGCTGGGATGGCGCAACGTGCTGTGCGATACCGCGTTCGTCGGACGTGCCGGCGAGGGCGCGCCGTTCGACGGCGACATGGAGCGCCTGGCGGTGCGCTGGCCGGACTGGCATCCCAGGCTGGCGGGCTTCCTGATGCGCGATCCGCTGCGGGAGTCGCGGGAGCGGCTCGCCGCGCTGCTCGCCGAGGTCGGGCCGCCGGATCCGCAGCGCGATCTGTTCTGGGACGAGGATGACGCCGCCGGGACGGACGCCGATGACGGGCGATCGGCCCGGATGGCGCCACCGAAGGCGGGGGAGGGGAGCTGATGGATATCCCCTCCGGCGGCGACATCGCCGCGGTTGTGGTCAGTCATTGCAGTGCCGAGACCATCGACGACTGCCTGCAACGCCTGCGCGGCAGCGACGGCGTCGCCGAGATCCGGGTCGTCGACAACGCCTCCGACGACGGAACGGTGGACATCGTCCAGCGTCACGCCGCCAGCGACCCGCGGGTCCGCTTCATCGCCAATCCCGACAATCCCGGCTTCGCGGTGGCCTGCAACCAGGGTGCGGCCGACAGCGAGGCGCCATGGCTGGCCTTCGTCAACCCGGACTGTCTGCTCGAGGCGGATGCGCTGGCCCGTCTGCGCGCGCTCGCCGACGGGTTGCCGGCGCCGTTGCTGGGTGCCGACCTGGTCGACGAAGCCGGTGTCCGCGATGCCGCCGCACGCCGCCGCGACCCGGATTTCGCCTCGATGCTGCGGGCCGGCCGGCGGGCCCGGCAGTCGACGGCGATCGCCATCGACGACAGCATCGAGCTGCAACCGGTGGAGGCGATATCCGGTGCGTTGATGTTGATGCCACGGCTCCTGTTCGAGCGGGTCGAGGGTTTCGACGAGGCCTACCGGCTGCATGCGGAGGACCTCGACCTGTGCCGGCGCGCACGTGCCGCGGGGGCTTCGGTCGCGGTCGCCAACCGGGTGCGGGTGCTGCACGTGCGCGGCGTGTCCAGCCGCAGCCGGCCGCTGTTCGTGGAGTGGCACAAGCACCGAGGTCTGTGGCGTTACTTCGGCAAGTTCGAGGCGTCGCGACGCAGCCTGCCGACAAGGGCGCTGGTATTCGCCGCGATCTGGACGCGCTTTCCGGTCGCATTGCTTCGCGCCTGCTGGCGCGGCCGCTAGAAAAGTCAGGGTGCCCGTAGCCCGCAGTAGCGTGTGACCCAGCCCCCTGAGTCAGGGGGCGATTCGCATCGCAGATGCGAATGGGGGTGTGGAAGCGCAACGGCGGGGCCCGAGGTTTGCGCAGCAAACTTTGGGAGATATCCGGGCGCAGCCGGATATCGTTCCCCCCTGAGTCAGGGGGCGATTCGCATCGCAGATGCGAATGGGGG
>NZ_VICD02000169.1 GCF_006546735.2 Marilutibacter maris | reverse complement strand
CGAATCGCCCCCTGACTCAGGGGGGAACGATATCCGGCTGCGCCCGGATATCTCCCAAAGTTTGCTGCGCAAACCTTGGGCCCCACCGTTGCGCTGCCACACCCCCATTCGCATCTGCGATGCGAATCGCCCCCTGACTCAAGGGGCTGGGGCATACCGTTAGGAGCGGTCGAGTGACTGCAAGCGTTGCGCCAGCTTCTTCGGCGATACGCCGCCGCGGGTGCCCAATTCCTGCGCGAACAGCGATACCCGCAATTCCTCCAGATCGTGGGCGAAGGCCCGCCAGGCCGGATCGTCGGCACGGCCCTGCGTGCGCGCGGCGTCCAGTGCATCGACGAACGGCTTGAGCTCCAGCATCCGCGCCTGGTCGCGGGCGGGATCGCGCAGGGCGCGCTCGCCGCGCAGTGTCAGCGCCTTCAGATAACGCGGGTACTCGCGCAACGACTCGGCCGGCACATCGCGCAGGAAGCCCGGTGGCGCCAACGCGGCCAGGTGCGCGCGCATGTCGTCGAGATTGCCGCTGGCCCAGCCCATCAACGGCGACTCCAGCCCGGCGCGGACCTCGGCGACCGCGGCGAGGATGCCCTCGGCGCGCTTCAGGCGTTCGACCGCCTCCGGGAACAGGCCCTTGCCGACGGCGTCCAGACGCTCGGCGAACGCCTGCGGATCGCGGATCGTCCCCAGTCCATCGGACGACAGCGCCGCGAACGCGCCATCGACCAGGTCCGCGCGCAGGCGATCGCCGTCCTTGAGACCGTCGCTGCGCGGCGCCTGCGATTCGATCGCCGCGTACAACAGCCCTGTCTTCGGCGACACCGGCAACTGGCGGCGGGCCTGCCGCATCCGGTCCGCCAACGCCAGCGCCAGCAGCCGCCGCACGCCCGCCGGGTGCGCGGCCTCGGCGACCTCGCGCTCGGCATGCACGCGCAAGGACACGCTGTCGCCGTCGTCGTGCAGCGCCGGCCAGGCCGGCACCCCACCGGCGCCGGGCACCGACGCCGGAATCGACTGGTCCGGGAACGCGGTCAGACCGTCGCGGGCCAGGCCGTCGGCCGCGCGTGCGGCGAAGGCACGCGCGGCGCGCTCGCCGAAGCGCCGCTTCAGATCGTCCAGATCGCGCGACTCCGCCAACACCTTGCGGCCGTCCTTGTCGAGCAGCCGCAGGTTCATCCGCAGATGCGGCTCCAGCGCGGCCTCGTCGAAGTCCGTGGCGGCGACCTCGGCGCCGGTGAGCTTGTGCAGGAACCGCGCCAGCGCGCCGCCCAGGCTGTCGGCGACATCGCCGTCGGGATGGGCCTCGTGGAACGCGCGGGCGAAGTCGGGCGCCGGCACGAAATTGCGCCGTTGCGCCTTCGGCAGCGACTTGATCAGCGCGGTCGCCTTGTCCTCGACGAATCCCGGCGCCAGCCATCCCAGCCTTACCGGGTCGAGTGCGTTGAGCAGGTGCAACGGCACCGCCACAGTCATGCCGTCGTCGACCGCGCCCGGCTCGAAGCGGTATTTGACCGCCAATCGCGCATCGCCCAGCGAGATGTACGGCGGGAACCGCGCCGCGTCGCTTTCGTCGACGACCATCAGATCGTCCAGCGACCATTCCAGCCCGGCCTTGTCCACGGGCGACAGCTTGCGATACCAGGCATCCAGCGCCTGCGCGTTGTGCACGTCCGCCGGCAGCCGGTCGAGGTACCAGCGGGTCATCCAGTCCTCGTCGACGACCAGGCCGACGCGACGCTGCTTGGCCTCCTCCTCGCGCGCCTTCGCCAGGGTCGCGAGATTGCGGGCCAGGAACGCCGACCGGGTGTTGATCTCGCCGCTGACCAGGGCATCGCGGGCGAAGATCGCGCGGCTCTCCTCGGGGAACAGCGCGCCGTAGTGGATCGGCCGCTTCGGCGCCAGCACCAGTCCGAACAGGCTGATCTGCTCGCTGCCGACGACGCGGCCCTGCGAGCGCGCCCAGCGCGGGTCGTGCTGGCGCCGGGCCAGCAGGTGCGGCAACTCGGCGATGACCCAGTCCGGCTCGATCGCCGCATTGGTCAGGCCCCAGACCCGCTCGGTATCGAGCAGGGTCGCCGACAGCACCCACGGCGGCGGCTTGCGCGACAGCGGCGAGCCGGGAAACAACTGAAAACGGCGTCCGCGCGGCCCCTCGAACAGGCCGCGATCGCCACGATGCGCGACCTGGGTCGGCAAACCGGCGAGGATCGCCCGATGCAGGGTCGCATAGGTGGCCGTGTCGATCTCACCCCAGGCATCCCGCGGCCCGTCATCGCGCGGCTGGGCAGGCTCCGGGTCGCCGCGCCCGGCCACCCGTGGCTCGCGAGCGCTATCGCTCGCCCAGCCCATGTCCGCCGCCATCAGCTTCAGCTGGCGGTGCAGCTCGCGCCACTCGCGCATGCGCAGGAAGCCGAGGAAGTGCTTCTCGCACCACTTGCGCAGCCGCGACTGGGTCAGCTCCTGGTGCGCGTCCTCGTAGGTGGCCCACAGCTTGAGGATGCCGACGAACTCCGACTTCGGATCGGCAAACTGCGCATGCGCGGCATCGGCGGCCCCGCGCTGGTCGGCCGGCCGCTCACGCGGGTCCTGGATGCCGAGGAAGGAGGCGATCGCAAGCATCTCGCGCAGACAGCCGTGGGCCTGGGCGGCGACCAGCATCCGCGCCAGCTTCACGTCGACCGGCAGCCGCGACATCAGGCGCCCGGTCGCGGTCAGCCGGCGCGCCTCGTCGACCGCGCCCAGTTCGTTCAGCTGCTGCCAACCGTCGGCGATCGCGCGCGGCTCGGGCGGCTCCAGGAACGGGAAATCCTCGATGGTCCGTGCGATCCCCGATTCGCGCCTGGATGCGCGCTTGCGCGATCCCGGGCCTGCACCGTCGACATCGCCCAATCCCAGTGCCAGCATCCGCAGGATCACGCCGGCCAGCGCCGCGCGCAGGATCTCCGGGTCGGTATACAGCGGCCGCGACTGGAAATCGGCCTCCGAATACAGCCGGTAGCAGGTGCCCTCTGCGATGCGTCCGCAGCGGCCCTTGCGCTGGTTGGCGCTGGCCTGGCTGATCGGTTCGATATGCAGGCGGTCGAGCTTGCCGCGCTGGCTGTAGCGCTTGACCCGGGCCAGGCCCGGATCGATCACGTAGCGGATCCGCGGCACCGTCAGCGAGGTCTCGGCGACATTGGTCGCCAGCACGACGCGCCGCTGCACGCCGGGGTTGAACACCCGGTCCTGGTCGCGCACCGACAACCGCGCGTACAGCGGCAGCACCTCGGTATCGCGGTACTTGCGGCGCTCCAGCGCGTGGTGGACGTCGCGGATCTCGCGTTCGCCGGGCAGGAACACCAGCACGTCGCCACGCGGGTCCTGGCGGGTGATCTCGTCGCAGGCGGCGACGATGCCGTCGGTCACGCTGCGCTCGCCACGACGGCCGTCCTCGGCATCGCCCTCGCCTTCCAGCGGCCGGTAGCGCACCTCGACCGGGTAGGTGCGCCCCTCGACGTCGACCACCGGCGCATCGTCGAAATGGGCGGCGAAACGCGCGGTGTCGATGGTCGCCGAGGTCACGATGACCTTGAGGTCGCGACGCTTCTTCAGCAGCTGTTTCAGATAGCCGAGCAGGAAATCGATGTTGAGGCTGCGTTCGTGGGCCTCGTCGATCAGGATGGTGTCGTAGCGCGACAGCCAGCGGTCGGACTGGATCTCGGCCAGCAGGATGCCGTCGGTCATGAACTTGATCGCGGTCTGCTCGCCGACGTTCTCGTTGAAGCGGACCTGGTAACCGACCGCGCCGCCGAGCGGGACGTTCAACTCCTCGGCCACGCGCCGGGCGACCGCGCGCGCGGCGATCCGGCGCGGCTGGGTGCAGCCGATCATCCCGGCGCCGCCGCGTCCGGCCGCCAGGCACAGCTTCGGCAACTGGGTGGTCTTGCCCGAGCCGGTCTCGCCTGCGATCACCACCACCGGGTGCCTGCGGATCAACTCGACGATACGCTCGGCCTCGCCGGCGATCGGCAGCGACGCTTCGACCGGCGCCCGCGGCAACGACGATTCACGCTTCTCGCGGTGTTCGATAGACGCCTTCAATGCCTCGGCGAACGCGGCCTCGGCCTTGGCGTCGGCGGGCTTGCCCTTCCAGCGCGACCACAGCCCGTGCAGGCGGCCGCGATCGCGGCTCAGCGCACGGTCGATCGCGCGGCGGGCGTCCTGCAACGCCTTGCCGGATGTGTCGTTGTCGCGCGCGCGTCGTGACGCGGCATTTGCATTCGGGTCGATAGACTCCATGTGGTTGATAACGCGTCGACGCTTTTCCAGTCACGAATCGGGGCGACCATTGTCGCCGCAACGCCTCCCAGGAGAAACCGCATGGCCAAGTCCAAGTCCGCCAAGAAGCCCTCCAGCAAGACCGCCAAGCCGGCCGCATCGCCCGCCCCCGGCTCCGCGGCGCCGGCGATCGACATCGGCATCGGCAGCGGCGAGCGCAAGAAGATCGCCGACGGCCTGTCGCACTTCCTCGCCGACGCCTACACCCTGTACCTGAAGACCCACAACTTCCACTGGAACATCACCGGTCCGATGTTCAACTCGCTGCACGTGATGTTCGAGGGCCAGTACACCGAGCAGTGGGCCGCGCTGGACGAGGTCGCCGAGCGGATCCGCGCCCTGGGCTTCAACGCCCCGGGATCCTATGCCGAGTTCACCCGGCTGTCGTCGATTCCGGAGGAGCCGGGCCTGAGCGACGCCGCCGACTGGCGCGAGATGGTCCGTCAGCTGACCGTCGGCAACGAGGCGGTCTGCCGCACCGCGCGCAAGACCCTGAAGATCGCCGACAACGCCGGCGACGACCCGACCGTCGACCTGATGACCCAGCGCCTGCAGGTCCACGAGAAGACCGCCTGGATGCTGCGCTCGCTGCTGCAGTGAAGTCGCCAGGCTGCGCGTCTGGCGACCACGGGTTTCGCATCGCTAAACCCGTGCACTGCGCGATGCGCTTCCAATCCCCGCGCCTTTGGCGCGCCCCCTTGGCAGTGACGTCGCCGCGCTGCGCGTCTGGCGACCACGGGTTTCGCGTCGCGAAACCCGTGCACTGCACGTTGCGCTTCCGATCCCCGCGCCTTTGGCGCGCCCCCTTACCAAGGGGGCTTTCCTCCAGACGCGCTCACGCCTGTTGAACAGGGTGAGCATAGCGAGTCATCTCGTCTTGCGACCCTCGCTCTCAACTGCAGTGACGTCGCCACTCGGCGCGTCTGGCGACCACGGGTTTCGCATCGCGAAACCCGTGCACTGCACGCTGCGCTTCCGATCCCCGCGCCTTTGGCGCGCCCCCTTACCAAGGGGGCTTTCCTCCAGACGCGTTAGCGCTTGTGGGATGGGGTGAGCGTGGCGAGTCGCCTGATCCCGCAGATCTCGCTATGAAGTCGCCGCGCTGCGCGTCTGGCGACCACGGGTTTCGCGTCGCGAAACCCGTGCACTGCGCGATGCACCCACCGATGCCCCCGCCTTCAGCGCGCAGGGGCCTTCCTCAACAGGCGTTCCAGCCCGCGGAATGGGAGAACCTCGCGGCTCATCCCATCCCGGAGGTCGCCCCTCAGCCCTCTTCATCGGGCAACGCAGGCGGGGCGCTGGCGGTCTTCGGACGTGAGCGCCAATGGCCATCCCGGGTCCAGGCCTTGAAGCCCCAAGTGGCCCAGCGCAGCACCGCAACGGCCAGCCACAACGCCCAGGCCAGCATCGCGGCGCGGTACAGCCACAGCGGAACGGTTATCGCCGAGCCCTGCGGCAGGACGTCGCTGCTCTGGTCGGCAAACCAGCGCAGAACATGGGCACTCGAACCGCTGCCGCGGATGTGCATGTCCGGCGTGCCGAGCAGGCCGTAGGGAATCGCCGCCACCAGGGCCAGCACGGCGGCGACGGTCAGCGCCACCAGGCCGATCTGCACCAGATTGAAGCCCACGCTACCGAGCGAGGCCGTATTGCGGTCGCGCCAGGCCACCGCGAACAGCCAGGCCACGACCACGAACAATGCGAGCCAGGAGAAGGTGGAGAAACCAATCCCCAGCAGCAGCCATTCGTGCAGCTTCAACGGCGCCCAGCGCAGGCGGCTCAGGGCAAAGGCCACCAGCACGAGCACCAGCAGCTCGCCCCAGTACAGCACCGCCGGCCCCTGGCGCGGGCCACGGGTCAGCAGCACCCAACGGTCCTCCGGCAGGTTCAGCTGGAGATTGATGTTGGCGGCGGGCAGGCCCAGGTCGATCGCGGGTGTCGTGTTGCGCATGGCCACGCCATCGCCGTCGCGGAAGCGGATATCGAACCGCTGCACGCCCGGCCGCAGGGGCAGGCTCAGGCGACCGTCCTGCGGACGCAGATTGAGGCTTTCGCCGTCGCGCGTGACCGACAGCACCTCGGCGCTGGCCGGCAGAACGACGGTGTGATCGCCGCCCTGGCTGGCGCGCACGGTCAGGTCCAGCGCGTGTTCGCCGGCCCGCTGGCCGAACCGGCTCTGCAGCCGCAATGCGTCGATGGCGCGAGTGGCACCGGCGGCGGCGGTGGGGCGGGACACCGTGACCTTCAGCGTTTCTCCCGGCAACGGATGGAAGCGGAACACCTGCCAGTCGTCGTCGGCGTCCCCGGACCGGGGGGCGCTTTCGGGCACGCCTTCGAAATCCAGGTGCCACAGCGGGCTTGCGGTGATCTCCCAGACCTCGGCGTGATCGCTCAATGCCGGAGCGGTCAGGGTGAACACATCGGCCTTGTCCAGGCTGCCCTGCCACTGGGCGCTACCGGCGCCGTCGGGGACCGGCAATTCGACCTGGCCGGCGCGCACCTGCAGCCCGGCGGTGCCGACCTTCTCGCCCTCCAGCAATGGCAGCTTCACGGTGAAGCCGCCGGCCTGCGGGGCAAGCCGCTCCGCGACCGAGCGCAGTTGCCAGTCCAGCCCCAGATCGAGATGGCGGGTCAGACGCACGTACGGCGGGAAGTCCTGCGCCCCCGGACGCCCGGGCCCGTCGCCCGCCTCCGGCCCCGCCTCGCGGCTGCGGGTCAGCGTCAGGCTGCCGGCGGGAAGGCGGTTTTCGCTGATGCCACCGGCCTGCCAGCCGATGCCCTCGAACTGGATACGCGCCGGCGGCAGCGGGAACGCGAGCACGACCTTGTCGGCCACCGCGCGAGCCTCGATCCCGACCCGGTGCACGCCACGTTCCAGGACGACCCAACGTCGCCCCTGCGCCTGCAGCACGCCGTCGGCCTCGACGCCGTCCACGCGCAGGTCCAGCGGAGACAGGCCGGCGTCGTCCGCGGGCAGCGGCACGAACACTCGGGTGGCCGCGTGCACGTCGAGGGCGATGCGCACGTCGTCGCGGTCGGCGCGCACGTTCACCGCCGCGATCGTGGCGCAGTCCGGCGCACAGTCCGGCAGGCGGGTCAGGCGGTTCTTCAGCTCGCCGAGCAGTTCCGTCGAT
>NZ_VICD02000168.1 GCF_006546735.2 Marilutibacter maris | reverse complement strand
CTTCTTTTGCGCAACACAAACGCTGACGCACCCCCGTAACGGACCCACGCATACCGGCCCACCGGGACTGCGTCAGAACCACCGCTGCAGCGGCGCAAGCCGCGATCGATCGCGCATAACGAAAACGGGGCCCGGCATGCCGGGCCCCGTCTGCAATGCCTGCTTCACACCCGCGCCGGGGCCATCAAGGCGTATCCAGCCACAGCTCGTAGCTGCCGCTGCCGGAGTACGACAGCACGCGCCAGTAGTAGTAGCCGGCGCTGCCGTTGTAGGACACCGACTCCACGCTGGTCGGGGTGATCGACTCGGCCACCTTGCTCCAGCCCGATCCGTTCCAGCGATACAACTCCAGGTCGAAGTCGGTGCCGGACGGGCCTTGCAGCCAGCCGTTGTGGGTCCCGGCCGCGGCCTGATAGTAGGTGCCGCCCGGCTGGACCTGAGAGCTGCCGGTGCCGGCCAGCGAGCCGCTGTACCGGGTGCAGCCGGTGCAGGGCGCATCGCCGCCACCGGTGCCGTAGTCGGCCACCAGCGAGACATTTGAATAGGCGCTGTAGCCGTGCAGCATCACGTGCCAGGTGCCGGCCTGCGGGCTGGCGAAGTCGCAGCGCTCGTTGTTGCCGTTCTGGTACGGCCGGCAATCGTAGGTGCTGGTGGTCGGCGCCGCCCCGAAGCGGACATACAGGTCGGCGTCGCCGCTGCCGCCGCTGGTGACGAAGCTCAGGTCGCTGGCGCCTGTCGGCACCGCGAAGGTATAGCGGGTCTCCGAGCCGCTGGCCCCGGATACCGATACCGCCACGCCCTTCTGCAGTTCGCCCGGGGTCGGATCCGGATCCGGGTCGGGATCGCTGCCGAACAGGCTGTACAGCAGCAGGTTCGGCGAGCCGCTGCCGGGATTGCCGACCTTGTTCGGGGTGGCGCTGTTTTCGATCGCGCTGGTGACCTGGCCCGGGGACGCGTTCGGATTGCCGGCCAGGTACAGCGCGGCGACGCCGGCGACGTGCGGCGAGGCCATCGAGGTGCCGCTGATGGTGTTGGTCGCCGAGTTGCTGCTGTTCCAGGTCGAGGTGATCGACGAGCCCGGGGCGAACAGGTCCAGGCAGGTGCCGTAGTTGGAGAACGAGGAGCGCGCGTCCGACGAGGTCGTCGATCCGACCGTGATCGCACTGGCCGCGCGCGCCGGCGAGTAGTTGCAGGCATTGCTGCTGTCGTTGCCGGCGGCGACCACCACCGTCACGCCGGCATTGACCATCCGGTCGACCGCCTGGTCGGTGCTCGTCGAAGCGCCGCCGCCCAGGCTCATGTTGGCCACGGCCGGTTTGACATGGTTCTGCGCGACCCAGTCCATGCCGGCGATCACGCCGGAGTTGCTGCCCGAGCCGTCGCAGCCCAGCACCCGCACCGGGTACAAGCTCACGCCCTTGGCCACGCCCCAGGTGGCGCTGCCGACGGTGCCGGCGACATGGGTGCCGTGGCCGTGGCAGTCGTTGGTGCCGTTGCCGTCGTTGATCGCGGTATAGCCGCTGCCGACGCGGCCGCCGAAGTCGTTGTGGCTGGCGCGGATGCCGGTGTCGATGATGTAGGCATGCACGTTGCCGGCGGTGGTGTTGTAGGTGTAGCTCCCGCTCAGCGGCAGGTTGCGCTGGTCGATGCGATCGATGCCCCAGGTGGCGTTGTTCTGCGTCGCCGAGACCGACATGTAGCCGTCCTCCTCGATATAGGCGACGCGATCGTCGGCCAGCAGCCGGGCCAGTGCTTCGTCGTCGGCCTCGACCACGAAGCCGCGCAGCACGCTGCGATAGGTGGCGACGATGTTGGCACGGCCCCGACCGCGATTGCGGACCAGGTCGCGGGCGACGTTGGCGACGCTGGGACGAGCGGCGGTTTGCGCTTCCGCGGCAAGGCTGGCGGCATCGTCCCTCAGCACGACGATGTAGCGGCCCTCGATCGGCGCCTTGGCCAAGCGCAGCTCGGCATCGGCGGCATGGCCGGCGCCGGCGGCGAGCATCAGCACGCTGCCGATCCCGGCAGCAAGAACGGTGGTTGCACGGATCACGATACTTTCCTCATGGTTGTATGTAGGAACCGCGCCGCGCCCCTCGACGGGAGGCGGTGCGGGCGTGACGTTCCGCGGCCGCATGTCGACGTCCCCTGTCCACCGCTGTGCGTGGCCATCGACACACGAGAGCGGCCAGGCGGGTGAAGAGTTGGCGGACCCCGCGGCGCAGCCGCGCTTGACCCGCGACGTGTCTCCCCGGTGACCGCCGGTGTCCCCCGCCCGGCCTGCGGAGTCAAACCCGATCCCGGTGGCGCGTCCAATGCCGAATATCGATGCGCATATTCGGATTTTTCCTTATAGAACAATTGGATATGAACGGCCCGAAGTTGCATCAGGCCCTACCGGTGCGTATGTGCGAATGGGTCGCATCTTCGCTGTATCTGGCCGGAGTGTGTGCTATATCGGACCTCTGCCAAGGGGGCAGGTGCGCCGCGACCGGCGCGCTCGGGCATGCGGAACGGGACCGCGCAAGCTGTCGCGACCGGCGCGGCGCGCGGATCGTGTCGATCTGGATAGGCCATGCAGGGACGTAGCCATGACGCTGAAGGAACTGAGATGCCTGTTGGCGATCGTCGACGCCGAGCTCAATGTCAGCGCGGCGGCGCAGGTGCTGCATGCGACCCAGCCGAGCCTCTCGCGCCTGTTGAAGCTGCTCGAGGAGGAACTAGGATTCCAGTTGTTCGTCCGCCACGGGCGCAGCCTGGCCGAGGTGACCCCGGCCGGACATGAGGTCATCCGCATCGCGCGCCGCATCGTCGGCGACGTCGCCAACATCCGCGCCTACGCCGCCAACGTGCGCGGCGGGAATTCCGGCGACCTGTTGCTGGCGATGCCGCAGATCTATGCGCGCCACGTGCTGCCGTCGGTACTGTCGGAGCTGGTCAGGCGCTATCCGCGCCTCAACGTGCATATCCAGACCACGGCCGAGGGCGAGTCGCTGGAGCGGCAGATGCTCGGCAGCGGCGACATGATCCTGGTCAGCACCGCCGGCGACGGCGTGCCGCCGGGCCACGCGATTCCGCTGTTCACCTGGAAGCGGGTGGTCCTGGTGCCGCAGACGCATCCGTTCGCGCACCTCGACCGCGCCCTGACCCTGCCGGAGCTGGCCAGCGAGGCACTGGTGACCTACGAGGCCTCGCGGCGCCGGGATTCATCGCTGCGACGGGCGCTCGAGCAGGCCGGACTGGAAGCGCGCTTCGCCTGTTCCGCCCAGGATGCGGGCCTGATCAAGGCCTACGTGCGGGCCGGGCTCGGCATCGGTCTGGTCGGCGAGCTGGCGGTGGAGGACGAGGATTGCGAGACCTTCGCCGTGCTCGAGTGCGATCCCGCGTTGCCGGAGTGCGTGGCCTGGGCGCTGTTGCCGCCGGGCGCGGTGATCCGCGACTGCGCCTTGCAGTTGATCCAGTTGCTGGCGCCGCAACTGGACCCGCAGCAGATCCGGCAGGTGCTGGAAGACGGCAAGCGACCGCTGTGGCCCGATCCGCGGCCCTGGCGGGGGGGCGCCACGGGGCCGGCCGGGTCCGGCGCGCATGCGCATCGGCGCCCGCTCCCCCGGGCGATGTCGCCGGGCGCCTACCTGGGCTGATCGGCGCGGTCGTCCGCGCGCAGGGTCACCACCAGCACGTCGCGATGGGCGGGGGCGTCCGGGTCGAGCGCCTCCACCGCGGTGACGCCGTGGAATACCCGCCGGTCGTCGACCAGGGCCGCATCGAAGGCACGGGTCAGGGTGAAGTGGCCGATCTCGGTGCCATCGGGCGCATGGATGCTGGTGGTGCCGCTGGCGATGTTCTCGCGGTCGATCAACAGCACCAGCACGTAGTCGACGCCGTCGCGATGCCGGCCTTCGGGCGTCGGCAGGCCGGGCGTGCCGGCCCGGGCCTCGATGCGGAACTGGTGCACCTCGGTGTGCCAGCGGGCGACCCGCGGTGCCAGCGCGCCGAAGAACCGTTGGCAGTGGCGCAGGATCGTGCCCAGGCTGCGGCTGGTGGCGACCGCGTCCTCGACCGGCTCGAACCAGCGCTCGATGTCGCCCTGCAGCGGGTTGTAGTCGAGGGTCTGGTAATGCGGCTGGTGCGGCTGGCGACGGATCGCCGGCGCGGGCGTATCGACACCGTCGAGCGAGAACACCGCATGGCGGCGGCGACGGTGCTTGCCGAGCCGGGCCAGGTAGCTGTCGGTCGCCAGCCGGTTCCAGCTCCCGGCGAAGTCTTCCCAGTCGTCGAGCGGGCCGGTCGTTTCCAGCCACGCGCGCATCGTCGCCGCGTCGACGAAATCGAAGCCCTGGCCCCGCATCAGGGTGTCGTGGATGCGGGCGGCGGGCTCTGGATCGGTGTCTTCGTGCATGTTGGCGGGCCGGGCGGCAGGCTCAGCCGCCGACCCGCAGCGCCGCCTGTGCCAGCAGCGCCAGCACGCAGCCGAGGCCGGCGAACCAGGACAGGCTGCGCAAGCTGTGCAGATCGGCCAGGTAGAAGACGCCGTGCAGCACGCGCGCGACCACGAATGCGATCGCCAGCACCGCGATGCGTGCTTCCGGCACCCCGGCCAGCTGGGCGAGCACGACGCCGGCGGCGAACGGCGCGAACGCCTCGAAGGCATTGAGCTGGGCGGAATTGGCGCGATGCAGGCGCGGGTTGTCCTGACGCGCGAGCCAGCCGCGCGGGTCGCGGTTGTTGTAGCGCTCGCCGCCGGCCTTGGCGATGCTGACCCACAGATACGGCAGCAGCGCGGCGATCAGCACGCACCAGTAGGCGGTGGCCAGGGTCATCGCGGTTCTCCGGTGGGGGGCGAAGGGCGGGCTCGGGGCGCCGGCATGCGGACATCGGACACGCCCTGCACGGGCGCGCCCTATCGAGCACGCACAGCGTAGCCGAAAGCGGGGCCGGCACGCGATCCCCGCGCCGGCGCAGAGGGGAGGCGCCGATACGACGACGGCGCCATCCGGCGCCGTCGTGAACCCTGTCGGGGCGGCTGCCCGCCCCGGCGCCGGGTCTTACTCCGATCGCGACTGCTTCAGCTTGTCGTTGGCGGCGCGGAAGGCGTTGCCTTCGTACCAGTTCGGCCAACGGTCGCCGCCGGCCAGGTCGCGGCCGACGCCGTACAGCGCCTCCAGGTCCTGGACCACGCCGTCGAGCTTCCAGTCGGCGCTGAACTCGTCGGCGGGCTTGTGGTAGCGGTTGTCGCGATAGTCGAGCTGGGCCGCGTGGCCGGCCTCGGTGCCGCCCTCGAGCAGGTCGTCGCCGCCCTTGGCGTACAGCGCGGGCACGCCGGCCTTGGCGAAGTTGAAGTGGTCGGAGCGGAAGTAGAAGCCATCCTGCGGCGTGGCCTCGGCGACCAGGCTGCGGCCCTGGGCGTCGGCATGGGTCTTGAGGATGTCCTCCAGCTCCGAGCTGCCGAAGCCGACCACGGTCATGTCGCGGGCCTTGCCGATCACCGGCATCGCGTCGAGGTTGACCACCGCGACGGTCTTGTCGAGCGGGATCGCCGGGTGGGCGACGTAGTACTTGGAACCGAGCAGGCCGGACTCCTCCAGCGTCACCGCCAGGAACAGCAGCGAGCGTTCCGGCGCCGGCTCCTGCGCGGCGAAGGCCTCGGCGATCTCCATGATGCCGGCCACGCCGGTGGCGTTGTCGACCGCGCCGTTGTAGATGTGGTCCTCGCCGCCGCTGCCGGCGTCCTCGCCGTGGCCCTCATGGCCGCCGGCGTCGCTGTGGTTGCCCAGATGGTCCCAGTGCGCCATGTAGACCACCGCCTCGTCCGGACGCGTGCTGCCGGGCAGCATCGCGACCACGTTCTTGGACTCCTTCTCGGCGATCGTGCTCTTGAGGTCCAGCGACAGCGTCGCGTCGAGCGGGATCGCCTTGAAGCCCTTCTTGTTGGCGGCCACGTACAGCGCGTCCAGATCCTGGCCGAGGTCGGCCATCAGCGTGCGCGCGACATCGCCGGTGATCCAGCCCTGCGCCGGCAGGCGCGGCTCCGGATCGTCGGCCGCGCGCAGGTCGAACTGGGCGCCGGACCAGGAATTCTTGACCACGTCCCAGCCGTAGGAGGCGCCCTCGGTGTCGTGGATGATGATCGCCGCCGCGGCGCCCTGGCGGGCCGCCTCCTCGTACTTGTAGGTCCAGCGGCCGTAATAGGTCATCCGCTTGCCTTCGAACAGCGACGCGTCCTTGGCATGGAAGCCCGGGTCGTTGACGAACATGACCACGGTCTTGCCCTTGACGTCGACGCCGGCGTAGTCGTTCCAGCCCTGCTCGGGCGCGTTGACGCCGTAACCGACGAACACCAGCTCGCTGGCATCGATCTTCACCTCCGGTTGCCCGGTGCGGGTGCCGATCACCATGTCGCTGCCGAAGGCCAGCTCGCGCGGCTCGCCCTTGACGTCGAGCTTGAGCACGGTCGACTCGTCGGCGGTGGTTTCGACCATCGGCACATCCTGGAACCAGCTGTCGCCGTTGCCGGGCTTCAGGCCCATCGCCTCGAACTGGGTCTTCAGGTAGTCGAGCGTGCGGGTCTCGCCGGCGCTGCCGGGGGCGCGCCCCTCGAACTCGTCCGAAGCCAGCGTCTCCACCCGTGCGGCGAAATCATCGGCGTTGATGCTCGCGCTGAACGCGTGGGCGGGGGCGCCGTCGGCGGGTGCCGCCGTGTCGGTCGCCGCCTCCGGTGCCGGTTGACTGCAGGCCGACAGGACCAGCGCGGCCGCGACCAGCGAGGTGGCCGCGGAGAGCGGGGTTCGGGCGGGGGTGCGGGACATGGAGCCTCCGTGATGCGAATGCAGGACGAAGGATCGATCATACGACGGCGGCCCCGGACGTGCCCGGGCCGCCGGTCATGCCGTACCGCGGCGCCTACTCGGCCGGCGCGCGATCGGTGTCGTAGCGAACCGCGGTGGCACCGCTGATCGGGCCGGTGCGGGCGCTGGTGTGGACGTAGAGGGTGACCTCGCGCTCGAAGCGCAGCGCGCCCTCGACCACCGCGTTCGGGCCGATGATCACCCGCGGCGGACGCCGCTTGGTGTTGATCCGGATCAGGCTCGGGCTCGGCTTTTCGTAGTGGATGCCGCCGCGCACGTGCGAACCGGCGCCGACGGTCAGGTCGCCGGTCACCGTCTCGATGCCGCCGCCGACATCGGCATCGACCAGGCCGATCGCGCCGTTGACCGTCTCGACGTCGCCGGAGACCCGGCCCTGGCGGCCGACGAAGATGCTGCCGTTGACGGTTTCCATGCTGCCGTCGACGGTCACCGTCTCTTCCAGGCGGATGCTGCCGTTGACGGTCTCCAGAGCGCCGGTATGCGCCGACGCGGCGACCTTGATGCTGCCGTTGACCGTTTCCGCATCGCGGACCCGGGCGTTCTCGTGGATCCGGATGCTGCCGTTGACGGTCTCCAGGTCGCCGTACTGCTGGCCGGCCTCGGCGGTGATGCTGCCGTTGACCTTGTCGATGCTCTGCTGGGCGGCGGCCGCCAGCGGCATCAGGGCCAGCGCCAGCGCCAGGGGGAGGGCGCCGACGGAGCGGCGGCGGGACGGGGCGGTGGTGTGCGGAGGGCTCATGGGCGATATCCGTTCATGAAGGGTCTGCAGATGTGATGCACGGCAGGCCGGATGGGTTTAACGCGCGGTCCGATGCCGGTCTGTCGGCTGTCCGGCGCCGACGGTGCCGCGGCGCGGGCGGAAGGCGTCGCGACATCGCGTCGCCGGGCGCTCCGATACAATCGCACTCTCATGCACCCCGGGCCCCTGCCCGAAGTCACGGAACCCCGCCATCGTGTCCGAAATCTCCCGCGCCAAGCCGGCCCGAACCAAGCCGGTCGTCCTGCTGATCCTGGACGGCTGGGGCCACCGCGAAGACCCCGCCGACAACGCGCTCGCCGCCGCCCGCCTGCCGAACTGGGACGCACTGCTGGCGGAGGCGCCGCATACCCTGATCCATACCGAGGGCCGCCATGTCGGCCTGCCGGACGGCCAGATGGGCAACTCCGAGGTCGGCCACATGAACCTCGGCGCCGGTCGCATCGTCTACCAGGACCTGACCCGGATCGACGCCGCGATCGAGGATGGCAGCTTCGCCGCCAATGCCGAGTTGCTGGCCGCCTGCAACGCGGCCAGGGCCAGCGGCGGCACCCTGCACCTGATGGGGTTGCTGTCGCCCGGTGGCGTGCACAGCCACGAGCGTCACCTGTTCGAGATGATCGCGCTGGCCGCGCGCGAGGGCGTCGAACGCGTCGCCGTGCACGCCTTCCTCGATGGCCGCGACACCCCGCCGCGCTCGGCCGAGGCCAGCCTGAAGGCGCTGCAGGCCGCCTGCGAAGCCGCCGGCAACGCCCGCGTCGCGACCGTCAGCGGACGCTACTACGCGATGGACCGCGACAAGCGCTGGGACCGCGTGCGCCGCGCCTGGGACGCGATCGTCGAGGCCGCCAGCGAGCACCACTCGCCCGATCCGATGACCGCGCTGGCCGACGCCTATGCCCGCGACGAGAACGACGAGTTCGTGTCGCCGACCGTGGTCGACGACGGCGCGACCATGCGCGACGGCGATGCGGTGGTGTTCATGAACTTCCGCGCCGACCGCGCGCGCCAGCTGACCGCGGCCTTCGTGGCGCCGGATTTCGAGGGTTTCCACGCGCGCCGGCCGGTGCTGTCGCGCTTCGTCTGCCTGAGCGAGTACGACGCCAGGCTGCCGGCCCCGGTCGCGTTCCCGCCCGACGATCTGCGCAACACCCTGGGCGAGGTGCTCGAGCACAACGCGCTGAGCCAGTTGCGCATCGCCGAGACCGAAAAGTACGCGCACGTGACCTTCTTCTTCAGCGGCGGTCGCGAGGCGCCGTACCGCGGCGAGGAGCGGATCCTGATTCCCAGCCCGCAGGTCGCGACCTACGACCTGCAGCCGGAAATGAGCTGCCCCGAGCTGACCGCGAAACTGGTCGAGGCGATCGGGTCGGGCCGTTTCGACGTGGTCGTCTGCAACATCGCCAACCCGGACATGGTCGGCCACACCGGCGTGTTCGAGGCCGCGGTCAAGGCGGCCGAGGCGGTCGACACCGCGGTCGGCGCGATCCGCGCGGCGGTGCGCGCGGCCGGCGGCGCGTTGCTGGTCACCGCCGATCACGGCAACCTGGAGATGATGAAGGACCCGGTCACCGGCCAGGCGCACACCGCGCATACCGTCGGCCCGGTGCCGTTCGTCTACGACGGCCCGCGCGCGGCATCGCTGCGCAGCGGCGGCGCGTTGCGCGACGTCGCGCCGACCATGCTCGACCTGCTCGCTCTGCCGCAGCCGGCGGAGATGAGCGGGCAGAGCCTGCTGGCCGGTTGATGCGCGCGCGGCGCGGCGACACGCTCGCCCTGCTCGCCGGCGTCGTGCTGGCGACGGTCGCGGCCACGGCGCCGGCGCAGAACAGCCGCGAGACCGAGCGCAAGCTGCAGGAGGTCCGGCGCGAGCTGAAGGCGGTCGCCGCCGAGCGGCGCCGGATCGAGGGCGAGCGTGGCGCCGCCAACCGCGAGTTGCGCCAGGCCGACGAGCAGGTCGGCCGCTCCAGCCGCGGCCTGCGCGAGATCGAGTTGCAACTGGCCGACGAGCAGGCCTCGCTGGATGCGCTGCATGCGCGCCGCGCCGGGATGCGGGAGACGATGCAGGGCCAGCGCGAGGAGCTGGCGCGGTTGCTGCGCGCGGCCCACGCCCAGGGCGGGCAGGCGCCGCTGAAGGTGCTGCTGTCGCAGGACAGCGTGGCCGAGGCCAACCGGCTGTTGGCCTATCACCGCTACCTCCAGCGCGACCGTGTCGCCCGCATCGCCGAGCTCACCGCCGCGCTGGAGGAGCTCGACGCGGTCGAGCGCGACATCGCCGAACGCCAGAAACAGTTGCAGGACTCGCGCCAGGCGCTGGATCGCCAGCTCGCGCAGTTGCAGGATGACCGCAGGGCCCGCGCCCAGCTCGTCGCCCGACTTGACCAGCGTTACCAGGACCGGCGTGCCCGCGAAGGCGCGCTCGGCCGCGATGCCAAGGGCCT
>NZ_VICD02000167.1 GCF_006546735.2 Marilutibacter maris | reverse complement strand
CGCACGGAGGTGGAGCGGACGCTGTGCGAGGTGTGGGAGGAGGTGCTGGGTCGGGAGCGCGTGGGGGTTGCGGACAACTTCTTCAGCCTGGGCGGCGACTCGATCCTGTCACTGCGCCTGGTCTCGCTGCTCAAGGCCCGAGGGCTGTTGCTGGAAGTCAGGGACATCTTCCAGGCGCGCACGATCGAATCGCTGGTGCCGCGATTGCGCGGAGTCGCAAGCGAAGAAAAGGATGTCGAACCCTTTGCCCTGCTTTCCGAGGCGGAGCGTCGCCTCTTTGACGAAGATGTCGAGGACGCGTACCCGTTGTCGGCGTTGCAGGCGGGGATGGTGTTCCACACTCAACTGGAAGAGTTCAGCGGGATCTATCACGACATCATCTCGGATCATGTGCGATTCCGCTGGAATCGCGGTGCATTCGAGCAGGCGTTGGCGTCGTGCATCGCCGAGCACCCGATTCTACGTACCGGTTTCAGGCTGGACGGTGAGCGGCCATTGCAGTTTGTCCGTAGGCAGGGGGCACTACCGCTGCAGGTGGAGGACCTGCGTGCAATGTCGGAACAGGAACAGGAACAACACCTTGCGTCCTGGACGGAGGCGCACAAGGGCTATGTCTTCGATTGGGAGCATGGGCCCCTGTTCCAGATCCATGTGTTCTTACGCAGCGACGAGAGCTTCCAGTTCACGATCAGCTTCCATCATGCGATTTTGGATGGTTGGAGCCGGGCCTCGCTGACAACGGCGCTCTACAACCGGTATGAATCCTTGTTGCAGGGCGAAACGCTGCAGGACGAGCCAGTAGACAGGACCTATCGGCGTTTCATTGCCGCCGAACAGAAGCTCCTGGCTGACTCGGAAGCAAAGCAGTTCTTTGCATCGCGGTTGGAAGAAGCCCCGACAAGGCAGGTGCCGCGCTTGAAAGTGGCGGCCGAGCGTCAGGCGGGCGCTCCGGTCCGACAGGGCGTCCTTCGCCTGGAAGGGTTGACGCCGATCTCGGACCGTTTGATCGCGCTGTCCATGAGTATGGGGGTCGCGGTGCAGTCGGTACTGCTCGCGGTTCATTACAAGGTGCTGTCCAGCCTCAGCGGGCGCGACGTTGCGGTGAGCTGCGTTACCCAGAACGGGCGGCCGGAGTCGGAAGGGGCCGAGCGGGGGCTGGGATTGTTCCTGAATTCGTTGCCGTTGGCGATGAAAGTCGAGCCGGCTTCGTGGCGGGAGCTGATCCAGAAGACGGCGGATCTGACCAGTGCCAGCGTCGGTTATCGAGGTTACCCCCTGGCCCGTATCCAGCAGGATCTTGGCGTCGCCTTCGATGAAGTGACGTTCAATTACACGCATTACCACGTCTACAACGACATGGAGGCGGCCGGGGAAACACAGCTCGAGGTTCTGGAGTCGTCCGGCTTCGAACGCACCAACTTCGACTTCCATGTGGACATTTCACGAGGGCTTGGTCGCGATGTGCTGTTCCTTGCCTTTGTCTATAACGCGGACCTGTATGAAGAGGGCTTTGTCCAGCGCATCGGAGCCTATTATCTGAGGGCATTCGAGCAGTTGCTGGAAGACTTGGACGCGCCCCACCTGGCGGCGCCGCTGCTGGACGAATCCGAACTGAGCCAGCTGCGCGACAGCCGCAATGCGACCGTGGTGGCGTACGACGCGCGCCCGGTGCAGCAACAGATCGCCGAGCAGGCGCAGCGGACGCCGGCATCGCCGGCGGTGGTCTGCGGCGATGTCACGCTCAGCTACGCCGAGCTGGAGGCGCGCTCGAACCGGCTGGC
>NZ_VICD02000166.1 GCF_006546735.2 Marilutibacter maris | reverse complement strand
CAGCTGCGACAGCGGCTGCCACTGGCTCATCCCTTCGCGCCAGGCGAGGGTGTCGGCGGCCAGTTCGCGGCGCTGCCAGGCCTCGCGCAGACGGTCGCCGTCGAGCGGGCCGACCTGGCCGCGGGCCGGGTCGTTGTAGTACCACTGAGTCATCGATTTCCCCTGATCTTCTTCCAACGTCCGCTATCGGCGCGCCTCACTGCTGGCGCCAATGGTGCCATGCGGCGGTGGCGCGCGTCGCCGGCATCCTCCCCGATGCCGGCGCGAGTGGGGGCGCCGTGCCGACCGCGGCCGGTGTCAGTGCACCGGTTCGGGCTCGTCGGCGAAGATCTGCGTCTCCATCCAGGCGTAGGCGGCCTCGGCGCCGGGCTGGTTGAACAGCACCATCAGCACGACCCATTTCAGGTCGTCCAGGTCGACCTCGTCCTGGTCCAGCGCCATCGCGCGGTCGAGCACCAGCTCGCGCTGGCCGGCGTCGAGGATGCCGTGCTGCTCCAGGAACAGCAGGAAGCCACGGCAGTCGGTGTCCAGGCGGTCGAGCTCGGGCGCGGCGTAGACCCGGGTCGGGCCGTCGGCGCGCGCGACCGCGGCACTGGGGCGCTGGCGGGCCAGCGCGTCGAGCCATTCGAAGGCCTTGTTGATCTCGGCGGGGCTGAAGCCGGCCTGTCCGAGTTCCTCGAACAGGGGGCCGCCGGTGAGGGAGTCGCGGTCGCGGACCAGGTCCGCCTCGTGGGTGAAGTAGTGCTCGAACAGGTACAGCAGGACGTCCAGGATGCTTTCTTTCATTTCCCTCAGCCTGCGCCGCACGCGGCGCGTTGGGTCAGGATGAATCGCCGGTTTGTGCACCGACGCGGCGGGGGTACCGACCGTGTCCGTTCAGTGGCTTCGGAAGTACCGGCCATGCTGCACCGTCACGCGTCCATCAAGCTCCATGAGCAGCAGCATGGAGGACACTTGGGCGGTCGTCAATCCACTGCGCTCGACCAGTTGATCCATACCGATGGGGTCGTGCCCCAGTGCCTCCCACAATTTGTTGTGGTCGTGGCCGTCGCGTGAGTGGGTGAGACCCAGCCGCGGGGCGGCCCGCCAGGCATCATCGCCCGGCCCCGTGACAGCGGCATGGACGCCGGCGCGGCCTCCGGATGTGGGGGCGGCGGGCGTCGGTTCAAGGCGTTGCCGCAGGTCGCCGGCCAGGGCCGCGGCCAGCGCTCCGAGCGCGGCGGTCACCTCGTCGGGGTGCTCGACCAGGGCGGCGCCGTCGCGGATCAGCCGGTGGCAGCCGGCGGCCATCGGGTTGTGGACCGATCCGGGCAGTGCGAACACTTCGCGGCCGGCCTCGGCCGCCAGCCGCGCGGTGATCAGCGCGCCGGAGCGCCGTGCCGCCTCAACCACCAGGGTGCCGAGCGTGAGCCCGGCCAGGATGCGGTTGCGGCGCGGGAAGTGTTCCCGCCGCGGGCCGGTCCCCGGCAGGTGCTCGCTGACCACCGCCCCGGCGGCGGCGATGCGGGCGTGCAGGCCGGTGTTGGCGCGGGGGTAGGGCATGTCGGGACCGGTGCCCAGGACCGCGATGGTGGTGGCGCCGGCCTCCAGCGCGGCGGTGTGCGCGGCGGTGTCGATGCCATGGGCCAGGCCGCTGGCGATCGCCAGCCCGGCGTGGGCCAGGGCGGTGGCGAACCGGTGGGCGTTGTCGCGGCCGCCGGGTGTGGGGCGGCGGCTGCCGACCACCGCCACCGCCGGGTACCAGAGCAGGAGCGGATCGCCGGCGACGAACAGGGCGAGGGGCGGCGACGCGGCCCGTCGCAGCAGCGGCGGATAGTCCGGGTCGTGCCAGCCGAGCAGGTGATGGCCGGGCGTGCGCAGCCACTCGAGCGCGCTGGCGAGGGAGGGCGAGGATCGCCGTCGCAGCGCGGCGACCTGCCTGTCGCTCAGACCGCAGGCCCGCCACAGCGGCGCCCCGGCGGACAGCGCCGCGAGCGGGCAGCCGCAGCGT
>NZ_VICD02000165.1 GCF_006546735.2 Marilutibacter maris | reverse complement strand
CCCCCTGAGTCAGGGGGCGATTCGCGCCGCAGGCGCGAATGGGGGTGTGGAAGCGCAACGGCGGGGCCCAAGGTTTGCGAAGCAAACTTTGGGAGATATCCGCGCGCAGCCGGATATCGTTCCCCCCTGAGTCAGGGGGCGATTCGTGCCGCAGGCGCGAATGGGGTGTGGAAGCGCAACGGCGGGGCCCAAGGTTTGCGTAGCAAACTTTGGGGATTCC
This sequence comes from Marilutibacter maris, assembly GCF_006546735.2. Taxonomy (GTDB): domain Bacteria; phylum Pseudomonadota; class Gammaproteobacteria; order Xanthomonadales; family Xanthomonadaceae; genus Marilutibacter; species Marilutibacter maris. Next base: position 42,851 of record NZ_VICD02000165.1, on the reverse strand, counting down.
CGGGCGTGGCCCGGGGATCGCGGCTGACGCCGCTCCTACGGGTTCCACGCCACAGTCTCAGACGTGCTTGCCGCGCGTCCAGCCCTCATGCGCGAGCCACTGGCGCCCGGACGCCTCGGCGCCCTCCTCCAGGGTCGTCGCCATCGAATCGTTCCAGCGATTGAGGTAGCCGAACAACGCGATCACGCCGAGGATCTCGACGATCTCGCCATCGTCCCAGTGCTCGCGCAGACGCGCATGCAGGCCCGGCTCGACCGCATTGGGGACCTGCGAGGCGGCGACGGCGAACTCCAGCGCGACCCGCTCGGCCTCGCTGAACGCCGGGTGGCTGCGGAACTCCCACACATGCTCCATCTGGGTCGCCTCGGCGCCGTAGCGCTCGGCGGCGCGGATCGTGTGCGCCTGGCAGTAGCGGCAGCCGGTGGCATGGCTGGAGACATAGCCGATCAGCCGCTTCAGCGCGCTGGTGACCCGGCCCTGGTTCTGCATCACCGCCACGTTGAGGCCGATGAAGGCCTTGGCGATCGCGGGCCGCCGCATCATCGTCAGCACGCTGTTGGGGCAGAAGCCCAGGGTCTCGTTGAAGAACTTCGCCAGTTCGGCGACTTCGGCATCGCTATCGGCGGGCAGGGGATCGACCAGCGGCATCGCGCATTCCATCCTGTCAACGAAGGAAGCGGCAGCTTACACCCCGGTCCAGGGCCCGAGTCGCGGTCACCTCGGCCACAGCTGGTAGCCTTCTGCGCCATGGCCCCGCCCCCTGCCCCCGCGCGCATCGTCCTCGACACCAATGCCTGGCTCGACCTGCTGGTGTTCGCCGACCCGCGCATCGCCGCCATCGAGGCCGCGTTGTCCGGAGGCCGGCTCGAGGCCATCACCAGCGAGCCCTGCCGCGAAGAGTGGCGACGGGTGCTGGGCTATCCGCTGCTGGCGCTGGCGCCGCCGCGACGCGAGGCGCTGATGACCGCATTCGACGCCCGCGCCCGCATCGTCGAGGTCGCACCAGCGGGCGCCGAGCTCCTGCCGCAATGCCGCGATCGCGACGACCAGAAGTTCCTCGAACTGGCCCTGGCCGGCGGCGCCCGCTGGCTGATCAGTCGCGACAAGGCGCTGCTGCGCTTGAACCGTCGCGCCCGCCGCGAAGGGCTGTTCGGGATCCTGGTGCCGGAGGCCTGGCGCGCTGACTGAGCGCGCGGCATGGCTGCCGGTCGTGGCGCTCAGATCTCGAAGCGGTAGGACAGCTTGACCAGGAACTGCTCGTCGTCGCGCAACTGGAAGCTGTCCTCCAGCGCCGGGAACGGACCGTCGGCATCCTGGGTCAGGTCGAAGCCGCCGCGGCCATAGACCACGTACAGGTACGACAACGGCGCCAGCTCGTAGCGGTAGCGGATCTGGAAGCCGAGGTTGCGCACGCTGAAGTCGTCAACCGGCTCGGCGCTGGCGACCGCGCGGCCACTGCCGTCGATGCGCCAGGCCTGCTGCAACTCCGCGTCCAGACCGATCGCCTGCAACTTGATCCTCAGCTCCTGGCGCGTGTCGATGGTCCAGTCCAGGCCCGCCTTCAGTCGCACGCTGCGCTCGTCGAAGCCGCCGACCAGGTTGTCGCGCTGCCACACCAGCCAGTCCGGGATGCGCTCGTAGTAGAGCCCGCCGTAGATGCTGAAGGCGTCGCTGACGAAATAGGTCGGACGGAACTCGAAGTCGTAGCCGACCTTGTCGTTGCCGGCCAGGCCGCCGCTGAACACGTCGGCGTAGAGCAGCCAGGCCCAGTCGCCCTTGCGCGGCCGCGAATACTCGAAGTAGCTGTTGAAGTTGGCCGGCATCTCGATCACGCCGTTGCCGCGGGTCAGCCGGTCGTTGACGCCCGAGGAGTTGAGGTTCAACTGCATGTATTCGGAACTGCCGTCGCGCAGCTGGCTCTGGCGGCTGATCCGGAACTGGTCGTTGAGCCTCTGGCCATGGTCGTTGGAGGTGTGGCTGACCCGCGCGCGCCAGTCCTTGGAGCTGTAGCGCGAGGTCTCCTCCAGACCGGTGAAGCGGCGCTGCACCTGCCAGTGGCCGTAGTTGAGGTTGTTGCGCGCCAGATAGCCGAAGTCGTTGATCTGCAGGGTGTCGCCGAAATGCATCGCCAACCACTGCTGGCGCCAGCCCGCGTCCATTTCGTAGTTGACGAACACACTGCCGCCGGAGCCGCGTTCGGTCTCGCCGTCGTCGTCGATGCGACTGCCGATCAGGCGCGACTCGACGCTGACCCGGTCGCTCGGCCGCCAGTTGTGGTCGACACCGAACACGGTCGCCTCGCGATCCAGGAACGGCCGCTCGACCCGGGTCAGCATCGCACCCAGATTCTGCCCCTGGAAGTCGCGCACCAGTCGCAGCGCGGCGAAGGTGCGACCGGCATCGTCGGCCTCCTCGGCCAGGAACACGCCGTACTTGGTGCCGCCCAGGCTGCCGTTGAGCTTGATCGCGGCATCGATGTCGCCGGCACCGTCGCCGTCGTCGGCCGGACCGCCGACCCGGCGGGTATACAGCAGCTGGCTGTCGTCGGACGGCGTGGTGAACTCGAACAGGCCCTGGTTCTCGGTGAAGAACGGGCGCTTGTCGCTGATGAAGGTCTCGGTCGCGCTGAAGTTGATCACCAGGTCGTCGCTCTCGACCTGGCCGAAGTCGGGGTTGACGGTCGCGGTCAGCTGGAACTGGCCGTTGGGCTTCCAGAACAGGTCCAGGCCGCCTTCGAAGTCGCTGGAACCGCCGATGTTGTCGTACAGGCCGGACACGTAGGGGGTGATCGCCAGCAGCGACTGGCTGTACTGGGTGACCTCGACCGGCTCGAATTCGGACAGGTAACGCGGCCGCTCGAAGCTCGCGCCCGGCCAGGCCATGCGCTCGCCGGTCGAACCGATCACCCGGTCGAGCTGGATGCCGATCGTGCGCATGCCGTTCTCGCCCTTGCGCATCGGCGCGATGTACCAGGGGATCAGCATCTCGACCGACCAGCCGTCGCCGTCCTCGGACACCGCGTGCAGCCAGTGGCCGTCCCAGTCGTCGTTGAACTGGTTCTCGTTGGTGATGACCGAGTCGGACACGCCGCCGGTCGAGGCGACGGTGAAGTTGTAGCCGGTACGGCCGTCGCCGTCGAAATCGACCATCAGGTTGACCCGGTCGACCTGGGCGTTGAAGTCGCGCTGGACCTTCTGCCGGGTCCAGGTCACCGATTGCGGCTGCGGATTGCGGAACGCGATCGCCAGGCCGTCCGGGGTCGCCATGATCCAGGCCTCGGTCGCCAGCGAGCCCGGCTCAAGGTTCAGCGGCTGGACCTTGCGGAAGCCGGTGACGTGACGGGCTCCCTGCCATTCGCCAGGGTCGATGCGGCCATCGACCTCGATCGCGGCGACCGGCAGCGCGACGCACAGGAGCGACGGGAACAACGAGCACGACAACGGGAAACGACGGACGCGGGGACGGGTCGAACTGGGGAGCATGGGAGATGGCCGGGCGGGGGCTGTGCGGAATCGGCGCACAGGCTATGCGTATCCGGCGCCATCCCCGACTGGCACAAGTCATGGCAACCTTGCGGCCCCGTCGCGCATCCGTGTCCGGATCGGCAGCGTCCCGGGGGCCATCCGTTCCAGAGCGTCGTGGATCGGACCGGTCGTCCCGGTCCGCCTAGTCCGACTCCACGGCGGTCGCATCGTGGCTGACGAAGGCATCCTCGCCGGTCGGCAAGCGCAACCACTGCGGGTGGGCCAACGCGCGGTTGATGTCGACATGGCCGGAATGCCAATGTTCGCGCAGGGCGACGCGGCCGAACTGGTAGTCCTTGAAGTGACCAATCCGGGCGCGCTCGCGGTAGATCAGCTGGATCACCGTGATGCGGTTGCCGCAGGCCAGCTCGGCGGCATGTTTCGCCCACGGATTGGACTCACGCACCGCCTCGGGCACGACCTCCAGCAGTTCGCGCAGCAGCCGCCGGTAGTGCTGGTCAACCCGCTGCATGCGGGTGATCATCCGGGTCCGGCTGGAGTACTGGATCTCCTTCTGCCGCTCGGCCACGTCCAGCAGATTCTGCGGCAGATCGCCGCGCGCGCTCCACAAGTCGACCTGGAACACCAGGGTATCGGCGCGGCGCGGGTCCGACAGCACATAGGACAGCGGCGTATTGGAGACCAGTCCACCGTCCCAGTAGTGGCGGCCGTCGATCTCGACCGCCGGAAACGCCGGCGGCAAGGCACCTGACGCGAGGATATGGCGCGCGTCCAGCCGCATCCGGCTGTTGTCGAAGTACTCCAGGTTGCCGCTGGCGACATTGACCGCACCGACCGACACCCGGATGCCGCCATCGTTGAGGCGGTCGAAGTCGATCATCCGCTCCAGGGTCTGGATCATCGGCGCAGTGTCGTACCAGCTGGCGGCACCGGGACCGCCGGCATCGAACGGGCTGTGGCCGCCGAGACCGGCGAACCAGGCGCGCGGATGGAAGAAGCCGCGCTGGCCCTCGACCAGGGCGCGCCAAGCCTCCCAGGTATCCAGCCATGCCCGCGCATGCTCGTCCAGCCCTTCCAGCCGCGCTTCCTGGCCCAGGGTGGTCGTCGGCAACAGGTAGGGCTGGGAAATCGTCTGCCAGAACTCGCGCAGCGCTTCCACACGCCGTTGCGGCGGATTACCGGCGATGATCGCGGTGTTGAACGCGCCGATCGAGATCCCGGCCAGCCAGGCCGGCGACACCCCGGCCTCGTGCAGACCCTGGTACACGCCCGCCTGGTAGGCACCAAGCGCGCCCCCGCCCTGCAGTACCAGGGCGACGTTGTCGGGCAGCTCGGCGCGCGCGGCGGCCATCGCGGCGCTCGGACGCTACTGCATGTGCCAGCCGTGGCTGACGATCAGGCTCTGCCCGGTCAGCGCCGCGCTGGGGAATTCGCACAGGAAGCGCACGGCCTGGGCGACATCCTCGACCGTGGTGAAGATGCCGTCCACGGTCTGCCCGAGCATCACGTTGCGGATCACCTCGTCCTCGCTGATGCCCAGCTCCTTCGACTGCTCCGGGATCTGCTTGTCGACCAGCGGGGTGCGTACGAAGCCGGGGCAGACCACGTGGCTGCGCACGCCGCGCTCGCCGCCCTCCTTGGCCAGCGTCCGCGACAGCCCGAGCAGGCCGTGCTTGGCGGTCACGTAGGCGGACTTGAGCTTGGAGGCCTGGTGCGAGTGCACCGAGCCCATGTAGATCACCGTGCCGCCGCGCGGCTTGCCATCGGCGCCCTCGGCGTACATGTGCGGCAGCACCGCGCGGGTGGTCAGGAAGGCGCCGTCCAGGTGGATCGCCAGCATCTTCCTCCAGTCGGCGAAGCCGTACTGCTCGATCGGATTGACGATCTGGATGCCGGCATTGGAGACCAGGATGTCGATCGGCCCGAGCGCCTGCACCGCGTCGGCGATGCCGCGGTTGACCGCATCCTCGTCGGTCACGTCCATCGCCACCGCCAACGCGCGTCCGCCCGCGGCGGCGACCGCATCGGCGACGGCCTGCGCGCCGTCCAGGTTGAGATCGGCGATGACCACCGCCGCACCCGCGCGCGCCAGCTCGTGCGCGATCTCCCTGCCGATGCCGCTGGCGGCGCCGGTGACGACCGCAACCTTGCCCTCAATCGATTTCATGCCGGATTCCTCGCTGGTTCTCCTTCCCTGCTCGGCGGGAAGGCCGGATGGGGGACGTGCCGCGGATGCGGCGGCCAGGCGATCAGTCTGGGGCCGCCCCGGTTACCGTGCCATTGCACGATCGGACAAAGGCGGCGCGCCGCCGGCCATGCCGCTCAATGCTTCTTCTTTTTCTTCTTGCCGGACTTCTTCTTTTTCTTCGGCTGCAGCATCGTGCCGGTGCACTTCTTGGCCCCGCAGCGGCAGGCCCAGATCGCCTTCAGTTCCTTGGTGTGCTTCTCGGCCAGGGTGATGCCGTAGTTATAGGACAGCTCCTCGCCCGGCTCGATGTCGCGGACCGCCTCGATGAAGACCTTGTCCTTGCGCCGGTCGTCGCCCTCGTCCTCGTCGAGAATCGCCTCGCAGTTGGGCTTGCAGCTGTGGTTGATCCAGCGCGCGATGTTGCCGCGCACGTTGGCGTCGATCACGTACTCGTCGTTGAGGGTGAACAGGAAGGTATGGCCGGACCCGACGTCGCCGGTATCGCCGGCATCGACCTCCTCGTGGGTCCGCAGCGTGCCCCTGTACTCGACGATGCGCTCGCCCTTGCTGATCGGTTCCTTCGCGAACACGCCGTTGCCGTGGATCTGGGAACGGCGGGCGACAATCTTGCTTGGCATGGGGACTCCCGGGTTGGCTCCCGGCCATTCTGACCCGGATCGCATGACAACGGCCAATGCGCCCTGCCCGCGGTCCCGGGGGCGCCGGGCCTGAACGCCGGAGGTGACCGCCCTTGGCCTGCCCGCGCCAAATCCGTACAATTCCGGTACGGATTAACGAGCGCCGCCCCCACATGCTCCGCGTCACCAAGCTCACCGACTACGCGACGGTCGTCCTGACCGCGCTCGCAGCCTGCCCCGACGACGTGCTCAGCGCGTCGGAGCTGGCCGATCGCGCGGGCCTGGAGGCGCCGACCGTGGCCAAGGTGCTCAAACCGCTGGCGCAGGCGGGCCTGGTCGAAGGCTTTCGCGGCGCCAACGGCGGCTACCGCCTGGCCCGCCCCGCCGACCGGATCAGCCTGATCGAGGTCGTCGAGGCGATGGAAGGCCCGCTCGGCATGACCGAGTGCAGCGTGCATGCCGGCAACTGCACGATCGAGAGCCAGTGCGGCGTGCGCGCGAACTGGCGCCGCATCAACGACGTGGTGGTCGCCGCGCTGCGCGAGGTGACCCTGGCGCAGATGCTGGCGCCGCCGGCGACCCCACCACCCGACCCGAAGCGCATCGACCTGCGCCTCGCCAATGCATGAACCGACAGTAGGCAGCCCCATGGCCACCGAATCAACCATCGAAACGCGTGCCGAAGCCCCCGACGCCGCACTGCCCGAAGCCAACCGCGACATCCACGCGCGGCTGGGCCGCAAGTACGACGCCGGCTTCGTCACCGACATCGAATCCGACAGCCTGCCGCCGGGGTTGGACGAGGACATCATCCGCCAGCTCTCCGCGCGCAAGAACGAGCCGGAGTGGATGACCGAGTGGCGCCTGCAGGCGTACCGGCACTGGCTGACGATGCCGATGCCGAACTGGGCCAAGCTGCAGATCGCCGCCATCGACTTCCAGGCGCTGAGCTACTACAGCGCGCCCAAGGGCCCGAAGTACAACTCGCTGGACGAGGTGCCGCAGGAGCTGCTCGACACCTACGAGAAGCTCGGCGTGCCGCTGCACGAGCGCGCCAAGCTGGCAGGCGTCGCGGTCGACGCGGTATTCGACTCGGTCTCGGTCGGCACCACCTTCCGCAAGGAGCTGGCCGAGAAGGGCATCATCTTCTGCTCGATGTCCGAGGCCATCGCCGAGCATCCCGAGCTGGTCCGCCAGTATCTGGGCAGCGTGGTGCCGACCGGCGACAACTTCTTCGCGGCGTTGAACTCGGCGGTGTTCTCCGACGGCAGCTTCGTGTTCATTCCGCGCGGGGTGCGCTGCCCGATGGAGCTGAGCACCTATTTCCGCATCAACGCCGGCCACACCGGCCAGTTCGAGCGCACCCTGATCGTGTGCGAGGACAAGGCCTACGTGTCCTACCTGGAAGGCTGCACCGCGCCGATGCGCGACGAGAACCAGCTGCATGCGGCGGTGGTCGAGCTGGTCGCGCTGGAGGACGCCGAGATCAAGTACTCGACCGTGCAGAACTGGTATCCGGGCGACGAGGAAGGCCGCGGCGGCATCTACAACTTCGTGACCAAGCGCGCCGAGTGCCGTGGCGCCCGCAGCAAGGTCAGCTGGACCCAGGTCGAGACCGGTTCGGCGATCACCTGGAAGTACCCCTCGTGCGTGCTGCTGGGCGACGACTCGGTCGGCGAGTTCTACTCGGTCGCGCTGACCCATCACCGCCAGCAGGCCGATACCGGCACCAAGATGATCCACGTCGGCGCCCGCACCAAGAGCAAGATCATCAGCAAGGGCATCAGCGCCGGCCGCGGCCAGAACACCTACCGCGGCCTGGTCAAGGTCGAGAAGGGCGCGGTCGCCGCGCGCAACCACACCCAGTGCGACAGCCTGCTGATCGGCAAGAAGTGCGGCGCGCACACCTTCCCCTACATCGAGGTCAAGCAGCCCACCGCGACCGTCGAGCACGAGGCGACCACCTCCAAGATCAGCGAGGACCAGCTGTTCTACTGCCGCTCGCGCGGCATCGGCGAGGAGGACGCGGTGTCGATGATCGTCGACGGTTTCTGCAAGAGCGTGTTCCGCGAGCTGCCGATGGAGTTCGCGGTCGAGGCCAAGAAGCTGCTGGAAGTCTCGCTGGAGGGCTCGGTCGGATGATCCGCCGCAGCCTGGCCATCGCCCTGCTCGCGCTGCCCGGCCTGGCAGCGGCCCAGCAACCGGTCTGCGATCCCGCGGGCAGCCAGCAGGAAATGAACGCCTGCGCCTTCGACGCCCTGGCCGAGGACGACGCCGAACTCAACCGCGTCTATCGCCAGGTGCTCGCCAGCCGTCCCGACGATGCGCTGTTCGCGCAGAAGCTGCGCGATGCCCAGCGCCTGTGGATCCAGCTGCGGGACGCCGATCTCGATGCGCTGTTCCCGGTCGCCGATGGCGTCGACCCGAGGATCGAGTACGGCTCGATCTACCCGCTCGAACGCGCCGAGGCCAAGACCCGGATGACCCGCGAGCGTACCCGCTACCTGCGCGAGCACTGGCTCGACGACAACGGCCGTTGAGGCCGCCCCACGAATGACCCGCGAAGCGAACTCCATGCTCAAGATCGAAAACCTCCACGCCTCCATCGGCGGACGCGAAATCCTCAAGGGCCTGTCGCTGGAGCTGCGGCCCGGCCAGGTGCACGCCATCATGGGCCCCAACGGCGCCGGCAAGTCCACCCTGGGCAACATCCTGGCCGGCCGCGAGGGCTACGAAGTCACCGCCGGTTCGGTCAGCTTCGGCGATCAGGACCTGCTCGCGCTGGAGCCGGAGGAGCGCGCCGCCGCCGGCGTGTTCCTGGCGTTCCAGTACCCGGTCGAGATCCCGGGGGTGAACAACACCTATTTCCTGCGCACCGCCCTCAATGCCCAGCGCAAGGCGCGCGGCGAGGCCGAGCTGGATTCGATGCAGTTCCTCAAGCTGGTGCGCGAGAAGCTGGCGGTGCTGCACCTGAAGGACGAACTGCTGCACCGCGGCGTCAACGAGGGCTTCTCCGGCGGCGAGAAGAAGCGCAACGAGATCTTCCAGCTGGCGCTGCTGGAACCCAGGCTGGCGATCCTCGACGAGACCGATTCCGGCCTCGACATCGACGCGCTGAAGACCGTCGCCGAGGGCGTCAACGCCCTGCGTTCGCCGGAGCGCGCGTTCCTGGTGATCACCCATTACCAGCGCCTGCTCGACTACATCAAGCCCGACGTGGTCCACGTGCTGGCCGACGGCCGCATCGTCGAGACCGGCGGCCCCGAGCTGGCGATGGAGCTGGAGCAGCACGGCTATGCCTGGCTCAAGGACCGGATCGCGCCGGAAGCGGGTGCCTGAGATGACCGCCCTGCTCGACTCCTTCCGCGACGCCTTCCAGGCCCTGCCGGCGCGCGATGCCGCCGGCCTGGGCGAGAGCCGTGCCGCCGCGCTGGAGGCCGCGCTGCGCGACGGCATGCCGCACGCGCGCGTCGAAGCCTGGAAATACACACCGCTGCGCGCGCTCGAACGGCGCGCGTTCGCCGCCGCCGACGGGACCGTCGCCGACATCGATCCGGCCCTGCTGGAAGCGATTCCGTCGCCGCGGCTGGTGTTCGTCAACGGGCGCCTCGACGAGGCCCACAGCGACGTCGCCGGCCTGCCGGACGGCTTCACGGTCGCACCGCTGTCGCAGGCCCTGGCCGGCGGCGACGCGCGCGAGGTCAATTTCCTCGCCCGCCGCTTCGAGCGCGGCGACGAGGTCTTCGCCCGCCTCAATGCCGCGCTGGCGGCCGAGGGTGCGGTGGTGCGCGTGGAGGCCGGCGTGTCCGTCGCCGCACCGCTGCATCTGGTGTTCGTCGGCGCAACCTCCGACAGCGACCGTGCCTGGCACCTGCGTCACCTGATCGAACTGCGCGAGGGCGCGGCGCTGACCGTGGTCGAACACCATCTGGGCAGCGGCGCCCACCGTCATCTCGGCAACGGCCTGCTGCACGCCCACCTCGGCGCGCGCGCGCATCTGGTGCATGCGCGCGTGCAGGACGAGGAGGCCGGCGCCACCGCGATCTCGCGTACCGACGCGGTGCTGGCGCGCGAGGCCCGCTACCAGCGCATCGACCTCGAACTGGGGGCCGCGCTGAGCCGTCATGAACTGAATATCGCCCTGCACGGCGAACGCGCCGTCGCCCAGGCCAATGGCGTGCTGCTGGCCACCGGCAAGCGCCATCTCGACACCCGCCTGGGCATCGACCATGCCGGTCGCGACAGCCGCTGCGAGCTCACCTGGCGCGGACTCGGCGCCGGCCGCTCGAAGGCGGCCTTCCACGGCGGCATCGTGATCCGCGAAGGCGCCGACGGCGTCGAGGCCGCGTTGTCGAACAAGAACCTTCTGCTCAGCGACGGCGCCGAGATCGACAGCCAGCCGGTACTGGAAATCCATGCCGACGAGGTCCAGGCCGCGCACGGCGCCACCGTCGGCCAGCTCGACCCGACCGCGCTGTTCTATCTGCGCAGCCGCGGCGTGCCGGCGGCGCAGGCGCGCGCCCTGCTGACCCGCGCGTTCTGCCGCGAGACCCTGACGGTGATCGAGGACACCGCACTGCGCGAGGCGCTGGCTGCCCGGCTCGACGCCGCGCTGGACCGACTGGAGACCGCATGAACGTTCCGTCCGCCCCGCTGCCCGCAGACCCGGCGACCACGGTCGATTGGGCGAAGGTCCGCGCCGACTTCCCGGTGCTGACCCGCGAGGTCCACGGCAAGCCGCTGATCTACCTGGATTCGGCCAACACCGGGCAGAAGCCGGCATCGGTGATCGAGGCGGTCGACGATTTCTACCGCCGCCACAACGCCAACGTCAGCCGCGCGGTGCATGCGCTCGGCACTGAGGCGACCGAAGCCTACGAGGGCACGCGCGGCAAGCTGGCGAAGTTCCTCAACGTCCGCGCCGACGAACTGGTGCTGTGCAGCGGCACCACCTTCGCGATCAACCTGGTCGCCTATTCGTGGGCGCTGCCCCGGCTCGGCCCGGGCGACGCGATCGTGCTGACCCGGATGGAGCACCACGCCAACATCGTGCCGTGGCAGCTGGTCGCCCAGCGCACCGGCGCCACGATCAAGGTCGCCGAACTCGACGATCGCGGCGACCTCGACCTCGAAGGCCTGCGCGCCCTGCTCACCCCGGAGGTGAAACTGCTGGCGCTGACCCACGTGTCGAACGTGCTGGGCACGGTCAATCCGGTCCGCAAGATCTGTCGCGAAGCGCGCCGGCGCGGCATCGTCACCCTGGTCGACGGCTCCCAGGCCGCGCCGCACCGCCCGCTCGACATCGCCGCGATCGGCTGCGACTTCTATGCGCTGACCGGCCACAAGATGAGCGGCCCCACCGGCACCGGCGTGCTGTGGGCGCGCCGCGAGCACCTGGAGGCGATGCCGCCGTTCATCGGTGGCGGCGAGATGATCAAGGAGGTCCGCTTCGAGGGCACCGTGTTCAACGATCCGCCGCACAAGTTCGAGGCCGGCACCCCGAACATCGCCGGCTTCGTCGGCCTCGGCACCGCGGTGGACTATCTGTCGGCGCTGGGGATGGCACGGATCGAGGCGCGCGAACAGGCGCTGCTGGACTACGCGACCGCGGCGCTGTCGGCGATCGACGGCCTGCGCATCTTCGGCGCGCCGAAGGAAAAGGCGGCGGTGATCAGCTTCCTGGTCGAGGGCGCGCACGCCCACGACCTGGCGACCCTGCTCGACCTGGAGGGCGTGGCGATCCGCTCCGGCCACCACTGCGCGCACCCGCTGATGCAGCACTTCGGGGTCCCGGCGACCTGCCGCGCATCGCTCGCCTTCTACAACACCTTCGAGGAGATCGACGCCTTCGCCGCGGCGATCGACAAGGTCCGCCGGCTGTTGGTGTAGGCCTCCCTGTTTCCCAAGGCGCTTTGCCTTCGTAGGAGCGGCGTAAGCCGCGATCGGACGATACGGTGAAAGCTCCATCGCGGCTTACGCCGCTCCTACGAAGAGCAATCGTCCGCCTCATCCCCCCAGCCCCCTGAGTCAGGGGGCGATTCGCGCGCAGCGCGAATGGGGGTGTGGCAGCGCAACGGCGGGGCCCAAGGTTTGCGCAGCAAACTTTGGGGATTCCCGGGCGCGGCCAGGGAATCGCGGCTTACGCCGCTCCTACGGAAGCGTCGACACCGGTAATATTCCGCCATGCACGCACTGACCTTCAGCCTCGCGACCGAGGCCGACATTCCCGCCCTGGTCGAGCTGGTGACCTCGTCCTACCGCGGCGACGCCAGCCGCGCCGGCTGGACCACCGAAGCCGACCTGCTCGACGGCAACCGCATCGACCCGGAGGTGTTGCGCGAGGACATCGTCCGCCCGCGCAGTCGCATCCTGCTCGCCCACCGCGACGACGCGCTGATCGCCTGCGCGCATGTTGCCGAACAGGACGGCGCCGGCTACTTCGGCATGTTCTCGGTGGCCCCGACCGCACAGGGCGGCGGGCTGGGCCGGATCGTGCTGACCGAGGCCGAGCGCCTGGCGCGCGAGGACCTGGGCCTGGCGACGATGCGGATGACGGTGATCGACGTGCGCGACGAGCTGATCGCCTGGTACGAGCGCCGCGGCTACCGGCGTACCGGGATCAAGAAGCCGTTCCCGTACGGCGACGAGCGCTTCGGCATCCCCAAGCGCCCGGACCTGCGCTTCGAAATACTCGAGAAGCCGCTGTAAGCTGGGCCTCCCGGCAGCCGGCGCCGCGAATGCGCCAAGCCCCCGAACTCGCGAGACACCGTACATGGGCGACTGGATCAGCGTCTGCGCCACATCGCAACTGCTCCCCGGCGAATCGACCGTGGCCTGGGACGGCGACACCCCGATCCTGGTCGTCAACTACGACGGCGACTACTACGCGCTCGAGGACAAGTGCTCGCACGAGGACTTCGAGCTGTCGGCCGGCCCCTTCGACGGCGAGGAGGCGACGATCGAGTGCGTGCTGCACGGGTCGAAGTTCGACGTACGCGACGGCCGCTGCCTGAATCCGCCCGCCTACACGCCGGTGGTGAAGTTCCCGACCAAGGTCGAGGACGGCCTGGTCTGGACCCGCGACGACCGCGACTGAACCCGCCGCCGCGATCGGCGGCGCCGCAACCGTTTCCGCCTCTCCGCTCCGGTCCCCGGCGGGACACGCGCGCCCGGCCGCCGGCACCGGCCAGACGATGAAGCAATTGCGAATCATTCTTGCTTGCGTTTAAATAGCAGCCCTCGACGGGCTGTCCGCAGCCACGGGTCCGCCCCGAACCGGCCCTGCCCCGAAACCGGCACTCCGTCCTGAAACCCTTTGCAGACACGCCCGGCCCCGTCTGGACCGGGTGTATTCATGACGGAAGTTCGATGAATCACATCAAGAGCCGCAAGCACCCCATCCGCTCCTCCCGCCCGCAGGATTCGGCCGCTGGCCGCCATCTGGGGGTCGCCACGCTGGCGACCAGCCTGGCACTGGCCGCCCCGATCGCGGCGCATGCCGCCCCCTCGGGCGACGCCGGCATGGGCGCCGCCGATGCGACCACCCTGGACGAGGTCCAGGTCCACGGCCATCGGGTCAAGCGCTACGGCGCCGATACGGTCTCCTCGCCGAAGTTCACCCAGCCGCTGCTCGACACCACCCAGACCATCGACGTGATCGGCAGCGACCTGTTCAACGAGCAGGGCGCGACCTCGCTGACCGAGGCGCTGCGCAACAGCCCCGGCGTCGGCACCTTCTACGTCGGCGAGAACGGCAACACCACCACCGGCGACGCGATCTACATGCGCGGCTTCGATACCTCCGGCAGCATCTTCGTCGACGGTGTCCGCGATCTGGGCTCGATCACCCGCGACGTGTTCAACATCGAGCAGATCGAGGTCACCAAGGGCCCGGCCGGCACCGACACCGGACGCAGCTCGCCCACCGGCTCGGTCAACCTCGTCACCAAGCGCCCCTTCCTCGGCGACAGCACCCACACCTCGCTGTCGATCGGCAGCGACAGCCAGACCCGCGCCACCGCCGACTGGAACCAGACCTTCGGCAGCGGCAACGCCTTCCGCATCAACCTGATGGCCCAGGACAGCGACGTGCCAGGGCGCGACACCATCGAGCAGAACCGCTGGGGCCTCGCCACCTCGCTGGGCTTCGGCCTCGATGGCAACACCCGGGTCTATGTCGACCTCATGCACGTCCAGCAGGACAATCTGCCCGACGGCGGCGTGCCGACGGTCGGCCTGCCCGGCTACACCAGCCCCGACCCGACCCGGCCCGAAATCGGCCAGGCGCCGCGCGTCGATTCGTCGAACTTCTACGGCACCCTGTCCGACTTCGACGACGTCACCGCCGACATGCTGACGCTGGCGGTCGAGCACCAGTTCGACAACGACATGGTGCTGCGCAACACCACCCGCTGGGGCCGCAGCCACCAGGAATACATGCTGACCGCCTTCATGGTCCGCGACGTCAACATCACCACCCCGGATCTCGCCGACCCGTCGGGCTGGACGATCACCCGCAACCTGCCGACGTTCAAGGACCAGCGCTACACGATCGCCACCAACCAGACCAGCCTGACCGGCAGCTTCCGCACCGGCGCGGTCGAGCACGACTTCAGCACCGGCATCGAGCTGATCCGCGAGGAGGTCGACAACGACGGCATCGGTGCGCTCGACGGCACCACCTGGCCCGACGCCAATCTTTACGACCCAAGCCCGAACGTGGGCGGCCTGCGCTGGGGCCGCACCGGCGCCGACAGCGATGGCCGTACCGACACCGTCGCCGTCTACTTCTTCGACACCCTGAAGTTCGGCGAGCGCTGGCAGCTCAACGGCGGCCTGCGCTTCGACCGCTACGACACCGAGTTCAGCAGCCTCGCCGCCTGCGGTACCCGCCGCGGCCCGGACTGCGACGGCCAGCCCACCGGCACGGTCCTGCCCCACGTCAATGCGAAGACCTCCGACACCCTGTTCAACTGGAAGGTCGGCGCGCTGTTCAAGCCGACCGCCGACTCCAGCCTCTACGCCAACTACGCGATCTCGCAGCAGCCGCCGGGCGGCAGCAACCTCGAGCTGAGCGCTTCGGCCAACAACGCCAACAATCCGGTGTTCGACCCGCAGGAAGCGCGTACCGGCGAGATCGGCGCCAAGTGGAACCTGGCCGACGACAACCTGATGATCACCGCGGCGCTGTACGACACCCGGATCGAGAACGAGATCGTGCAGGATCCGGTCGACCAGCAGTACTACCAGAACGGCGAGAAGCGGGTCCGCGGCATCGAGATCAGCGCGGTCGGCCAGATCACCGAGGCCTGGTCGGTCTCCGCCGGCTTCACGACCATGGACACCGAGGTCGTCGAGGGCCCGCCGGTCACCAGCAACGGTTCCCGCGACCTGGCCTACACCCCCGACCGCGCGTTCACCGCCTGGACCAGCTACCAGTTCGCGTCCGGCCTGATGCTCGGCGGCGGCGCCCGCTACAACGGCGGCCTGACCCGCGGCGCCGACGGCGCGATCGGCACCCCGACCCATACCGACGACTACTGGGTGTTCGACGCGGTGGCAAGCTACCGCTTCAGCGAGCAGTGGGACGTCCGCCTCAACGTCTACAATCTGTTCGACGAAGAGTATGTCGCGGCGATCAACAAGAGCGGCTACCGTTACACCCCGGGCCAGCCGCGCAGCGCACTGCTGACCGTCAACTACCGCTTCTGAGCCGGAACGCCAGGCACGACGAAGCGCGACGCCTCCCCATCCCCGGGGAGGCGTCGTCGTCTGGAGCAACGACCATGCTGATGCACATCCCCGATGTCCTGACGCCCGCCGAGGTCGCGTCGATGCGCGACGCCCTGGCCGGCGCTGAGTGGATCGACGGCCGCGCCACGGTCGGTGCGCAGGGCGCCCAGGTCAAATCGAACCTGCAGCTGGCCGACGACTCCGCGCTGCGCCACCGGCTGGGCGAGCAGGTCCTCGCCGCGCTGGCGCGCAATCCGCTGTATTTCGCCAGCGTGCTGCCGGCGCGCACCCTGCCGCCGCGGTTCAATTGCTACCGCGGCGGCGGCCAGTACGGCTTCCATGTCGACGGCGCGGTGATGGCGCTGGCGGCGTCGGCCGGCCAGGCGACCGGTTTCCTGCGCAGCGATGTGTCCTGCACGCTGTTCCTCAACGATCCCGACGACTACGACGGCGGCGAACTGGTCATCCACGACACCTACGGCGAACACGAGGTGAAGCTGCCGGCCGGCGACCTGATCGTCTATCCGTCGAGCAGCCTGCACCGGGTCGAGCCGGTCACCCGCGGCGAGCGGCTGGCCTCGTTCTTCTGGGTCCAGAGCCTGGTCCGCGACGAGACCCGGCGGCGCCTGCTGCTGGAGATGGACCGTTCGATCCAGTCGCTGACCGCCGCCAACGCCGATCGCGAGGACCTGCTGCGCCTCACCGGCGTCTACCACAACCTGCTGCGACGCTGGAGCGAGCCGTAGCGCGGCGGCCCCGCTGGAGCCGGCCGGCGGCATCGCATGTCGCCAGACTCGGAATTGCGAGTCATTCTCATTTCTGCTGTAATGCCGGGCCCCTGATCCGATCACCGGACCGTCCCGCTTGAGCCCATCGACCCATGCCGACCTGGCCGCTGCCCAGCAGCGCCGCGGTTACTGGCTACGCACCCTGCACCAGTGGCACTGGATCAGCGCCGCGCTCAGCCTGGTCGTCCTGCTGCTGTTCACGGTCACCGGGATCACCCTGAATCACGCCGCCCAGATCGAGGCCGAGCCCAGCGTCTCCAGCCGCAACGGCACCCTGCCGGCCAGCGTGCTCAAGAGCCTGCAGGGCGAGACCGCCAGCGACGCGCCGTTGCCCAATGGCGTGCGCCGCTGGCTCGACAGCGAGCTGGGCATCCGCATCGACGAACGCGCGGCCGAATGGTCCGACGGCGAGGTCTACGTGTCGCTGCCACGCCCCGGTGGCGACGCCTGGCTGGCGATCGACCGCGACAGCGGCGGCGTCGAATACGAACTGACCACCCGCGGCACCATCGCCTGGCTCAACGACCTGCACAAGGGCCGCAACACCGGCCCGGTATGGCGCTGGTTCATCGACATCTTCGCGATCGCCTGCCTGCTGTTCGCGCTGACCGGCCTGTGGCTGCTGCAACTGCACGCGCGCCAGCGCGGCGCGACCTGGCCGCTGGTCGCCGCCGGCCTCGCGGTCCCGGTCGTGCTTGTCATCCTTTTCATGCACTGACGCGTTCCCTTCCTGGCCGCCGGCCGCATGCCGGCACCAATCCCCATCTCCGGAGTCGACGATGACGCTTCCCCGCCTGGCCCTGACGCTCGCCCTGCTCTCCCCGTTCGCGGCCGCCGCCGCCGACATGGACATCACCGTCGAGGTGCCGCGCCTCAACGTCGCCGAGTACCACCGGCCCTACGTGGCGATCTGGATCGAGCGCCCCGACAACAGCGTCGCCGCCAACCTGGCGGTCTGGTACGACGTCGACATGCGCGACAACGAGGGCACCAAGTGGCTGAAGGACATGCGCCAATGGTGGCGGCGCAGCGGCCGCACCCTGCGGATGCCGGTCGACGGCGTCAGCGGCGCGACCCGTCCGGTCGGCCAGCACCAGGTCAGCTTCGACAGCGCGCGCAAGCCGCTGGCCGACCTGGCTCCGGGCAACTACACCCTCGTCGTCGAAGCCGCACGCGAAGTCGGGGGCCGCGAGGTCGTCAGCATTCCCTTCACCTGGCCGGCCGCCAGCGCATCGCAGCAGCAGGCGCGCGGCAGCAGCGAGCTCGGCCTGGTCCGGCTGTCGCTCAAGCCCTGACGCCGCCGCCGCGTACCCCGATCACCCAATCACCCCAGTCGGCGGACATGCCCGCCGGTCGTTCAAGGAGCCTTCGATGAAACTCGGTCGCGCCACCCTCACCGCCGCCCTCACCGCCGCCCTGACCCTGGTCGCCGCGCCCGCCGCGCTCGCCCACAAGGCCTGGCTGCAGCCCTCGCAGACGGTGTTCTCGGAGAAGGGCGCCTGGATGACCGTCGATGCCGCGGTCTCCAACGACCTGTTCTACTTCAACCACCTGCCGCTGCCGCTGGAGCGGCTGCAGGTCACCGCGCCGGACGGCAGCACGATGCAGCCGCAAAACGGCAGCACCGGCAAGCTGCGCAGCACCTTCGACCTGGAACTGGCGCAGGAAGGCACCTATCGGATCGCGATGGTCAACCACGGCATGTTCGCCAGCTACAAGCTCGACGGCGAGAACCGCCGCTGGCGCGGACGCGCGGAGGACTTCGCCGGCGGGATCCCGGCCGGTGCGACCGAGGTCAAGGCTTCCGAGAGCCTGGGCCGGGTCGAAACCTTCGTCACCGTCGGCCAGCCGGACACCGCCGTGTTCAAGCCCAGCGGCCGCGGCCTGGAACTGGCCCCGGTCACCCACCCCAACGACCTCTACGCCGGCGAGTCGGCGACCTTCCAATTGCTGCTCGACGGCCAGCCCGCCGCCGGCCTGGGCGTGGAGATCGTGCCCGGCGCGACCCGTTACCGGAACCAGCAGGACGAGATCCAGGCGACCACCGACGCCCAGGGCCGGTTCTCGGTGACCTGGCCGCAGGCCGGCATGTACTGGCTGGAGGCCAGCCACAGCGACGGCAAGACCACACTGCCGCAGGCCGGCGAGCGCCGCGCCAGCTACGTGGCGACCTTCGAAGTGCTGCCGCTGTAAATCGCGCGCCGCATGCGTCCCGTCATGCCCAGACTCGACCGGCCGCTGAGCGGCCTGCTGCCAGGTGGCCTGCTGCTCGTCCTGCTGCTGTTGCCGCAGATCGCCGCAGCGGCGCGCCTGCATGAGCTGTCGGGCCGCACCATGGGCACCACCTGGCAGGTCCGGGTGGTGTCGGACGCCGAGCCCGCGCGGTTGCGGGCCGGCATCCAGGCGCAGCTGGACGAGGTCGTCGCGCAGATGAGCACCTGGGAGGACGGCAGCGACATCAGCCGTTTCAACCGCGCCGACGCGGGCAGCGTGCACGGCCTGCCGGCAGCCTTCTTCGAGGTGCTGGACGCGGCGCTGGCGTTGGCCGCCGACACCGGCGGCGCCTACGACCCCACCGTCGGGCCGTTGGTCAACCTGTGGGGCTTCGGCCCGGACGGCGAACGCAGCGCCCCACCCGACGACGCGGCGATCGCCGGGGTCATGGCCCGCAGCGGCTGGCAGCGCCTGGCCCTGGACCGCCGCACCCGCACCGTCGCCCAGCCCGGCGGGCTGTACCTGGATCTGTCGTCGATCGCCAAGGGCTATGGCGTCGATCGCGTCGCCGGCTATCTCGACGGCACCGGCAGCGAAGCCTGGCTGGTCGAGGTCGGCGGCGAGCTGCGCGCCCGTGGGCGCAAGCCCGACGGCCTGCCCTGGCGGGTCGGCATCGAGCAGCCGGCACCGGACGATCGCCGCGATGCCCCGGCATCCGGCGACGAACGGCCGCAGCTGTCCGGCATCGTGCTGGAACCGGACGACCTCGCGGTGGCGACCTCTGGCGACTACCGGCACTACTTCGAGACCGGGCAGGGCCGCTTCTCGCACACCATCGATCCGCGCAGCGGACGCCCGGTGACCCACGGCATGGCCTCGGTCACCGTGCTGCACACCTCGTGCATGCAGGCCGACGCGCTGGCCACCGCGCTGACCGTGCTCGGCCCGGACGCCGGCTACCGCTACGCGGTCGAACGCGGGCTGGCGGTGCTGTTCTTCGTCCACGACGGCGACGGATTCCAGCGACGGATGACGCCCGCGTTCGAGCGGCAGTTGCAGCCATGACCGCGACCGTCCCCCGCCGGCGCCGGATCGACGCCGGCCCGATCGGCAATGCACTGGTGCTGGTCGCGCTGATCGCGGTCGCGGTGCTGGCGACGCGCTGGCAGGTCGAGCCGATGCAGTGGCGCGATCCGGGGCCGGGCCGCTGGTGGTTCGCCGGCATCGTGTTCGGGCTGTGGGCGGGGTTCACCGGCGCCATCGTGCTCACGCGCCGCCTGCGGCAGAGCGCGGACGCCGCCGCGACCGCGGGCATGGTCGACGGTCCCGTCGACTGGCTGGTCGCCCATGCCAGCCAGACCGGCTACGCCGAGCAACTGGCCCGGCTGAGCGTCGAGGCCTTGCAGGCGGCCGGCCAGCGCGTGCGTCTGGTGCCGCTGGGCCGGCTCGATGCCGAGACCCTGGCCGCCACGTCACAGGCGCTGTTCATCGTCAGCACCACCGGCGAAGGCGACCCGCCGGACCCGGCACTGCCGTTCGTGCGCCGCACCCTCGACCGCGAAGCCGCACTGGGCTCGCTGCGCTACGGCCTGCTCGCGCTGGGCGATCGCGAGTACGACGCGTACTGCGCGTTCGGCCATCGCCTCGACGGCTGGCTGCGCCACAGCCACGCCCATCCGCTGTTCGACATGATCGAGGTCGACAACGGCGATGCCGGCGCGCTGCGCCTGTGGCAGCAGCATCTGGGCCAGCTCACCGGGCGCACCGATCTGCCCGACTGGAGCCGTCCGGCCTACCAGCGGTGGCGCCTGCGCGCGCGCCGTCACCTGAATCCGGGCAGCCTTGGCGGGCCCGCGTTCGAGATCCGCCTGCAGCCGGACGACCCGGCCCTGCTCGACTGGAGCGCCGGCGACATCGCCGAGATCGGTCCCTGCCATGCCGACGCCGACATCGACGCCTGGCTGGCAATGGCCGGCGTCGACGGCGACGCCGCGACCGAGGTCGACGCAACCACGCTATCGCTGCGCGAGCGTCTGGCCGGCTCGCAGCTGCCGGCGCCGGCCGACGTCGAAGGCCTCGATGCCCAGCGCGTGGCCGAGGGCCTGCAGCCACTGCCGCATCGCGAGTACTCGATCGCATCGACACCCGGCGAAGGCCATCTGCGCCTGCTGGTCAGGCAGATGCGCCATCCCGACGGGCGCCTGGGCAGCGGCAGCGGCTGGCTGAGCGAACATGCGCGCATCGGCGACCCCATCGCCCTGCGCATCCGCAGCAATCGCGCCTTCCACCTGCACGACGACGATCGCCCGCTGATCCTGATCGGCAACGGTACCGGCCTGGCCGGCCTGCGCGCCCTGCTGCAGGCGCGGATCGAACGCGGGCACGCCCGCAACTGGCTGCTGTTCGGCGAGCGCCAGCGCCGCCACGACCTGCACTTCGGCGACGAGTTGCGCCAATGGCAGGCGCAGGGCTGGCTCGACCATCTCGACCTGGCGTTCTCGCGCGACGGCACCGCCGTTTCCGGCCAGGCGCATGGTCCCGAGCGCTACGTGCAGGACCGTTTGCGCGAGCAGCGCGAGCGCCTGGGCGAGTGGATCGCCGCTGGCGCCGCGATCCATGTCTGCGGAAGCCTGCAGGGCATGGCGCCGGGCGTGGACACGGTGCTGCGCGACTGTCTCGGCGACGAGGCGGTCGACCAGTTGATCGAGACCGGCCGCTACCGCCGCGACGTCTACTGATACGGGACGCCCCTCGGGGCCGCGGCGGAAGTCTCCCGCGTCGCCGCAATGGAGCGCTCAGCGCGGCTGCAGACGCATCAGCCAGGCCTCGCCGCCGCCCTCCAGCACATGCCGCAGACGCGTGGCGCCCGCCGGCAGCACCGCGGTGTCGCCCGCCTCTATCCGTCCCAGTCCTGACGCGTCGGCGAACATGCCCTGGCCGGCGATCAGATGCACCAGCCAGGTGCTGCCCGGCTCGATGAAGATCACCATCGGCCCCACCAGCGGCCGGTGCCAGGACGTGGTGTCGACCCGTTCGCGCCGCCACATCAGGTTGGCGACCTCGACACGGCCGTCGAGCGGACTGCCGACCAGCGCGTCCTCGCCGCGGAACCGCCAGCGCTGATGCGGAGGTCTCAGCTCCTGCTCGATGCCGTCTCCATGCAGGCGCAGGCCCTCGCCGGACAGCAGCATCTGTTCGCGCTCGATGCCGTCGAACCGGGAGAACGGCGCTTCGGCGTCGATCTCGGCAATCGACAGTCGCCAGTCCCACGCATCCGAGGGCCGCGCTTCGGCCACCGGGGAAGCGGACTCCAGCCGCCCTTGCGCGACCTCCCGGGTCCAGCCCAGACCGTTGCGCCAACGGATCCGGTCGTATGCGAACGACGGAATGACCCTGGCGATGTTGCCGATGACGGAAGCGGAATCCATCTGCGCAGTCTATCGGTGCAGGCCGCTCCGCGTCCCGCCGCCGCCCACGCCGGGATCAGCGCTGGAACGCATCGACGACCGGCCAGGGGCGGAGCGCCTCGCCGACGCCGGCACACCGCCACGAAAAAAACCGCCCGCGACGACTCCCTCCGCCGCGGGCGGTGCACTTCCCTGTCCGGGGGCCTGACCCCGATTCCGCCAGACGTCCGTGCCTGACGGTGTCCGGTGACCGCATCCATGCGGGCCGGCCATGCGATTCCGGTTGACGCTCAGTTGCGGCCCGGACTCGAGCGCGCCGCGCCGGTGGCGGGGCGCCGCGGTGCCGCGTAGCCCACCATGATCAGGTCGCGGTTCTTCTCGACCGTCTTCAGTCCGATGCCGCTGACCAGGGCCAGTTGCTCGACGCTGCGAAACGGCCCATTGGCCTCGCGGTACTCGACGATGGCCTCGGCCTTGGCCGGTCCGACATTGATCAGGACCCGGTCGAGGGTGGCCGCGTCGGCGGTGTTGATGTCGACCTTCTCGCTGGCGGCCGCGGTGGCGGTCAGCACGCTGCCGACCAGCAGCAGGGCGAGGGCGACGGATTTCATGATCTGTTGGAAGGATTTCATATGAGGTCCTTTCTCGTTGGCTGTTTGCGGAACGTCCTTGATTGCCTTCCGGACCACGGCCAATCCCTGCGGGTCCGGCGGCAGGACCAGTCTCCCCAGACGCCTGGAGCCAGAGTATCGGCGCAGTTGCCGGAACACAGCCGGGAAATCTCCCGACCCGACCTAGGAAATTTCCTAGGCCCGCCGGCACGGACGCCCCGCACCGTCGCCCCGCCAGGCCATTTGCCCGGCTTCGGCACTCGGCGCCGCCGGGCCGGACCCGCCCCAGGCGCTAAAATGGCGGTTCACCCGGTTCAGAGGTCCCCCAATGGATACCAGCCCCATCGATCCCTCCGTCATCGAGAACTTCGTCGGCGGCAAGTGGGACGACGAGATCGTTCCGCAGCTCGTCGAGTACATCCGCATCCCGAACAAGTCGCCGATGTTCGATGCCGACTGGGTGGCGCATGGCTACATGGAGGACGCGGTCAAGCTGATGACCGCCTGGGCCGGCGCCCAGAACATCCCCGGCATGCAGATGGAGGTGGTCCGGCTGGAAGGCCGCACGCCGCTGATCTACATCGACATCCCGGCCGCCAACGGTGGCAGCGACGACGACTGCGTGCTGCTGTACGGCCACCTCGACAAGCAGCCGGAAATGACCGGTTGGGACGACGACCTGGGCCCGTGGAAGCCGGTCCTGCGCGGCGACCGCCTGTACGGCCGCGGCGGCGCCGACGACGGCTACGCGATCTTCGGCTCGCTGACCGCGATCAAGGCGCTGCAGGAGCAGAAGCTGCCGCATGCGCGCTGCGTGATCGTCATCGAGGCCTGCGAGGAGTCCGGCAGCTACGACCTGCCCGCCTACGTGGACCACCTCGCCGACCGCATCGGCAAACCGTCGCTGGTGGTGTGCCTGGACTCGGGCTGCGGCAACTACGACCAGCTGTGGTGCACGACCTCGCTGCGCGGGCTGGCAGGCGGCAACCTGACGGTCAAGGTGCTCGAGGAGGGCGTGCACTCCGGCGACGCGTCGGGCATCGTGCCGTCGAGCTTCCGCGTGCTGCGCCAGCTGCTGTCGCGGATCGAGGACGAACACAGCGGCCGGATCACCCTGGACGGCCTGCACGTGGAGATCCCGGCCGAGCGGCTGGAGCAGGCCCGTCGCGCCGCCGAGGTGCTCGGCACCGCGGTCTACGACAAGTTCCCCCTGGTCGACGGCCTGGTGCCGATGAGCGACGACCTTGCCGAGCTGGTGCTCAACCGCACCTGGCGGCCGGCGCTGTCGGTCACCGGCATTGGCGGCATCCCGTCGCTGGACTCGGCCGGCAACGTGCTGCGCCCGCATACCGCGGTCAAGCTGTCGCTGCGGTTGCCGCCGACGCTCAACGGCCGCCAGGCCGGCGAGCTTCTCAGCGACGCGCTGCTGCGCGACCCGCCCAACGGCGCCCGGGTGTCGCTGGAACTCGAAAAGGCCTCCGCCGGCTGGAACGCGCCGGCGATGTCGCCGTGGCTGGACAAGGCGATCGACGCCGCCAGCCGCGAGTTCTACGACGCGCCGGCGATGTACATGGGCGAAGGCGGCTCGATTCCGTTCATGGGCATGCTCGGCGAGAAATTCCCCGGCGCGCAGTTCATGATCACCGGCGTACTCGGCCCGCACAGCAACGCGCACGGTCCGAACGAGTTCCTGCACATCCCGATGGGCAAGAAGGTCACCGCCTGCGTCGCCCGGGTGATCGCCGAGCATCACCTGGCCGGCCAGCGCGGCGAGACCACCGGCGCCGCGGTCGCCCCCGACAGCGGCGACCGTCACGGCGACCACGGCTGCTGCTGACCGCCCCATCGTCGCGGAAGAAAAAGGGCCGGATCGCGCGATCCGGCCCTTTCTCGTTGCCGCGGCGCAACCCCGCCCGTCAGTCGAGCAGCTTGCGTATCACCTGTTCGGCCAGGTCCTCGGCGCTTTGCGAAACGGTATCCAGGACCAGTTCCGCCGTCTCCGGCTGCTCATAGGGCGAGTCGATGCCGGTGAAGTTCGGGATCTTGCCTGCGCGCGCCTTGGCGTAGAGCCCCTTCACGTCGCGCTGCTCGGCGACATCCAGCGGCGTGTCGACGAAGACCTCGATGAACTCGTCCTCGCCGAACAGCTCGCGCGCCATCCGCCGCTCGGCGCGGAACGGCGAGATGAAGCTGACCAGCACGATCAGGCCGGCATCGGTCATCAGCCTGGCGACCTCGGCGACGCGGCGGATGTTCTCGACGCGGTCCTCGTCGGTGAAGCCCAGGTCCTTGTTGAGACCGTGGCGGACGTTGTCGCCGTCGAGCACGAAGGCATGCCGTCCCATCGCGTGCAGGCGCTTGTCGACCAGATTGGCGATCGTCGACTTGCCCGAACCCGACAGGCCGGTGAACCAGACGCAGCGCGCGGCCTGGCCCTTGCTGGCCGAGCGCGCCGCCTTGTCGACATCGACGTGCTGCCAGTGGATGTTGCCGGCGCGACGCAGCGCGAACTCCAGGGTGCCCGCGGCCACGGTCGCGTTGCTCATCCGGTCGATCAGGATGAAGCCGCCCAGCGCGCGGTTGTCGCGATAGGCCTCGAACGGGATCGACTGGTCCAGGTGCAGATTGCACAACGCGACCTCGTTCAGCTCCAGATGCTTGGCCGCCAGCCTGTCCTGGGTGTTGACGTCGATCTTGTGCTTGATCTCGGTGACCGTCGCGCCGACCGTGCGTGCGCCGATCTTCAGCCAGTACGGGCGCCCCGGCAGCAGCGAATGCTCGCCCATCCATAGCAGGTGGGCGGCGAACTGATCGGACAGCTCCGGCGGCTGCGCGCTGGCGGCGATCACGTCGCCGCGGCTGATGTCGAGCTCGTCGGTGAGGGTCAGGGTCACCGCCTGGCCCGCGCCGGCATGGGCGAGATCGCCGTCGGCGGTCACGATGCGCGCGACCTGCGAGCGACGTCCGGACGGCAGCGCGACCACACTGTCGCCGGGCCTGACGGTGCCCGCCGCGATGGTGCCGGCGAAGCCGCGGAAGTCCTGGTTCGGACGGTTGACCCACTGCACCGGCAGGCGCAGGCCGGTCCCGGCCTGATCGCGCCGCGGATCGACCGTCTCCAGATACTCCAGCACGCTCGGACCGCCGTACCAGGAGGTCTGCGGCGAGCGTTCGATCAGGTTGTCGCCCCGCAGCGCCGACAGCGGCACCGCCTGCACATGCTCGATGCCGAGCTGGGCGGCCAGTTCGCGGTAGCCGCCGACGATGTCGTCGAATACCGCCTGGTCGTAGCCGACCAGATCCATCTTGTTGACCGCCAGCAGGACATGGCGGATGCCCAGCAGCGACACGATGTAGCTGTGCCGGCGGGTCTGGGTCAGCAGGCCCTTGCGGGCGTCGACCAGCACCACCGCGACATCGGCGGTCGACGCGCCGGTCGCCATGTTGCGGGTGTACTGCTCATGGCCCGGGCAGTCGGCGACGATGAACTTGCGCTGCTCGGTGCTGAAGAAACGGTAGGCGACATCGATGGTGATGCCCTGCTCGCGCTCGGCCGACAGGCCGTCCACCAGCAGCGCGTAGTCGATCTCGCCGTTCTGGGTGCCGTGGCGACGGCTGTCGGACTCCAGCGCCGCGAGCTGGTCGTCGAACAGGCGCTTGGTGTCGTACAGCAGACGCCCGATCAGGGTGCTCTTGCCGTCGTCGACGCTGCCGCAGGTGATGAAGCGCAGCAGGCCCTTGGTCTCGTGCTGTTCGAGGTAGGCGGCAACCGCCTGCCCGGCGTCCAGGTTGACGGTGTCGGTGGAAGCCTCCATCAGAAATAACCCTCCTGCTTCTTCATCTCCATCGATGCGGTCGGGTCGTGATCGATGACCCGGCCCTGGCGCTCGGAGGAGGTGGCGACCAGCATCTCGGCGATGATCTTCTCGAGCGTGTCGGCGTCGGAATCGATCGCGCCGGTCAGCGGATAGCAGCCCAGGGTGCGGAAACGCACCCGGCGCATCCGCGGCACCTCGCCCTCGGCCAGCGGCATGCGCGCGTCGTCGACCATGATCAGCGCGCCATCGCGCTCGACCACCGGCCGCTCGGCGGCGAAATAAAGCTCCGGCACCGGAATCTTCTCGCGATAGATGTAGAGCCAGATGTCGAGCTCGGTCCAGTTCGACAGCGGAAACACGCGCACGCTCTCGCCCTTGTTGACCCGCGTGTTGTAGACGTCCCACAGCTCCGGGCGCTGCGCCTTCGGATCCCAGCGGTGCTGGGCGCTGCGAAAGCTGAAGATGCGCTCCTTGGCGCGCGACTTCTCCTCGTCGCGGCGGGCGCCGCCGATCGCGGCGTCGAAGCCCCATTTGTCCAGCGCCTGCTTCAGCGCCTGGGTCTTCATCACGTCGGTATGGACGGTGGCGCCGTGGGAGAACGGCCCGATGTCCTGGGCAAGACCATCGGGATTGGTATGGGTGCGCAGTTCGACCCCGGTCTCGGCGGCACGACGGTCGCGGAACGCGATCATCTCGCGGAACTTCCAGCCGGTATCGACATGCAGCAGCGGAATCGGCGGACGCGCGGGGGCAAACGCCTTGACCAGCAGGTGCAGCAGCACCGAACTGTCCTTGCCCACCGAGTACATCATCACCGGATTCTGGAACTCGGCGGCGACCTCGCGGAGGATGTGGATGCTCTCGGCCTCGAGCCGGTCGAGATGGGACAGTGCGCTATCGGGGAGATTGGGCATCGGGAAGACTTGGATTCTCTGGGGGCCGGCTCTGGCGGCCAGGCTTCGACAATGGTGTTGAGCCGGTCATTCTGGCCTATATCAGGCCGTAATGCTTCAGAAGGGTCCTGACGCTCAGGCCGATCACGACCAGGCCGACGACGATCAGCATTGGCCTCGGGTTGATCCGTTTCACCAGCCAGGCACCGAACGGGGCCGCGATCACGCCGCCGGCCGCCAGTCCCAGGATCACCTGCCAGTGACTGATACCGAGAGTGAACAGGAATACCAGCGAGGCGGTCAGGGTGACGAAAAATTCGACCGCGTTCACGGTACCGACGGTCAAACGGAAGGCATTGCCGCGAGCGAGCAGATTGCTGGCGACGATCGGACCCCAGCCGCCACCGCCCATCGCGTCGATCAGTGCGCCGAAGAACCCCAGCGGTCCGACGTGGCTGGCGACCTCGCGCGAGGGGAACGCCCGGAACACCTTGACGATGATGACCACGCCCATCAGCAGCAGATAGGCCGCGACCCAGGGCCGGATCGCCTCGCCCGGGATGCTCGACAGCAGGTAGGCGCCGATCCCGGCGCCGACGATGGCGGGGAGCAGCAGTTTCCTGAACAGGCGTTTGTCGATATTGCCGAAGGCATGGTGCGAGGCCGCCGACGCGCCGGTGGTGAAGCACTCGGCGGTATGCACGGTGGCGCTGGCGACCGCCGGCGGCACGCCCAGTCCCAGCAACAGGCTGGAGGCGGTCACCCCGTAGGCCATCCCCAGCGCGCCGTCGATCAGCTGCGCGGCAATGCCGATGGCGATGTACTGCAGCAGTTCGGGGGAAAGTTCCATGGCGCGGACGCGCGACCGGGCAGATGCGGGAGGGGACGCAGTATCGGGAGGCGACGGCGGTGCGAGAAGTTCGCGATTGGCATAACCGCATAACCAGCGATCCTTTCCGCCGCGCCGGGGCGCTGCCTAGTCTCGATTCCACCAGACCGTGGTTCCGAGACCGCTGCGATGCCCGCCTCCCCTGCCCCCGCCCCGCTGACCGACGCGCAATCCGGGCTGCTGACCCGCCTCACCGACGACCTCGACGGTGCCGGTCTGTGGTGGATCTCCGGCTATGCCGCCGGACTCGCCCGTGCCCGGGCGTTGCCTGCCGGCGTCACCGTCGCGGCCGCCGTCGCCGCGGCCCCGCCGGTTGCCGACGCCGCGCCGACGGTGACCGTGGTCTACGGTAGCCAGACCGGCAACGCCCGCCGACTCGCCGAGAAGCTGTCCGCGGAACTGGAAGCCACCGGCGCATCGGTGCGCCTGCTGCGCGCCGACGCCTACCCGACCCGCGAACTGAAGGACGAGAAGCGGCTCTACATCGTGATCAGCACCCAGGGCGAGGGCGACCCGCCGGACGACTCGATCGGACTGGTCGAATTCATCCGCGGCCGCCGTGCGCCGAAGTTGCCGCAATTGAGCTATGCGGTGCTCGGGCTGGGCGACTCCAGCTATCCGCAGTTCTGCGAGATCGGCCGGATCCTGGACGAACGTCTCGCCGAACTGGGCGCGGCGCGACTGTTCGAGCGTGGCGACGCCGATCTCGACATCGAAAGTGTCGCGACCCCATGGCTGCAACGCGCGATCGACGAAACCCGCACCCTGGTCGCCGCCGCTACCGCCTCCGCCGCGCCGGCCCACAGCGCCACCGTCACCCCGTTGCGTCCGCTGCAGCAGAGCGCGCCGGCGCACGACCGCGATCGTCCGTTCCAGGCCGAACTGCTGGCCGGCCATCGGCTGAGCGCCGCCAGCGGTCCGCGCTCGCCGCAGGGCCGCGACGTGCGTCATTTCGAACTCTCGCTGGAAGGGTCGGGCCTGCACTACCAGCCCGGCGACGCGCTGGGTATCTGGCCGCGCAACCCGCCGGCCCTGGTCGACGAAGTGCTGGCGACGCTGAAGCTCGACGGCGATGCCGCGGTCCAGGCCGGCGGCGATGAGCGTCCGCTGCGCGAATGGCTGGGCGCGCGCCGCGAACTGACCCGGCTGTCACGCCCGTTCCTGGCCGCGCATGCCGAACGCGCCGGCGACGGCGACCTGCTGGCCCTGCTGCAACCCGAGCGCCGCGACGACCTCGCGCGGTTGTTCGACAGCCACCAGATCGCCGACCTGCTGCACCTCCATCCGGCCGACTGGAGCGCGGACGCTCTGGTCGACGCACTGCGGCCGATGGCGCCGCGACTGTATTCGATCGCCTCCAGCCAGAAACATGTCGGCGACGAGGTTCACCTGACCGTGGCCCACATCGAATACGAAGCCGGCGAGCGCACCCGCTGGGGCAGTGCGTCGAACTTCCTCGCCCGCACCGCCGAGGGCGACCGCCTGCCGGTCTATGTCGAGGCCAACGAGCGCTTCCGGCTGCCGGCCGACCCGGATCGCGACATCATCATGGTCGGCCCCGGCACCGGCGTCGCACCGTTCCGCGCCTTCGTCCAGGAGCGTGCCGAGATCGATGCGGACGGGCGCAACTGGCTGTTCTTCGGCAATCCGCACTTCCGCACCGACTTCCTCTACCAGTTGGAATGGCAGCGCGCGATCCGCGACGGCCATCTGCAGCGGATCGACCTGGCGTTCTCGCGCGACCAGGCCGGAAAGATCTACGTCCAGCAGCGCATCCGCGAACAGGGCCGCGCGCTCTACGACTGGCTGGAGAACGGCGCGCATTTCTATGTCTGCGGCGCGATCGCGATGGGCAAGGACGTGCACGCGGCCCTGCTCGATGTGGTCGCCGAGCACGGCGGCAAGTCGCGCGAGGACGCCGAGGACTATCTGAACCAATTGCAGCAACAGGGCCGCTACGCCCGGGACGTCTACTGAGATGAGCACGCATTCGGTCGAAGACATCAAGCGCGCCAGCGCCGGCCTGCGCGGCAGCCTGCTGGAGAGCCTCGCCGATCCGCTGACCGGGTCGCTGCGCGAGGACGACCAGACCCTGATCAAGTACCACGGCAGCTACCAGCAGGACGACCGCGACGTGCGCGAGGCGCGCCGGGTCGCAAAACTCGAACCCGCCTACAGCTTCATGATCCGCACCCGCACCCCCGGCGGCGTGGTCACTCCGTCGCAATGGCTGAAGCTGGACGCGATCGCGACCACCTACGCCGAACGCGGCCTGCGCATCACCACCCGCCAGGCGTTCCAGTTCCACGGCGTGATCAAGACCGAGCTGAAGGCGACGATGCAGGCGATCAACGCCACGCTGATCGATACCCTCGCCGCCTGCGGCGACGTCAACCGCAACGTCGCGGTCTCGGCCAATCCGCACCAGTCGTCGCTGCACGCGACGGTGTACGCGCACGCGGCCGAGGTCTCCGAGCACCTGCTGCCGAACACCCGCGCCTACTACGAGATCTGGCTCGACGAGGAACAGGTCGCCGGCGGTCCCCAGATCGACGAACCGGTCTACGGCGAAACCTACCTGCCGCGCAAGTTCAAGATCGGTTTCGCGGTACCGCCGTACAACGACGTCGACGTGTTCGCCCAGGACCTGGGCTTCATCGCCATCGTCGATACCGACTCCGCCGGCAACGCCTCGATCGCCGGCTACAACGTCGTGGTCGGCGGCGGCATGGGCGCCACCCACGGCGATGCCGAAACCTATCCGCGCCTGGGCAACGTGATCGGCTTCGTCCCGGTCGATGCGCTGAAGGCGGTCGCCACCGCCGTGGTCACCACCCAGCGCGACTGGGGCAACCGCGAGCTGCGCAAGCGCGCACGCCTGAAATACACCATCGACGACCATGGCCTTGAGGCATTCACGGCCGAGGTCGAGAAACGCGCCGGGATCGCGTTCGCACCGGCACGGGCGTGGGCGTTCGAGCACAACAACGACCGCTTCGGCTGGGTCGAGGGCGAGGACGGGCGCTGGCACCTGACCCTGGCCCTGCCCGCCGGCCGCATCGTCGACGGCGACGGCGTCCGCCACCTCAGCGGCCTGCGCGAGATCGCGCGCGTGCTCGGCGAGGCCGACGAGGACGCCGAGTTCCGCATGACCGCCAACCAGAACCTGGTGATCGCCAACGTCCCGGCCGCACGCCGACAGGCGGTCGACGCCCTGGTCGCGGTGTACGCACTGGACATCCACCGCGGCGCCAGCCCGCTGCAACGCGACGCGATCGCCTGCGTGGCGCTGCCGACCTGCGGCCTGGCGATGGCCGAGGCCGAGCGCTACCTCCCCGATCTGGTCGCACGGGTCGACGCCCTGCTGCGCCGGCACGGCCTCGACGATGCGCCGATCAATCTGCGCGTCAGCGGCTGCCCGAACGGCTGCTCGCGTCCCTACCTGGGCGAGATCGCCCTGGTCGGCAAGGCCCCCGGCCGCTACAACCTGATGCTCGGCGCCGACCATCGCGGCCAGCGGCTCAATACCCTGCACCGCGAGAACATCGACGAGGCCGCGATCCTCGCCGAGCTCGACACCCTGTTCGCGCGCTACGCCGGCGAACGCCAGGCCGACGAGGGCTTCGGCGACTTCCTGGTGCGCAGCGCCGTCGTCGCCTATCGGCATCCCTCGAACTACGAGGTCTCCCCATGAGCCAGTCCCCGAACGGCACGTCCTCCAGGCACAGGTCCGGCAACGGTCTGCCCCCCGATCCGATCACCGCCGCCGAGTCGCCCAAGGCGCTGGCCGAGCTCAATCGTTGGCTGGCCCAGCGCAGCGCCGAGGATCGCGTCGCCTGGGCGCTGGAGAACACCGCCGGCGAGCATGCGCTGTCCTCCAGTTTCGGCGCCCAGGCCGCGGTGTCGCTGCACCTGGTGACGCGCCAGGCGCCGAAGATCCCGGTGATCCTGGTCGACACCGGCTACCTGTTTCCCGAGACCTACCGTTTCATCGACGGTCTGAGCGAGCGCCTGGACCTGAACCTTCAAGTCTATCGCCCGCAGGTCAGCAACGCCTGGGCCGAAGCGCGGCTGGGCCGGTTGTGGGAAAAGGGCCTGGACGGCATCGAACGCTACAACCGCATCCACAAGGTCGAGCCGATGCAGCGCGCGCTCGAGGAGCTGGGCGTGCGCACCTGGATCGCCGGTCTGCGCCGTACGCAGTCGGAAAGCCGCGCGAACATCGACGTGCTGGAGCTGCGCAACGGCCGCTGGAAGCTGCACCCGCTGGCCGACTGGAGCGACCGCGACGTCTGGCAATACCTGAACCAGCACGACCTGCCCTACCACCCGCTGTGGCACCAGGGCTACGTGTCGATCGGCGACGTCCACACCACCCGCCGGCTGGAACCGGGCATGCGCGAAGAGGACACCCGCTTCTTCGGCCTCAAGCGCGAGTGCGGCCTACACTTCGACAACGAGGACGACGCGCAGGCGGCCTGAGTCCCCGCACGGCGTACAAGCCCGATTTCCGTAGGAGCGGCCGGCGCCCGCGACAGGCGTCGTATGTCCTACATTCGATTCGGCGCCATCGTTCCGCTTTGCGGGCAACGCGTCCCGGTCGCGCCCGCGATCGCTGTGGCATCCTGCGCGCCCCCGGCCCAACGGCCCTCGACACCAGGAGGCTCCCGCAGTGCTTCGCGTTCTCGTCCCGCTCATGCTCGCCACCGTCGTGGCGCCCACGGCCCACGCCGCCGACATGAGGCTCTCCGACGCCATCCATGCCCTCGCGTACAGCGGCGACGGCAGCCGGCTGGCCGCTGGAGGCCTGGATGGCGAGATCAAGGTCTGGGAACTTTCCGGGAATGCACTGGTGACGGAGACGGCGGTCGAACAGACGGTCGCTGCGATGAGCCTGTCGCACGATGGCCGCCGCCTGCTTGCCAACCAGGAGGGCATGGAACCCCGGGCCAGTCTCATCGATGTCGATACCGGACAGATCGGCCAGCAATACATGCTGGGCACGAGAAGCCGATCGTATGTCAGCCTCGGCAGCAGCATCGGATTCTCGCCCGATGGCGCACGGGTCATCCTGGGCAACACCACCGCCAGCGGTGCCGGCATCTTCGATACCGACAGCGGTGAGCTCGTCGCCCGCTTCGATGGCGGCAAGCCGCGGCAAGGCGATTGCGCCATCAACGATGGCTGGAGCACCCTGGTCTGCACCTACGACGGGCCGTCCGGCTTTCGCACGGAGGGCCATGCCGAGCTGACGATGTGGAACGTAGCCAGCGGCAAGCAGATCGCCGACTTCTCGCTGGAGCCGTTGAGAGACGCGGGGAACGTCCGCTTTCTCGATGAACGTCGCATCGTTGTCGGTGATTCGTGCATGAACGATACCGGATGCGGCGTAGCCGTGGTCGATCTGGAAACACAGACCATCACCCGCCAATTCAATCCGCTGATCGAGCCCGGCGAGGAAGTCGGGAAGTTCAACCAGCCCCTGGTGCAGGCCATCGCCATCAGCGCGGACGGCAAACGCATCGCGGCCGGGGACGAATGGGGGCGCTATGCCGTGTGGCGGCTGGCGCCACTGGAGTTGCTGAGCATCGGCAAGGTCTCCGAGCAGCGGATACGCGCGGTCGCCCTGTCCCCCGACGGCCGGCATGTGGCCGTGGCCGGCGACGATGGGCAGGTGCACGTCAGGCCGGTCCACGGCGACTGACGCGATCGCCACGCCAGCGGACGCGACCGCGTCCGCCGCACTCGTCGCAGGTGGAGACCATGACCGTCCGCGACAACGCCTGCGCCCCGTTCCTCGCCTCGGAGCCCCGTCTTGACGCCAATGCAAATCGACATGCGCCGCAGCCTGGCGGCGATCGCCCTGTCGGCCTGCCTCGTCCTGCAGTTGGGCGGATGCGTCACCACCGGATCATCATCGGCCCGGTTCGAAGGACTGGGCGATCTGCCCGGTGGGACGTTCGCCTCTTTCGCCGCAGCCGTATCCGCGGACGGGAGCACCGTGGCCGGGCAAGGCAGCGTCGCGGATGGCAGGACCGAAGCGTTCCGCTGGGCCGGCGGGCGGATGCAGTCGCTGGGCGTGTCGCAGCCGGGCGCATCGTCGCTGGCCGAAGCGATTTCGGCAGACGGCTCCACGATCGTGGGCACCCGCTTCTTCCCCACCGGCGCATCGCCTTCGCAGGCCGTTGTCTGGAGGGATGGGACGCTCCACGGATTGAATGGTTTCCCGTGCGGCGACCTGGGCTGCAGCGCGTCCGGCGTCTCCGGCGACGGCTCGATCGTGATCGGGCAAAGCCGGTGGCGGAACGGCGAAAGGGAGCGGGCGTTCCTGTGGACGCGGGAAGACGGCATGCAGGACCTGCAGGAACTGATCGAAAACCGACACGGCGCCGACCTGCGCGCCTGGGTGCTGGGCCGCGCGGAGCATGTTTCGGACGACGCTACCGTCATCGCGGGCCTGGGACTGTGGAACGACACGGCCTACGACGCCTATCGCTGGGTCGAGGGCGGATCTGGCGAGGTGTCCCTGTCCGGCCTGGGATCGGTGAGCGCCCTCTCTCCGGAAGGCTTCGCACTGGCGGGCAACATCGGCACCCGGTTCGCACGCTCCGGGGATCTGGTGCTATGGACGGACCGGGAAACGGCGGTGCTGTCGGTCGCCGACGGCGGGCCTCCGTTCATCGCCGAGGGCATGTCCTCATGCGGAACGACGGTGGTCGGATTCGGGGATTTCGGCGACGGCGAAGAGGCGTTCCTGTGGACCGCTGCCGATGGCATGCAGCGCCTGAAGACGGTGCTTGAAACGGACTACCGCCTGGACCTGACAGGCTGGACCCTGCGCAGGGCGGAGGACACGTCCAACGACGGCAGCGTGATCGTCGGCTCGGGTATCAACCCCGACGGCAACCACGAGGCATGGCGGGCAGTCCTGCATGGCGGGAAGTCCGGATCGGAAATGACGCGCGCCACGCAGCGGGAGGCGTGCGGGAAATGACCGGCGCCACCGGGAGGACAGCAATCGCGGGACCGGCTCCGTAGGAGCGGCGTGAGCCGCGATCCCCGGGCCGCGCCCGGACATCTCCCAAAGTCTGCGGCGCAAACCTTGGGCCCCGCTGTTGCGCTTCCACACCCCCATCCGCATCTGCGATGCGAGTCGCCTCTCCCTGGGGGCCGGGTCCGTCCCATATCGCATCTCGTAGGAGCGGCGTGAGCCGCGATGGTTTCATGGGAGGGCCCCGGGATCGCGACTTAGCCGCTCCTACCGAAAGCCTGCGCGGCCGGCGCCTACAAGGTCAGCGTCTGGGTCAGCTCGATCCAGCTCGGCGGCAGCGGCCAGTCGGCCTCGGCATTGCCCTCCAGCACCCGTCGCACGTCGTGGCGGTCGATCTGCGGCGCGATCGCGTGGATCAGCTCCAGCGCGTAATCGCGCGACACCCGCGAGCGCGGCAGCACCGCCCAGGCGATGCATTCGGGAACCGCCGCCGGCGCCGGCAGCACCACCAGGTCGGCCGCCTCCTGCACGCCCAGCGCCATCTCCGCCAGCAGGCCC
This sequence comes from Marilutibacter maris, assembly GCF_006546735.2. Taxonomy (GTDB): domain Bacteria; phylum Pseudomonadota; class Gammaproteobacteria; order Xanthomonadales; family Xanthomonadaceae; genus Marilutibacter; species Marilutibacter maris. Next base: position 6,639 of record NZ_VICD02000165.1, on the reverse strand, counting down.
ACGCCCATGCCGGCGCGCACATAGGTCTTGATCAGATCGGCGTCGCGCGCGGTCATCGCCAGTTGCGGCTCGACGCCCTCGCCGGCGAAGGCCCGCTGCAGCGACGACTCCGGACGGATCGAGGATTCGTAGCTGACCAGTGGATGGCGCGACAGCTCGATCAGGGTCGGCGCGCGGCCGATCGTGGCCAGCGGATGCGACCGGGGCACGATCACCTTGCGCTGCCAGCGGAACAACGGCACCGCCAGACCGCCGTCGGGCACCTGGCCGGCGGTACTGAGCACGGCCAGATCGGCGGCACCGTGGGCAAGCTGTTCCAGCACCTCGCCGTCGGCGACCGGCTCCAGGTGCACGCTGATGCGCGGATAGGCACGCTTGATGCTCGCGATCGCGCCCGGCAACACATGGCGGGCCTGGGTATGGGTCGTGGCCAGCACCAGCCGGCCGACGTGCTCGCCGCGCTCGTTGGCCGCATAGGCGCGGATGTTGGCGGCTTCCTCCAGGATCCTGCGCGCATGCGCGATCACCCGTTCGCCGGCCGGCGCCACCGCCTCCAGGCTGCGGCCGCGGCGCATGAACAGCTGGAACCCCAGCTCCTCCTCCAGCTGCTTGAGCTGTTTGGACAAGCCCGGCTGGGTCGCGTGCACGCGCTCGGCGGCCAGGGTGATGTTGAGGCCGGCATCGACGATGGCAACAAGGTAGCGGAGCTGGGTCAGGGTCATCGCAGATCGGGTCCGGTGATGTCGGCCGTTGATGCCGAGGGCCGGCGTCCGGGCGTGTTCGGCGCCGCGCGCTGGCCTGGAGCACGGGCACGAGACCACCCGCCATGGCTGCCAGTGAAGCTAGCCCAAGCGTCATGACCCGTCCAGCGTGGCGCCCGCTATCGCTTATGACCGCTGGGCATGGTTGCCGGTCGATTGCTCATTTCCCCTCGCCGGGGCGGGGTCCTAGCGTCTGGGGTCCGCACTGCCGACACCCGCTCTCCCGATGTCCGCTCGTCACACCCCCTCCAACCCGCGAACGCCCCGCCAGGCGCCGGCCGCCGCACGCACGCCGGCGCTGTTCCCGTTGTTCCTGGACCTGCAGGACCGCCGCGTTCTCGTGGTCGGCGGCGGGGCGGTCGCACGGCGCAAGATCGAGGCCCTGCGCGCGGCCGGCGCCCGTGTCGTGGTCGGCGCGCCCGAGCTGGAGCCGGCGATCGCGCAACGGGTCGACGACGGCGACATCGAGCACCTGGCCGCGTCCTTCGATCCGGCCTGGCTCGACGATGTCTGGCTGGTCGTCGCCGCCACCGACGACGCGGCCGTCAACCGCGCGGTCGCCGCCGCCGCCGAATCGCGACGCCTGTGGGCGAACGTGGTCGACGATGCCGAACTGTCGAGCGTGCAGGTGCCGTCGCGGGTCGAACGCGGTCGCCTGCAGATCGCGATCTCCAGTGGCGGTGGCGCGCCGATGCTGGCCCGGCACCTGCGCGAACGATTCGAGACCCAGCTCGATGAGTCGCTGGGCGAGTTGGCGGAACTGCTGACCGTTCAGCGTGAACGGATCCGCCGGCGCTGGCCCGAGATCGGCGCGCGTCGCACGTTCTTCGAGCGCCTGCTCGCCGGTCCGGTACCGCAGCGACTGCGTCGCGGCGACAGCGCCGGCGCGCGACGCGCATTCGAGCAGGCGCTGGCCGAAACCGCTCCCGTGCCCACCGGCAGCGTCGCCCTGGTCGGCGCCGGGCCCGGCGATCCGGGCCTGCTGACCCTGCGCGGCCTGCGCGTGCTCAACGAGGCCGACGTGATCCTGCACGACCGCCTGGTCAGCCGCGAAGTGCTGGCACTGGCCCGCCGCGACGCCGAGCTGATCGAGGTCGGCAAGAAGGTCGGCGGCAATCACGAAGCCACCCAGTCGCGCATCCACGCGATGCTGGTCGAGCATGCCCGCGCCGGCAAGCGCGTGGTGCGACTCAAGGGCGGCGACCCGTTCGTGTTCGGCCGCGGCGGCGAGGAGCTGGAGGTCCTGCACGCGCACGGCATCGACTTCGAAGTCGTGCCCGGGATCACCGCCGCGGTCGCCTGCGCCGCCTATGCGGGCGTGCCGCTGACCCATCGCGACCACGCCCAGTCGGTGCGCTTCGTGACCGCGCTCGGCCGCGACGGCGGCGACCCGATCGACTGGCCGGCGCTGGCGCAGGAGCGGCAGACCCTGGCCTTCTACATGGGCGTATCCGGGCTGGAGCGCGTGCGCGACCGGCTGATCGCCCATGGCCGCAGCGCCGACACCCCGTTCGCCCTGGTCGAGAACGGCACCCGTGCCCGCCAGCGGGTGGTCGTCGGCACTCTCGCACAGTTGCCGCAGACCGCCGCCGCGCACGCAGTGCAGGCACCGGCGCTGTTGATTCTGGGTGAAGTCGCCGCCTCGGCCTCGGTACTACACTGGTTCGGGCCCGCCCCGCTGCGCCTGGAAGACGCGCCCGACGCCGCCGCCATTCCCTGGGCGGCCTGAGCCCGGGAGACCCGTGCCCACGGCCGCAGCCGGCCCCGGAGCACGTCATCCCTGAGGCCCGCCCCCGTTCCGTTCTCCCCATCCCGTCACCGGAGCACACCATGGCCCTGTACGACAGCATCCTCGACACCGTCGGCAGCACGCCGATCGTCAAACTCCATCGCATCGCGCCCCGCCACGTCAGCCTTTACGCCAAGGTCGAGTCGTTCAACCCCGGCGGCTCGGTCAAGGACCGGCTGGCGCTGGCGATCATCCTCGACGCCGAACGCAAGGGCCTGCTCAAGCCCGGCCAGACCGTGATCGAGGCGACCAGCGGCAATACCGGCATTGCCCTGGCGATGGTCTGCGCCGCGCGCGGCTATCCGTTCGTCGCGGTGATGACCGAGACCTTCTCGATCGAGCGCCGCAAGCTGATGCGCGCCTACGGCGCCCGGGTGATCCTGACCCCGGCCGCCGAGCGCGGCAGCGGCATGGTGCGCAAGGCGCAGGAACTGGCCGACAAGCACGGCTGGTTCCTCGCCCGCCAGTTCGAGAACGAGGCCAACCCGGCCTATCACCGCCAGACCACCGGCCCGGAGATCCTCAGCGACTTCGCCGGCCGGCGACTGGACTATTTCGTCAGCGGCTGGGGCACCGGCGGCACCATCACCGGCGCCGGCGAGGTGCTCAAGCTGGCGCGTCCCGACATCCAGGTGATCGCCAGCGAACCGGCCGGCGCGGCGCTGCTGTCGGGCAAGGAATGGCAGCCGCACAAGATCCAGGGCTGGACCCCCGACTTCCTGCCGGACGTGCTCAGCCGCACCATCGCCGACCAGATCCTGCCGATCGCCGACGAGCTCGCCCGCGACACCTCACGCCGGCTGGCGGCCGAGGAAGGCGTGTTCGTCGGCATCTCCGCCGGCGCGACCGCCGCCGCCGCGCTGCAAGTGGCCGAGAAGGCGCCGGAGGGCTCGGTGATTCTGGCGATGCTGCCGGACACCGGCGAACGCTACCTGTCGACCTTCCTGTTCGAGGGCGTCGCCGAAGGCTCCGACGACGAGTGGCTGGCCGCCCAGGGCTGACTCCCACGCCTGCAGCGCAGGCCACGACTGGAGGAGGCTTGCGCAGCTCCCACGGGACGCCGACGTTGTGAGTGGGTTTCGTAGGAGCTGCGTCAGCGGCGACCAGGGCCTTCTGGCAAGACTCCATCGCGGCCTACGCCGCTCCTACGGGATACGGTATGGGGACAGATGCCCAGCCCCCTGAGTCAGGGGGCGATTCGCGCCATCGGCGCGAATGGGGGTGTGGAAACGCACCGGCGGGGCCCAAGGTTTGCGCAGCAAACTTTGGGAGATATCCGGGCGTAGCCGGATATCGTTCCCCCTGACTCAGGGGGCTGGGCCACAGCACCGTGCCCGCGCTGCGTGGTCGTCGGGCGTTTATGCTGTGCGTTCCGGAAACCGCCTACCCTCCCGCATGACCGATACCGACGCGCGCGCCCACGACCGCCTGGCCTGGGCCCGCGCCGCCACCGGGGATCCCGGCCTGGAACTGGAGCGCGCGTCGTTCGACGCCGGCCATCGCAGCTACTGGCGGACCCTCGGGTCGGCGCCGAGCCGGGGCCTGACGAGCCGGATCCTGACAAGCCGGATCCTGATGGATGCGCCGCCCGGGCTGGAGGACGTGCGGCCGTGGCTGCGCGTCCACGCCCTGCTCGAACACGGCCGCGTGCGCGTACCGGCGGTGATCGCCAGCGACGACGCGGCCGGTTTCCTGCTGTTGGAGGACCTCGGCGGCCCGACCCTGGCCCAGGTCATCGATGCGGACAGCGCCGATGCCCACTTCGACGCCGCGATCGAACAACTGTTGCGGCTGCAGCGGATCGCGCCGCCGGCCGACCTGCCGGTGTTCGGCGAGGCCCTGTTGCAGCGCGACGCCGGCCTGTTCGAGGAGTGGTTCCTGCGCCGTCACCTCAGGGTGAATCTTGATTGCGCCGACGCCGAGCGGCTGCAACGGGTCCAGCGCCGGCTGATGGACAACGCGCTGGCCCAGGCGCGGGTGCTGACCCATCGCGACTACATGCCGCGCAATCTGATGCCGGTCGCCGGCGGCCCGGCGGTGCTGGACTTCCAGGACTGCGTGTCCGGGCCGATCGCCTACGACCCGGTCAGCCTGTTCAAGGACGCCTTCCTCGACTGGCCGCTGGCGCGGGTGGACGGATGGCTGGCGCACTACCACGCCCGCGCCCTGGACGCCGGTCTGCCGGTGCCGCCGCTGGAACGCTTCCTGCGCGATGCCGACTGGCTCGGGGTGCAGCGCCACCTGAAGATCCTCGGCATCTTCGCCCGCCTCCATCACCGCGACGGCAAGTCGCGCTACATCGCCGACGCGCCGCGCTTCATCGCCTACCTCGACGAGGTGCTGCCGCGGCATGCCCCGCTGCAGCCGCTGCGCGAGCTGCTCGACGAGGCGATACGTCCCGCCTTCGAGCGCATGCCGGACGCGTCCGCGACGACGGGGGACGGCGCATGAAGGCGCTGATCTTCGCCGCCGGCCTGGGCGAGCGCATGCGCCCGCTGACCGAACGCACGCCCAAACCGTTGCTGAGCGCCGGCGGCAAGCCGCTGATCGTCTGGCACCTGGAGAAGCTCGCCGCCTGCGGCATCCGCGACGTGGTGATCAACACCAGTTGGCTGGCCGAACAGTTCCCGCGGGCGCTGGGCGACGGCGCACGCTGGGGCCTGCGCCTGCACTACGCCTACGAAGGCGCGACGCCGCTGGAGACCGGCGGCGGCATGCTCCACGCACTGCCGCTGCTGGCCGGGACCTCCGACGCCGACGCGCCCTTCCTGCTGGTCAACGGCGATGTCTGGACTGACTACGACTTCGCCCGCCTGCCGCGCGAGCCCGACGGCCTCGCCCACCTGGTGATGGTCGACCGCCCGGCCCACGCGACCCACGGCGACTTCGCGCTCGACGAGGACGGCCGCGTGCGCGCCGACGGCGCGCACCGCCTCACCTATGCCGGCCTGGGGGTCTACCGTCCGCGCCTGCTGGACGGCTGGCAGAAGCGGGTCGGCGATTGCGCGCATGTCGACGGCAAGCCGCGGTTCCGTCTCGCCCCGGTGCTGAAGGCGCACATGGGCGCGGGCCTGATCGGCGGCGAGCACCACCGTGGCGGCTGGACCGACGTCGGCACCCCGCAACGCCTGGCCGAACTCGACGCCCGCCTATCGGCCACGCCTTCGGGCTGAGCGCCTGCCTACCACCTCTGCGTAACCGACAGGCGCCACAGGGGCGCTGAGGGCATCACGCGGCCGATGCGGCGGGTGTGCGACGGTTTCCCTGTCCCAGCCGTACAGGTCCATCATGGATCAGGCCGTGACTCACCTCGTCGACGAACCCGAATTGCTGCGCAAGGCCCGCTGGGGCAATCGCAAGGCATTCGCCGAACTGTATGCCCGCCATGCCGACGCCGTGCATGCGCTGGCGCTGCGCCTGACCGGCGACCCGGCCGCGGCCGAGGACCTGACCCACGATGCCTTCGTCAAGATGCTGCGCTTCATCGGCAGCGTCCGCAGCGACCGGCCGGTACGGCCGTGGCTGAAGAAGGTGGTCGCCAATGCCGCAATCGACCGGCTGCGCCACGAGCACCGCCACCTCTATGTCGACACCGGCGACGAGGGCCCCGACAGCGAGCTGTGGGCCGGCCCCGACGCCGACCCCTCCGGACAGGTGGACGCGACCGCACTGCTGCAACGGCTCAGCCCGCAGGCCCGTACCCTGGTATGGCTGCACGAGGTCGAGGGCTGGTCGCACACCGAGCTGGCCAAGCGCTTCGGGCGCACGCCGAGCTGGTCGAAGTCGCTGCTCTCGCGCGCGCTGACCCGACTGCGTGAGACGCTGGACGCCCCCTCCGACACCGGCCCCCCCGAACAGGAACAGGAACGACAACAGGACCCGATCGAACCCCGGACCCACCGTACTGTCAGATGAGCATGCCGATGAACGACCACGACCCCCTGCTGCGTCGCCACCTGCGCGCCCTGCCCGATCCCGCGGCACCGGCCGGCCTGCGCGAACGTGTGCTGGCCGCGCACGGACATCGCCGCCTGGCGATCCACGGCGCCACCGGCATCGCCGCGGCCGTGGTGTCGGTGGCGCTGATCC